>CABRGB010000058.1 GCA_902470345.1 uncultured Collinsella sp.
TTTGCGAGCGATTTGCTCGTTTGTCGACGTACGGGTGTTCATTTGTCGACTTCTTAGGCTGTGGTCACCTGTTGTTTCTGTGGTGGCTGCGGGTATCTGGCTCAAAAGGGCGGGTTGGCCGTCTATGTTTACATGCTGTTTTGTTGCGGTGCGCATTTTCGGTCAAGCATCCCGTCAAGTGTTTGGTCAGCATCTGGTTTGCAGCCGGAGGCCTATTTTGCCCGCGCTGGTCGTGGCTGCCCGCCCTCCTCGTAAGCTCAAATTGAGGTTCATCAGTTTGAGGAGGATGCCGTGACTGACCACGTTTTAGACCGAGCGCAGCTGGCCGAAGCCGTCGGCAACGATATTGCCGACATGGCCCATTTTTGGATGCTGCGGAAGTTCCAGTTTTTGGAGCCGGCACGCGAACAGTTCGAGATCATTGTCGACCCGTGGCTCAGCTATTGCACCGAGCCTTCGCAAAACGAAATCATGGCCTACAACATGGCATTTACCGATTGGCTGCTCTTCGAGCGCCCCTATCGCCATGGCAAGACGCTGCTCGAGCTGTATGTTGACGAACCGCCGGCATCGCTTTCGCCTGCCTCGCTCAAGCGGCTCGAGCAGGTACGCGACACGCAGTATTTCTCGCGCTTTGGCATTTTGGACAAGGATCCTGCGAACGGCATGGTTGCGCTGAAGGATACGCGTGCCGACCGTCGCTTTGATGTCTACGACCCGCATATCGTGCAAAAGGAGCATTGGAGCGACGGTGCGATTGCGGTGCGCCTCGCCTGCGTCGACGATGTCTGGCTGACGGCGGGGCAGCTCTATCTGTATGACATCGCGCGCCTGAGTGACACGGCGGTCGATGGGCCGGGTGCGGTGCATCCCGAGGATCTGCAGGACGGCTTTGACACCTCGTGCATCAGCTTCTTTTTGCGCCTGGTCCGCGACATTATGGGCGCCCAGGGGCGGTACGTGAAGTCGCTCAACATCTACGAGCAGGAGTGGGAGTAGGGGATGGGCTGTCGCAGCGCCGTCGCGTGTCTATTTGTCTCGATCTGTAACGCTTGGCGGCTGTTTGAGCCCGTAACTGTTACAGATCGAGACATTCCCCTGATGTTGCTGGGATGGGGCTGCAACGTATTCCGTCCCCCACATCCCCTCTTCCCTCCGTTAACCGATGCGTCTGCAGCAATCCAGCGGGACTAGGTGATAATGAACAAATGTTCATGTTAATCGTGAGGGAGGAGCTCGATATGGCATCTACCGATCGTTCCACGTTGTTTATCAATGCGACCGTCCTGGATGGTTCGGAGCATATGGAGCCGCAACCCGATATGGCCGTGACTGTTGAGCGCGGCGTCATCACGTGGATGGGGCCGAGTGCTGTGGCGCAGGCACCTGCAGGTGCCGAGGTCATCGACCTGGCAGGTGCGTATCTCATGCCCGGTCTCATCAATATGCATGTGCATCTGTGCGGTTCGGGCAAGCCGGTTTCGGCGGGCGATGCGGGCGCGCTGATGAAGAAGCTCGATAATCCCGTGGGGCGCGCCATCGTGCGCCATATTCTTCAGGGCAGCGCCCAACAACAACTGGCAAGCGGCGTGACCACGGTGCGCGGCGCGGGCGACCCACTGTTTGCCGACATCGCCGTTCGTAATGCCATCGACGCCGGCAAGTATCAAGGTCCTCGCCTGGTGGCGCCGGGAACGGGCGTCACGGTGCCGGGCGGCCATGGTGCGGGCTTGTTCGCCCAGGTGGCAAACAGTCCCGCCGAGGCAGCCGAACAGGTGCGCGACCTGTATGCGCGCGGTGCCGACGTCATTAAGCTGTTCGTAACGGGCGGTGTGTTCGATGCGACCGAGGTGGGCGAGCCGGGCGTGCTGCGTATGCCGGTGGAGGTTGCCGCGGCGGCGTGCAAGGCGGCGCACGATATGGGCCTTCCGGTCATGGCCCATGTCGAGAGTACCGAGGGTGTGAAGGTTGCGCTTGAGGCCGGCGTTGACACGATTGAGCACGGCGCTCCGTTGACGTCCGAGATTCTGGAGCTGTACCGTGGCGCCGCGGGCACGCAGCTCGAGGGGCGTGCGCCCAGCGTTACCTGCACGATCAGCCCGGCGCTGCCGTTTGTATTGCTCGACCCGGAAAAGACCCATTCGACCGATACACAAAAGAAGAACGGCGACATCGTGTGCTCGGGCATCATCGAGAGCGCCCGTGCCGCACTGGAAGCTGGCGTTAAGGTGGGCCTTGGCACGGACTCGAGCTGCCCGTTCGTGACGCAGTACGACATGTGGCGTGAGGTGGCCTATTTTGCCAAGTACGTGGGTGTGAGTAACGCCTTCGCGCTGCATACGGCCACGCAGGTCAATGCCGAGCTGCTGGGGCTGGGCGGCGAGACCGGCACAATCGAGTGCGGCAAGGCCGCCGATATCCTGGTGACGCGCAAGAACCCGCTCGATGACCTGTGCGCACTGCGTGAGCCGGCGTACGTGATGTGCCGTGGTGATCTGGTGCGCAAACTCAAGGTGAAGCGTATTCCCGAGGTGGACGCCGAGCTCGACACGATTATGGCCATGCCGTCCGAGGCACTGGCCGAGGAGCTCGCCCGCGACGGCGTGGCATAGGTGTGACAAAGGGACAACTCTGTTACCGCATACAAAAAGCCGAGGTCTCAACACGAGGCCTCGGCTTTTTTATCGAACAAATACTTAAGATTTGGGACAAACAAACCTGATTTATTTGTCCCGCGTGCGGGCGCTAGGAGCGGGTTTCCATCTTGGCGTGGCACTTGGGGCAGGTGACGCGGATCTTGCCTTTGCCCTTGGGGACGGAGAGCATCTGGCCGCAGTTGGGACACTTGAGGTATGCCGTGGTCTTGCGACCCTTCCACATCTTTTTGGCCGTGCGCTTGGCACGTTCAAAGTCTTCCTTGCTAGTACCGGCTGCGCGCGAGGCGTTGGCCGCTGCAGCTCCGCCGCCCAAGCTGGCTACAAACTTGCCCAAGCCGGGTACGTTTGCAGTCGCGGCGACAAAGGCCTCGTTCTCCTTGCGACGTGCGTCGATATTTTTGGACAGGCCGCGCAGCACGCCAATCACGATTACGGCGATGGCAATCCAGCTGAGCCACTGGATGCGGGCTATCGATCCGATCATCGCGATGACGATGCCGGCAAAACCCATCACGATGGTGAGTTCATCGGCGCCATTGCGACCCTTCATAAAGTCATTCATGCAAATTGCCTTTCGTTCGATATGCTGCACGCCTTTATACCCGATTTAGAGCAAGGGGGACAGGTTAATCTGCACCAATGTGGTGCAAACATACCTGTCCCCGGAATACCAAGACGGTGCAAAGAAGTCTGTCCCCAATGCCCCTATTACTTGGAGAGCTTGTCGACGACGCGTTCGATTTCGGCGAGCTTGGCGGCTTTGAGGTCTTCGTCGCCCGATTCGATTGCCGAAGTTACGCAGCCCTCGATATGCGCCTTGAGCACGTCGGCGTTGATGCGCGCAATGAGCGCCTGCGTTGCCATGAGCTGCGTGGAAATATCGACGCAGTAGCGGTCCTCCTCGACCATCCGCAAGATGCCGTCGATCTGGCCGCGTGCCGTCTTGAGCATGCGGGTCACCGATTTGTGGTCTGCCATCATGGCGGGTCCTCGTTTCTGGTCGATCTTTCGGATATCCCCGTCAGTTGCGGTGAAATACGGACCGTTTAAAGGCCTAGGGCGGCACAACAGTCCGTATTTCACCGCAACTTCTGAGGATTCAGTAGGCGGCGTCTGCTACGCGGCGGTCACGGATAGGGCGTGGAACTTCTCGCCGGCGTCCTCGACGGCGGCAGCGAGCTGCTCAGCGGTCACGGTGTCGGCGCACTCCACCTGTACGGTCTGAGTCTCATGATCGGCGTCGGCGTCGGTCACGCCGGCTATGTTGAGCAACGCCGTCTCGACGGTGGCGTCGCAGTGGCCGCACATGAGGCCGGTAGTCTTGATTGTGTAACGCATGGGTATTCCTCTCTGTTGTGTCGGCTTTCCCAGGCACCCGACCTTGACCTTCAAGCCGTCGCTCGCGTACCAAAGTACGCGTCGCTCCTCTTTCAGGTCGATCTCGGGCACCTGGAAAACCCGTTCTAAATGGACGTAATGGTGAGCCTATTTTGCCACTTTAGGCTTAAAGGTTCGCAGGCGCAGAGCATTGCTTACGACGCAGACACTCGACAGGCTCATGGCCGCGGCGCCAAACATCGGCGAGAGTTGCCAACCGGTGAGGGGGAAGAACACGCCCGCCGCCAGCGGAATGCCGATGCCGTTGTAGAACAGCGCCCAGAACAGGTCCTGCTTGATGTTGCGGATCGTGGCGCGCGACAGCTCGATGGCGCGGGCGACGTCCATGAGGTCGCTGCGCATGAGTACCACGTCGGCGCCCTCCTTGGCGATGTCGGCGCCGGTGCCGATGGCAAGGCCCACGTCGGCGCGCGCCAGGGCGGGGGAGTCGTTGATGCCGTCGCCCACCATGGCGACCTTGCCGCCCGCATCCTGCAGCTCGCGCACGTGGCGTTCCTTGTCGGCGGGGAGGACGTCGGCGATGACCTGTTCGCTGCTCAGCCCCACGCGGCGGGCGATGGCCTCGGCCGTCACGCGGTTGTCGCCGGTGAGCATGCGCACGTCGACGCCAAGCGAGCGCAGTGCGGCGATGGCCCCGGCGCTCGTCTCCTTGACCTCGTCAGCCACGGTGACGGTGCCGGCAAGCTCGCCGTTCTTGGCAAAGAACAGAGGCGTCTTGCCTTCGGCGGCAAATTGCTCGGCAAGGCCCGCGGGCACGGTAACGCCCAACTCGTTCATCAGGCGCACGTTACCAGCGGCAATGGCGTTTTGCCCTTCGCGCGCCGTAACGCCTCGTCCGGGCACGGCGGCAAAGTCCTCGACCATGCGCGCGACGATCCCGCGTGTCTCGCACTCGGCCATAATCGCCTCGGCCAGCGGGTGCTCGCTCGAGCGCTCCAGCGCGGCGGCCAGCTTGAGCAGCGCCTTTTCGCTCATGGCGGGCGAGCCGTCGGCGCGCGTGGCTACCACGATATCGGTTACGGTAGGCTTGCCGCGGGTGACCGTGCCCGTCTTATCGAGCACCACGGTGCCCACGCTGCGCAGATTCTCCAGCGCCTCGGCGCTCTTGAACAGAATGCCCATCTCGGCGCCCTTGCCGGTGCCGACCATAATGGCGACGGGCGTGGCCAGGCCCAGCGCGCACGGGCAGCTGATCACCAACACGGCCACGGCGGAGGTGAGCGCCTCGTTCACGCTACCGATCAGTGCCATCCACACCACGAAGGTCACGACCGAGATCATGAACACCACGGGCACGAACACGCCGGCGACCTTGTCGGCCATGCGGGCGATGGGTGCCTTGGTGGCGTTGGCGTCCTCGACGAGCTGGACAATCTTGGCAAGCGACGTGTCGGCGCCCACACGCGTAGCGCGGAAGGTAAACGATCCGGTGCGGTTGACGGTGGCGGCGTTAACGGTGTCGCCGGCGGTCTTCTCCACGGGGATGGACTCGCCGGTGAGCGCGCTTTCGTCCACGGCCGAGCTGCCCTCGAGCACCACGCCATCGACAGGGATGGACTCTCCGGGGCGCACACGCAGGACCTGGCCGGGCAGAATGGCATCGACGTCGACGGTGGCCTCGGTACCGTCCTCGGCCACGACGGTCGCGGTCTTGGGCGCCAGGTCAATGAGCGCCTCGATGGCGCCGCCGGTCTTGGATTTGCTGCGTGTCTCGAGATATTTGCCTACGGTGACCAGCGACAGGATCGTGCCCGCACTCTCAAAATACAGGTTGTCCATGCCCGTCATCATGGCCTCGTGGACCTGGCCCGCGGCTAATTGGTCGGCCATGATGAACATGGCGTAGAGCGACCAGGCGATGGAGGCGGTGGCGCCCACGGCAATAAGGGCGTCCATGGTAGGCGCGCCGTGTGCGAGTGATTTAAACCCGTTGATAAAGTACGCGTCGTTGACGTAGACGATGGGAATGAGCAGGACGAGCTCGGTGAGCGCGAGCGTCATGCTGTGGGTGTGGTCGGTGAAGATGCCGGGCAGCGGCCAGCCGAGCATGTGCCCCATGCCTATGTAGAACAGTGGGACGAGGAATACGATCGAGACGATGAGGCGGGTGCGCATGGCAGAGGCGGCGGCCTCCAGCTTTTTGGTGGGCGACTCCATATGGGCGGCGCCGGACCTGGCTTGCGTACTGCCGCTTGAGCCGGCGGTACCGGCGCCCGCTTCGACGGGTGAGGCCGAGTAGCCCGCGCGGTCGACGGCGGTACAGATATCGTCGGGGGAGACCCGCGCGGGGTCGTAGTCGACCATCATGGAACCGGCGAGCAGGTTGACCGCGACGCTTTGGACGCCGTCGAGCTTGCTCACGGCACGGTCCACGTGCGCCTGGCAGGCGGCACATGTCATGCCGCCCACGTCAAACTTATCTTGAGCCATGGCTTCTCCTTTCTGTAATTTGGTGTTGGAATTGTTAACCTGCTGATACTATACACCCATACCCCCTGGGGGTGTCCAGTACAGAAAGAAATGTATGACATTTCGTTACAGATGAGGGTGGTTGGTTGGCCGATGAACCGTCCCAACCAATCATCTCAATCTGTAACATCTGGACCGGTTTTTGAACCATAGTTGTTACAGATTTAGACGAACTGTTGAGTGGCAGTCCAAACGTCTCGATTTGTAACAACTAGACCCCGTTTTACCGAGTATTTGTTACAGATTAAGACAAACAGTTGGCAGGAAACTCAATGTCTCAATCTGTAACATCTAGCAGCAAATATGACCTCTAACTGTTACAGATCGAGACAGAGCGTCTGCGGTCAACTCAAATGTCTCGTTCTGTAACATCTAGACCTGTATCTGCCGAGCTAGTGTTACAGATCGAGACAATTGCCGGGGAGGGGTCCCGTCACGGCAAGACGCCCGCCGCCTAAATACAGAACCCGGGGATCACGCAGGTCCGCTTCTTGGGGTTGTCCGCAGGCGTTGCGTACGTAAAGACGTCGCCGTCGTGGCCCACACGGTTTATGTAGAGCGTGCCTTCGGTCTCCGATGAGTCGGGGCTCACCGTGCGCTCCCACCAGCAGGTGTCCTTGCCCTTCCACTGGCGGACCATCGTCTCGTTCGTGGAATACGGGCTCACCTTGAGCTCGCGGAAGAGTTGGTACCCCTTGCCCTCGCCGTTGTAGATGTCTGCCAGGTAGTGATAGTCCTTGGCAAATGACTCGGGCGGTTGCGTACCGCACAACTCGACCATGGCGGGCAGCCAAAGGGTTGCGGGCAACTCGCTCAGACACGATGCACTGTTGGCGGCGCCAGCGTTATTCGAGATCTTTTTGACAGATTTGATGAGTGCGCGCAACTCGTTGGGCAGCAGCTTAAGGCCGTCGCCGTTGAGCCATTCCCGCAGCTCGCAATCTGCCCAGCCGGCGCTCGGCGGTTCAGCCGCAGCGTTGCGCTCGGCAATACCCGCATCGAACATAAACGTCAATCCGGCCTTGCCCGTCCCGTCCAGAAGCTCATCGTGGCGGATGCCCACAAGCTGCGCGCCAACCTGCAGCCCGTTGGTGAGCGTGACACGTTTGGTACACGGATAGGGGATATGCCCATCGGCATCGAGCAGGTGATAGCGCTTGGCAATCTCGCGTGCCTCGCTACGGGTCTCGGCGGCCTTAATCTTGAGCGAAATCTCCTGCAGCTGATCCCAGGTGTAGTCGTCAAGCGAACCGCGGATGCCATCCAGGTAGTCGGGGATGCCAAAGCCATGGGTTGCCGCCCCAATGACGCTGAGCCCCGCAACGGCTGCAACGACGCCACCGATAATAAACCGGCGACGGGTCATGGCATCGTGCCGGGCCTGTTCCAGGATCTCTCGCGCGCGCTCGCCGGCGACGTCGACCTTAAGGTGCGTACCGGAGTCGATGCCGATTGCGGCATCACTGCCCGCGCCCTCGCGGCCCTCGGATTCGGCATCGGTGAGGTATGTCGAGAGCACCTCGAGCATCTGCTGCTCGGTGGGACGATCACACTGCTCGACTGAGAGACCCTTCATGATGATTTGGACGAGCGCTTCATCGCCCTCGCAGCGCGGCTCGAGCGGTGCCGGCTTGGTCTTGGTCTTTACGAGATAGAACGAGCCGGTTGCAGCGGCGTCCGTCGACTCAAAGTCAAACGGTTTGCGACCGCTGTAGAGCTGGTACAGAATGCTCGAAAGCGCATAGACATCGATTGCCGGCGAACGGCGAAGGGCCGCGATGCCTTCGATATCCTGCGTGAGCATCTCGGGCGCGGCGTATGCGGGCGTGGCAAAGCGCCAGATGTCGGCGCGTCGGGTGATCGTGTCGTCGCCGAGAGCCATGGTCGCGGAGCCCATGTCGATGAGGCAGGGGTCAAAGGAACAATCGGCAATCTGCTGCTCGAGCGTTCGGCTGGTGGTGCGGAACATGATATTGGCAGGCGACAGGTCGCGATGGATGACCGGATTCACGAGGCCTTGGGTCATCAAGAGCGCACGAAGCACGGCGTTTCCGACGGCGGCGACCATCTGGGTGGTCAGCCCGCCCGAGGCGTCGTGCGGAAGCAGGGGCAGCGCCTGCTTGAGCGAGGTGCCCTCGACCCACTCCATGAGGATGAGAGGGTCATCCTCGCGCGATCCGTAGCCATAGACGCGCGGAAATCCGCGCAGGTGCGAGACGGTACACAGATGACGGTACTCCTCGAACAGCGCGGCGGTGTTGGCCAGGTGCGCTGCCGATTGCTCGGCGGAGCGGTCGGGGGCTTGGCCGGAAAGGATGGCGTTGTCCTTGAGTAGCTTGACGGCAAAGACCTCGCCGCTCGTGTTGGTCGCGCGCAGCACGTGCCCGATGTTGCCGTTGTTGCGGTGGGCCGTCTGGAGAATAAGCGTCATAAACCGGCGCTTGGCGTCATCCTCGGCGCTGGGGTCGACCGCCACGGCGGTATCGAACGTGTCGAGACGGATGAGTTTGTCGCCATAGGCGCTATCGGTAGTATCCATGGCGTTCCTTTGTCTGGCATGGGTTGCCGCACGTATACGTGAGCAGTGCGGATATCGGTAAAGTACCATGATAGCCGCACTGCCCACGTATACCGCTGAGCATTGTCGTTTACGACGCAGAAGGTAGAAGACGAAAGACGGACGGCGACCGTCTTTCGATCGCCGTCCGTGCTAGTCCACAATGACAAGGAATGTCGTGTAGAGACCCAGATGGAGCCTGTCGCTGTTTTCGATTTCCACTGGGGGATAGATCTTGCCGGGCTCGCGTTGGTCGCGTGGCGGTTCAATCACAATATCGCCGTCGCCTGCACCCGATTCGAGTACCGTGCCGTTGGTCGATCCAAGGCCCTGGGCGTACCAGTGCTCACCCTCAAGCCAAATGCGAAGATGCTCGCGCGATGCGTCGGCGCCTACATCGGTGATGCTGGGCGAGGTTTTGGGCAAAGAACCAATTACGGTGCCGCGCGGATCGCGTGTGAGGGGATGGATTTGCATGTCGGCGCAGTTGTCGGCATGGGTTCTGAGCAGACCGAGGTTGGGGGCGACGGTGCGCGGCTGCTCCAGGCTGCTCATAAAGCCACGTCCGACGGTAGTTTCGGTGGTGCCAAAGTGCTCGCCCGTCTTGCTGTCGCAAAAGCGCTCGACGGTGGCCACGCCCTGAACGGGATCGGCGAGCGCCCCCGTTGCCACAAAGAGCATAAGGTAAAGCGTGCTTTTCTCGCGCACGGCATTGCCGTCAAAGTTGTCGATGCGATTGAGGGCATTTGCATATAGGCGGCTGTCCAGCTTGTAGCTGGCGAGAGCCGACATCATTTCGTTGGCGGCCGGACCGCGATAGTGCTCGGCGATTGCCCGATAGGCGGACTCGCCGCCGCCGAGCTTGCTGCAGATTGCCGAGGAAAGGTTGAGCGTGGTGACGGTAAAGTCGCTGTAGATGGAGGGCGCGCACTGGTCAGGCTTGCGATGGACGATGTAACGGGTGAGATACGAGCGGTTGGAAGAGCATTTCTCGAGCAGGGTACTGCCGAGATAAGAGTTTCCATTGATGAGCATTCGGGCGATCTCGAGATGTTTAAGACCGCCGAACGAGCGAATATCGTTATAGAGGACCGAGCAAGGCGTCTCTGCTGCCACGGATACCTCCTTTGATTGCTTCCTAGCCAATATGGCGATAGGAATTAATGGCCCCCGGTGGGCGACGTATTAAATGGCTGCGCAATATATAGCGTAACCAAAGCAACATTATAGGCCACATGTTCGAAATTGCAGGAAGACTGAGAGATTTGGTTTGGACTGGACGGAAATCCCCCTCTGTCTTGATCTATAACAATTAGGGCCGATTTTACTCGGTAACTGTTACAGATTGAGACGTTTCTGAACCGTGTCGACCGTTTGTCTCGATCTGTAACACGTAGAGGAAGATTTGCCCTGTAGATGTTACAGATTGAGACAATCAGCCGGGCCCACCTCGTCCACCCCGTCATCTGTGGTTTACGTGGGGGCATACGGAGTACGGGTATACTAACCCGCGGCGAATCTGCTCCATCGCTTAGAGCTGCTGCGTCTG
>CABRGB010000059.1 GCA_902470345.1 uncultured Collinsella sp.
CGCCAAGCTAAAGACAAAGACCAGCGCGAGCGGCATGGTGCCGCCCACAGCAAACAGTCCGAGTAACGCCGCAGCCTGCAGCACAAACGTCACGAGCAGCGCCTTCATGCCAAAGCGCGCATCGATCCATCCGCCCAGGATGTTCGAGATCAGGCAGAACACGCCGTAGGCCATGAGCGTGGTACTGGCTTCGACCGTGCCCATGCCCAACACCTGCTCTAGATAAGGCGTCACATAGCCGTAAAACACGTAGACCGAGCCCACGCCAAACAAAAAGATGAGCATGCCGGTGATGATGCTCGGCTCGCGCAGCAGACCCGCCTGCTCGCGAAAAGTGGCGGGCTCGTCGGTTTGCCCAGCGCGCGGCATAAACGCCACGAGCGCTCCGCAGATCAGAACGGCAAAGGCAAGCGTGCCGTACATGGCCACGTGCCAATCGAGCGTGTCGGCCACAAACTTGCCGATCGAAGTGACAAAGACCATTGCCACGGAAAACGCACCATATACTACCGAGATGGCAAGCGAAGTTTGCTGCGGGGACAGCAGCTCGGGGATATACGTCACACCCACGGCGAGCAGTGCGCCCGAGACGGAGCCCAAGATGATGCGCGAGATAAACAGCACCTGGAAGTTGGGCGCCAACGCCATGACCAGGTTGCCGAGCACAAAGACGATGCTGTAGCACACGAGCAGCTGGTAGCGGCGAAAACGCCCCGTGCTGAGTGCAAGCACCGGCGTGGCGATGGCGTAGACGAGCGCAAACACGCTGATGAGCTGGCCCGCGGTGGCAAGCGATATGCCGAGCTCCGTCGCCAGGTCGCTCTCGATGCCGATGACCACGAACTCCGAGCAGCCGAGCGAGAATCCCAACAGCACGAGCAGCGCCAGGCAAAGATTGGTGCGCGCAGGTGAAAGCGCGGCGGCGGTTGATGCTGTTGTGGACGAAGTTGCGGTGGTCAAGGCAGTTGCTCCCATGTTGCGTTATATGAGCTGGATTCAGTCCCTGCAACTCTACCAGAATGTGTCAGGTGCTCGCCCCCTTTGTCGCAGGCTGCGCTTGCCTGTATAGTCGCAATGCAGGCGAAGATGATCTCAGGTACATCGCGGGCGACGGGAGATCCCATGGGTATGCACACGACAAAGGTTGCAGTGGGCGAGGGCAAGTTTGCGCTCGAGGAGGCCCTCGAGGCCCCCTCCATTCGCGTTGCCCTCGCGATGTGACAAAGGGACAGTCCCTTTGTCACATTCCATTCCTTAGAAACTTGCAAATTCTGCAAGTTTCTAAGGTAACATCTTATAAACTTGCAAAAAATGCAAGTTTATAAGATTTCATGTCTGGCCGGGTGCTAGGGAGACTCTATGGATATCGTTCGCCGAAGCCGTTATCTTGATCGACTCATTGCTTTTCAGGATACCGACCTCATCAAAATCGTGACGGGCATACGCCGTTGTGGCAAATCAACGTTATTGGACATGATGAGGGACTATCTGGCGCAACGGGGGGTGCCAGCCGAGCGTTTGCTGACCTTTAAGATGGAATCTCTAGAGTACGCGGGAATTACGGATTATCTGACGTTTTATCGTATGGTTCGGGAGCGCATCGACGGCATCGATCATCCCTACCTGTTCTTTGACGAGCTCCAGAATGTCGAAGGTTGGGAAAAGGCGGTCAACTCGCTCCGAGTGGATTTGCCGTGCGATATCTATGTCACGGGCTCCAATGCCTTTTTGCTATCGAGCGAGCTCGCAACGCTTATCTCGGGCCGATATGTCGAGGTCAAGATGCAGCCTCTCACGTTTAGCGAATATCTTGATTTTCGCTCGATTGATGCGGTCGCCGCTGAAGGGCTTGGTGAGAGGGTTGAACTTGTTTCCAAGACAGGCGATCGCCTTAATTCAAATACCGTGCTTGAGCAGTACATAACCTACGGCGGCATGCCGTTTCTGGCCCATGATGAGCCGAGACGTGAGCCGTGCCGCGGCTATATCCGTAGCCTCTACCAGACGATCGTCGCGCGCGATATCCTGTCGCGCGCGACGCGTAGGGGTCGCGGAGCTATCACCAAGCGCGATGTTCTCGAGCGGCTCTGTGCGTATCTGGCAGACAACATCTCCAACCAAACCTCGGTCAACAAAATCGTAGGGACGCTCAACGAATCGGCGGGCGGTAAGACCAACGCATCGACGGTGTCGGCATATATTGACGCTCTGGAAGAGACGTACCTGTTTACCAAAGTAAAAAGGTATGACATCAAGGGGCGGGAGCTTCTTAAGACAGGCGGTAAATATTACATAGCTGATACGGGAATTCGCAGCTATCTTGACGGATATAGAGGTAGCGATAGCGGAAGGATGCTCGAGAACGTTATCTACAACCAGCTTGTATTTGAAGGATACGAAGTGTTTTGCGGCCATCTGCGCGCGGGGGAAATCGACTTTGTCGCAATCGGCGAGGGATCGGACCGCAAATATATCCAGGTTACCGAGCGGATCGATGCCGAGGCGACGAGAGAACGCGAGCTGCGACCGCTCAAGCTAAGCACGCTAGGAAAAATTCCTGATTCGTATGAGAAGATCCTGATTGTCAGGGATGGCGACCATCCAACGGACATCGATGGCATCAGAATCGTGGGGGCAGTCGACTTCTTGTTGAGAAATTAGATTACCCGCGGCTAAACGCAAGCAGATTCGTTTCGATGCGACAAAGGAGCAGCCCTTTTTCGCATTCCGTGCGAGCCCTCGTGCCGTCTGAGGGTATAAGGCTGGCAAGTGTTTATTTGCGAGGCCTAAGGGGCGCCCCGTATGGATATCGATAACTTTGAATGGTGGTATAGCGAGGGCGAGGCTCCGGACGAGGGGTGGGACGAGCCCGCGTCGCGTGACGTGTCGAGCGACGAGGACGAGACCGGCAACGATGCCGTCGAGACGGACGCCGCTTCCGACTCCGCCGAGCCCCTAACCTTTGAACAGGCCTGGGCCCAGGCCGAGGCCGACGAGGCTAAGGCCGATGCCACGGCCACGCTCGGCGAGCCAGCCGACATGTCCATCTCGCCGGCCAAGACCCCGCAGCCGCGCCATAACATCGATCCCGGCAGTACGGCATCTTTCAGCATTCTCGACGTGCCCGCGCAGGGTGCCCAGGCGCCCGCCCCCACGCATCGCCCCAACCTAGCTCGTGAGGAAGACGCGGCCCGCCGCTCTCCGCTCGGTCCCATCCTCATCGCCTTCATGGCCGGCGTCATCGCTTGCTCGGCGATCGGAAATGTCTGGAGCCATGTGGAGCAACAGCGCAAAGATGCCGCCAAGGTCGAGATGTCCGTGGAGCAATCGCTCAGCCGCACGCGCTCGGTGCATGTGTCGGTCGAGGTCAAGGACGGTGCGACATGGGACACCGCCCGCGGCGACAGCCAAATGCTCATCCATATCGTGGGCCGCACACTCAGGGGGCAGGCGATCGACGAGTATCAATATGTCAACTCCGCTGGCGACGGCATCGAACTCAAGCCCGGCGACTACGAGCTCACGGTCGACGAGCCGCCCGTCGCCACCGATGGCACGCGATTCCGCGCCTCAAAGCGCATGGTTCCCGTGAGCTTTAACTCGCAGGCGCCCGATACGGTCGACAGCACGCCGCAGGGCGGATTCGACCTTTACGCAATCGCTCAATAACTGCGCCTGCCGCTTCTCCTTGCCGCCAAGAGTGGGACAATAGCCCTCGACACTGTTGTTTACTTTTGGAGGAAGTAGCATGTCCACCGTCACCACCATCAAGCGCGGCGGCCTCACCGCGGCCATCGATTCCATGGGTGCCCAGCTCACGAGCCTTGCCCTCAACGGCAATGAGTATCTGTGGCAGGGCGATCCCGCCTTTTGGGGCAAGCACGCGCCCATTCTGTTCCCCATCGTGGGCTCACTGCGCAACAACACAGCAACGTCTGCGGCCGGCACCTGCGAGATGCCGCGCCACGGACTCGCGCGCATCGTCGAGCACAAGCTGGTCGAGGTTTCGGAGGACGGCTCCTCGGTAACGTACGAGATCACCGATACGCCCGAGTCGCTCAAGGCTTTCCCCTTCCACTTTAAGCTCAACATGACCTATGCCCTGACTGGTGATGCCACGCTTACCCAGACCTTTGCCGTCACCAACACCGGCGACGTGGATCTGCCGTTCTCGGTGGGCGGTCACCCTGCATTTAACGTGCCCGCCCCCGGTGCCGAGGATGAGGCGTTCGAGGATTACGAGCTGGCGTTTACCGAGGCTTGGACCAACGAGGCCCCCATCATCACGCCCGACGGTCTTATGACGTTCGAGGGTAGCTACAAGGCTCCCGATAACTCGGACGTGCTGCCCATCACGCACCGCAGCTTCGATAACGACGCCATCATGTTCACCGATACCCCGGGCTCCACGCTCACACTGCGCGGCCGCAAGTCGGGCCACGGCGTCAAGATCGACTTTGAGGGCTTTAAGTACATCGGCGTGTGGTCTGCCGCCAACGACGCTCCGTTTGTGGCGCTCGAGCCCTGGACCGGTCACACCACCATGGACACCGAGGACGACGTCTTTGAGCACAAGGTCAACACCATTACGCTGGCGCCGGGCGAGACGGACGTCCGCAGCTTTAGCGTCACCCTGCTCTAGACGTGACAAAGGGACAGCCCCTTTGTCCCTTCCCACCCGCTAAGCCTCCCTGCCGTCCCCGGCAGGGAGGCTTTTTGGTAGATAGTCATTGGGGACGTTCTTAAACGACTGCTGTGTGTCTATTAATTTTTCGCGCACATGCCGCGCTGCTGGTTGCGGGCGTATATTATATCCTGTCTTATTGTCAGTAACGCAAAATAGGGAAGGCACCAGATGCAACCTCGGCAACAGCGCGGCATGCAGACCCAGCCGGTATGCAGTCGTCGCATCTTTTTGGGTAGCGCTCTCGCTGCGAGCGCTTCCGTCGTCGCCGGCGCGCTCGCCGGCTGTCAGCGCCCGTCCACGCTCAAGGTGGTTCAGCCCACGACGGGTGGCGGTCGCGACGACCTGTCCGATTCCGTGATCGGCAAGGACAAGATCCGCATTGGCATGGAGGCGGCCTACGCCCCGTACAACTGGCAGGTTTCCGAAGCCAGTGAGTACACCATCCCCATCGACAACGTGCAGGGCGCCTATGCCGACGGCTACGACGTGCAGATCGCCAAGATCGTCTGCAAGGCCCTCGGTGGCGAGCCCGTTGCCGTCAAGCAGAGCTTCTCGGGCCTTATCGATTCGCTCAACAACGGCCAGATCGACCTCATCATCGCCGGTATGAGCGCCACGCCCGAGCGCGAGGAGTCGGTCGGCTTCTCCGACCCGTACTTCATTGGCTACTTTGGCCTGTTCGTAAAAGAGGGTTCCCCCTACCAAAACGCCACCAAGCTCAGCGACTTTAGCGGTGCCACGGTGCTCGGCCAAAAGGACACCATGCTCGACACCGTCATCGACGAGATTCCGGGCGTTGTGCACAAGAACCCGGTCGACTCCGTCCCCACGGTGTTCTCGAACCTGCTGCAGGGCACGTGCGACGCCGTGACCTACAACACCGAGAACGAGAAGGGCTATATGGCCCAAAACCCGGGTATCGTGCCGATTCATTTTGCCGAGGGCGAGGGCTTTAAGCAGGAGGTCGCGGCAAATGTCGGTTGCCGCAAGGGCTCGGACAAACTGCTTAAGCTCATCGATAAGACGCTCAAGGGCATTAGCCAAGAGGAGCGCGACCAAATGTGGGACGCGTGCCTTGACCGTCAGCCGGCATAGGGAGGCAGCATGAAAACCATCAATCGTCTGGCCTCCTTTATCAAGGCCGACCATCGCTATGTATATCTGGGCACGAGTGTCATCGCGGCACTCGGCCTGGCGTTTAGCCAGCGCAATCCCACGCCGCTGAGCTTTTTGGCGCCTACGGGCGTGTTCCAAGACTGCCTCTGGGCAATCCTTTGGGCCTGGCTTGTCGTGTCGGCGGCGGCGCTGGTCACCAAACTCATGCACTGGAACGACTATCGCGAAACGTCGCCGTTTGCTTCCGAGCGCTTCCGTCGCGGCGCGCGCCTGGGCAGCTATGTCGTCGTTGCTATTGCGGCGATCTTCTTTGTCGACCGCTGCGTCATGTCATTTATCGACCTGGTGCAGGTGAGCATTGTCTCGGACTCCAACCCCAGCGACTTTTTGTCGAGCCTGGTCTACATGACCTACAAGAGCGGCGACTTCTTTATCCGCGGCATCGAGATCACCATCGCACTTGCGACCTTCGGTACCGTCATCGCCTTTTTCCTGGCGCTGCTCTTTGTGTTCCTGCGTATTCAGACCTTCGATCGCGTGGATAACGATCTCACGCGCTTCTTTAAGAGCATCGGCCGCGGCCTTGCGACTGTCTACTCCACCATCGTGCGCGGCACGCCCATGATGGTTCAGGGCCTGCTCATCTATTACGCGGGCTTCACCGTTTTGCGCGGCATGGGCTTCGAGACCGCCCAGGCCAACCAGATTTGGAGTACCTTCACCGCCGGCCTCGTCACCATCTCTCTCAACTCCACCGCCTACATGATGGAGGTCCTGCGCGGCGGCATCGAGTCCATCGATCCCGGCCAGGCCGAGGCGGCGCGCTCGCTGGGCCTGTCGCAGTGGCAGGCTATGCGCAAGGTCGTGTTCCCCCAGGGCATTAAAAACGCGATTCCCGCACTCACCAACGAGCTCATCATCAACATCAAGGACTCGTCGGTGCTTTCGGTCATCGGCGTGTTCGACCTCATGTACGCCACCACCACCGTCGCCGGCGTGTACTACCGTCAGATGGAGGTCTACTGCGTGGCGCTCGTGGTTTACCTGATCCTGACGCTCGTGGCGAGCCGCCTGCTCGAGGCCTTTGGCAAAAAGCTCGGCGCCGAGGCCCCGGCAACGCTGCCCAGCTCCAACTAGGCTCAAGACGAGGAGAATCATCATGGCAGATACCGCCACTACCGGCACCGCGGCCGCCGCACAGACCAATGAGCCGCTCATCCGCGTCGAGGGCCTGCGCAAGAGCTTCGGCTCGCTCGAGGTGCTCAAGGGCATCGACCTGTCCGTTAACCCCGGCGAGGTCGTTACCATTATCGGCGCCTCGGGCTCGGGCAAGTCGACCTTCCTGCGCTGCCTCAACCTGCTCGAGACCCCGGACGCGGGCCACATCTGGTTCCACGGCCAGGACCTCACGGCCGAGCGCTGCAATATCAATAAACTCCGCGAGGACATCGGCATGGTGTTCCAGGGCTTTAACCTGTTCAACAACATGGACGTGCTCGACAACTGCACGCTTGCGCCCGTCACGCTCAAAAAGATGAGCAAGGCCGAGGCCGAGAAGGTCGCGATGGAGCATTTGACGAGCGTGGGGCTCGAAAAGTTTGCGCATGCCGCCGTGGGTCGCCTGTCCGGTGGCCAAAAGCAGCGCGTGGCCATCGCGCGCGCCCTGTGCATGAATCCGCAGATCATGCTGTTCGACGAGCCGACCTCCGCACTCGACCCCGAGATCGTGGGCGAGGTGCTCGAGGTCATGCGCAAGCTCGCGGCCGACGGCATGACCATGGTCGTCGTCACGCACGAGATGGCCTTTGCCCGAACCGTGTCCGACCGCGTGGTCTTTATGGACAAGGGCGTGGTGCTCGAGGACGCCGCGCCGGCCGAGCTCTTCGGCAACCCCAAACACCAGCGCACTCGCGAGTTCCTCTCTCGTTATCTCGAGGACAAATAACCGACCGCAAACGCTTATGTGGCAGGGCCGCTCCGGTGGGGCGGCCCTCGTCATCACAATCGAAAGGATGTCATGGCCGAGGTTTGGCGCTTCTTTGCGCATGAGGACGATTTTGCCGATTTGGACGAGGCTGGCGCGTGCGAACGCCTGGGCCGCGTGCTGTCGTTTCCGACCGTCTCGAGCATGGATGCCGAGGCGGTGAACTGGCAGTCGTTCGACGACCTGCGCGCCTATATGCAGCAGGCGTGGCCGCGCGTGTTTGCGGCGGGCGAGGTCGAGCTTGTCGACCATTCGCTGTTGGTGACGCTTGCCGGCAGCAATTCGGCTCTTAACCCCGTCATGCTCATGGGTCACATGGACGTGGTCCCCGTGGTGCCGGGTACCGAGGCCGACTGGACGCATGCCCCCTTTAGCGGGCACGTGGACGACACCTACATCTGGGGCCGCGGCGCGATTGACATGAAGGACCAGGTCGCAGGTATTCTCGAGGCTGTCGAGTATGCGCTGGCGCACGGTTGGCAGCACGAGCGCACGCTGCTCCTGGCCTTTGGCCAGGACGAGGAAACCACGCAGTACGGCGCAGGCGCCATCGGCCACGCGCTCGAGGAGCGCGGCATTGAGCTTGAGTACCTGATCGACGAGGGCGACTACCGCATCGTTTCGGCTGCCGAGTACAGCGCGGGCGAGGGTTGGCTCATGCACGCCGACCTCTCGGAGAAGGGCTATGCCGATATCGTGCTCAAGACGAAGAGTAAGGGTGGACATTCTTCTAACCCCTACGGCGGCACATCGCTCGAGGTGCTGAGCCGCGCTGTCGCCGCAATCTGCGATATCGAGTGGCCGACGCGTGTGACCGATCTGCTTGCCGCACAGCTTGTCGAGCTGGGGCTCTACACGGCCGATGAAATTGCCGCCAACGGGGACGCCATTGTCCGCGATTGCCTCGCCAGCAAAAAGCTCTATCCGCTGGTGACGACCACCTGCGCGCCCACGCAAATCGAGGGTGGCAGCACCGGCGCCAACGTAATGCCGCAGGATATGTGGGCCAATATCAACTTCCGCATGCTCGAGGGCACGAGCGTGGCCGATGTCGTTACCCGCTGCCGCGAGGTGGTTGCCGCGGCGGGCCTTGCCGGACGTGTGGAGGTCGAACTCGGTCCCGGCAGCTCCGAGCCTTCGCCGTCTCCGCGTGTCGGCGGATCGGGGCTCGAGGCCATTCGCGCCATCGCCGCCCGCTACTTCCGTGATCCAAAGGGGACGGAGGAAAACGGATCATTCGAGCCAGTGGCAATTGTGCCCTCGACCGTGATCGGTGCGACCGACGCTGCCAACTACCAGCGCATTTGCCCTGAGTGCATTCGCTTCTCGGCCTTTGTGGTTGATGACGACGAGTGCGATCGCGGCGTCCACGGCACCAACGAGCGCATCACCCGCCGCGCCTACCTCCAGGGTATCCGCTTTTTCATCGCTCTGCTTCAAACGCTCTAGAATGTGACAAAGCGACAGTCCCTTTGTTAGCCGTTGGGCGTTCTTAAACGACTGGTCGTTAAGGAGTGTCCCCAACGGCTACGTCCACTCATTCCGTGCGGGTTATATGCAGGTTTGCTTGCGCACGCTATCATGTATGGGTTAGACCGCAACTATGTACCCCATACGCGAAGGGATGCGCATGTATCTGAAGATCGACATGTTCTAGCTGGGCTTACCCCCGCAGTGGCGCCATGCGCCCCATCAATTCTGCCGATTTTCACCTTCACGCATATAAAGGAGTCCTGCCATGCGCGACAAGCTCGAAAAGATCATCAAGGCCTACGAGGAGCTCGAGAAGAAGCTTTCCGACCCGGCCGTCGCCTCCGACATCAAGGAGTTCACGCGTCTCAACAAGGAGTACGCGCACCAGTCCGACCTCATCGCCGCCTCGCGCGAGTACATCGGCGCGCTCGATGACATCGATGCCGCCAAGGAAATGCTCCACGATACCACCGATGCCGATGAGAAGGAGATGCTCCAGATGGACATCTCCGAAAACGAGGCCAAGCTTCCCCAGCTCGAGGAAGATATCAAGTACATGCTCATCCCGAGCGACCCCAACGACGACAAGAACACCATCGTCGAGATCCGCTCCGCCGCCGGTGGCGACGAGGCGGCCATCTTTGCCGGCGACCTGTACAAGATGTACCAGCGCTTCTGCGAGTCGCGCGGCTGGAAGACCACCGTGCTCGATTCTAGCCCCAGCGAGGCCGGCGGCTTTAAGTCCATCGAGTTCAAGGTCGAGGGCGACCGCGTCTACTCCGTCATGAAGTTCGAGTCCGGCGTGCACCGTGTTCAGCGCGTCCCCAAGACCGAGTCCCAGGGCCGCATTCAGACCTCCACGGCAACCGTCGCCGTGCTTCCCGAGGCCGAGGAAATCGACGTCCAGATCAACCAGTCCGACCTGCGCATCGACACTTACTGTGCCTCGGGCCCTGGCGGTCAGTGCGTTAACACCACCTACTCCGCCGTGCGCATCACCCACCTGCCCACCAACACCGTGGTGCAGTCGCAGGAGCAGCGCTCCCAGATCCAGAACCGCGAAGTCTGCATGCAGATGCTGCGTGCCCGCCTCTACGAGATGGAGCTCGAGAAGCAGCAGGCAGAGCTTGGTGCCGAGCGCCAGAGCCAGATCGGCCACGGCAACCGTTCCGAGAAGATTCGTACCTATAACCAGCCCCAGGACCGCGTGACCGATCACCGTATCGGCTTCAACTCCACCTACAACGGCGTCCTTCTGGGCGATCAGCTCGGCACCGTCATCGAGGC
>CABRGB010000060.1 GCA_902470345.1 uncultured Collinsella sp.
CGATGGTGTCGTCGACCTGCTTGACGCTCATGGCAAGCTGGCTCATGTTCATTCCGACGTCATGCATGGGAAATCTCCTTATGTTCGGGGCAATCCAGTGGTTCAGATTTTACTACGCCCGCGCGGGGCGCTACCGCATAAGAAAACGGGTGCGAGTCTGTGTGACCCGCACCCGTTCACTGGGGGCTGTTTGTATCTACCATACTATCCGTGGTCGCACGCGGTACACCCAGAAGTCCGGCGAGCGGTGCAAAAGCGCTCATGGACGGCGGCAGGACGCCAAAATGTAACCAGCGTATTACAGGTGCTTCTCCAGCAGTGCCTGCAGCCTTGCCTTGGGCAGCGCGCCGACCGAGCGGTCGACCTCCTCACCGTTCTTAAAGACAATCAGCGTGGGGATGCTCATGACGCCAAACTTCATGGCCAGGTCCTGATTGTCATCGACGTTGCACTTGGCAACGGCAAGCTTGCCGGCCAGCTCGTCGGCTACCTCGTCCACGATGGGCGAGAGCGATCGGCAGGGCCCGCACCAGGGCGCCCAAAAATCAACCAGTACGGGAAGGTTGCCGTTAACGACGGAATCGAAGTTCTCGGGGGTAATCTGCTTAATGTCAGCCATGGTGACCTCCATGATGCGACGCGGCTCGGCCGCGTAAAACTCAGTACGACCGTGCTTATACCCAACGACCCGCAAAGCAACCACTCACGGGCGGCTCTTTTATATAATGGTGGGCACGCAAACGATTGGAGAGCGCATGCCTACGTCACAAAGCCAGAAAAAAGAAGCCATCGCCCAGGCGGCCGAGCAGGAGCTTGCATCGCTTGCGGCCCGTGGCGTGCGCATCGCGGGCAACGCGTGCTCGCCGATCGTACTGGTCAAAGGCGATTTGGATGATGCCGAGCGTTCGGGCGGCGAACTTGCCGCCGGCGCGGATGGTGCCGCATTGCGCAAGGCGCTCGGGGCAATCGGTTACGCGCCCGAAGATTTTTGTGTGCTGGCGAGTGTTGCCGGCGCAGGCGACGGAGCTGTGGCGGTGGGCCACGCCCTGCCGTGCGACCTGTTCCGCGAGGCGCTTGAGGCTTTGGACCCCGAGGCGGTGCTGCTGCTCGATAACAGCGCGGCCGATGTCATGCGCGAAACCTACGCCGACATGCTCGTGGCGATTGATGACTTCGACACCGCCATGCTCAAGCCCGGTCTGATCGCCCATGTGCAGGGCCGCCGTGTGCTCGCGCTTGACGGCTTTGAGGCCGCGCTGACCGACAAAGCGGCCAAGCAGCGCATGTGGGCCTATATCAAGCAGCTGACCCCGGCGGCTGCTCCACTGTAGCGGATTGGCGCCGGCGAGCGATTGCCTGGCGGGCATGCCGTCGACCATGCGCGGCGGCCGTCCAAAGATGCCTCCTACGCTATCGAGAGCTCGGCTATCCTTAACTTGTCAGTTCGAAAATGGGCCTGCCGCATGATCGAATCTTTATTTCAACTTTACACCTAGGTTTACAGCTGTCTTGTCAGCTGTAAACCTAGGTGTCATACTAAAGCCCCAAGATTCGCCAAAAGAGAGGGGCCTTGATGGCACAGAGCGCGAACATGGATGCATCGGAGCTTGCACGCGACATTGCGGCCGGCCTGGCATCGGCAACGACGGCAACGGAGCGCGCGGCATTGGTGCCCGCAGAGCTCGTCGAGGCCATTCAACAACTTAAAACCAAACGCGACGCGGTGATCCTGGCACACTATTACGTGGCACCCGAGGTCCAGGCTGTGGCCGATTACGTCGGCGACAGCTTCTACCTGGCAAAGCTCGCCAAGAGCCTGCCGCAGCAGACGATCGTGCTGTGCGGCGTGGAGTTTATGGGCGAGAGCGCCAAGCTGCTCAACCCCACCAAGACCGTGCTGCTGCCCGAGCCGGGCGCGGACTGCCCCATGGCGCACATGGTCAAGCGCGAGACGGTCGACGCCGCCCGCGCCGAGTACGGCGACGACCTGGCTGTCGTCTGCTACGTCAACTCGACGGTCGAGATCAAGAGCTGGAGTGATGTGTGCGTCACCAGCTCCAACGCCGTCAAGATCGTGTCCGAGCTGCCGCAGCAGCATGTCCTGTTCATCCCCGATCAAAACTTGGGCCGCTTCGTAGCCGAGCAGGTGCCGCAAAAGCACGTCATTCTCAACAAGGGCTACTGCCCGCGCCACCACATCATCACCGTCGAGCAGATCGTCGATGCGCAGGAGGCACATCCCGACGCGCTCGTACTGGCGCACCCCGAGTGCAAGGCCGACGTGTTGGCCGAGGCCGACTACATCGGCTCCACCGCCGGCATCATCAAGTATGCCGAGGAGTCGGACGCCAGCGAGTTCATCATCGTGACGGTCCGCGGCGTGCTCTACGAGCTCGAGCGCCGCTGCCAGGGCACCGGCAAAAAGTTCTACTTCCCCGCGGTGCAGCCCACCTGCGTCAACATGGATCTCATCACGCTCGAAAAGCTTGTGCGCTGCCTGGAGACGGGCGAGGGCGAGGTGCAGATCGGCGTGTCGGACGAGGCCGCCGACCAGGCCAAGCTCACGCTCGACCGCATGCTCGAGTACGCGGCGCGCTAAAACAACGTGACATGAGGGGCGGCCCCTTATGTCACATTACAAGGGAGAGGATTCCTGTGGAAACCAAGCAATACTCCGACATGGAGTGCGACGTCGTCATTGCCGGCTGCGGCGTGGCGGGCCTGTACGCTGCCCTCAATCTGCCGACGAGCGCGCGCGTGATCATGCTCTCCAAGGGCGCGGTCGACGAGTGCGATTCGATGCTCGCACAGGGCGGCATCTGCGTGCTGCCCGAGGGCTCGGACTACGATGCCTTCTTTGAGGACACCATGCACGCCGGTCACTACGAGAACCGCCGCGAGAGCGTAGACATCATGATCCGCTCGAGCCGCTCGGTCATCAACGACTTGCTGGCGATGGGCGTGGACTTTGAGCGCAAGGCCGATGGCGGCCTCGACTTTACCCGCGAGGGCGCGCATAGCCGCCCGCGCATCGCCTTCCATGCCGACATTACGGGCAAGGAGATCACGACCAAGCTGCTCCAGGCCGTCCGCAAGCTGGACAACGTGCAGATTCTTGAGCACGTGGCCATGACTGACATCCTGACGGTCGAACGCGACGGGGCCACGGTGTGCACTGGTGTCGTCGCTGTTGCCGTGGACGAGGGCGATTCGGTCCGCCCCGCCGACGAGCTCGCAAATGCCACCGAGGGCGTGCGTGCCGGTAAGCCGTTTGAGATTCATGCTCGCCATACGCTGTGGGCGACGGGTGGCATCGGCGGCGTGTACGATCACTCCACCAACTACCCGCAGCTCACCGGCGACGCCTGCTACATCGCGCAGGAGCACGGCATTACGATGGAGCACCTGGACTACGTGCAGATTCACCCCACGGGGCTGTTCTCGCCGCAGCCGGGCCGCACCTTCCTGATCAGCGAAAGCTGCCGCGGCGAGGGCGCGATTCTGCTCAACGCCGCCGGCGAGCGCTTTACCGACGAGCTGCAGCCGCGCGACGTGGTCGCCGCCGCTATTCGCGAGCAGATGAAGCAGGACGGCACCGAGCACGAGTGGCTGAGCTTTGCCCCCGTCGAGCGCGACGTGGTGACCGGGCACTTCGCCAACATCCGCGCGCGCTGCCTTGAGGACGGTCGCGACATCCTGGATGAGCCCATCCCCGTCACGCCTACGCAGCACTACTTTATGGGCGGCGTGTGGGTCGACAAGGACGGTCGCACCTCGATGCCCGAGCTCTACGCCGCTGGCGAGACGGCCTGCAACGGTGTTCACGGCAAGAATCGCCTAGCTTCCAACAGCCTGCTCGAGTCCCTAGTCTGGGGTCGCCGCGCTGCTTGGCGTATGCGCACCGGCGAGTCGCTGACCGTGGAGCAGGCGGGCGAGCCCGCGCTCGATGGCCGTCATCGCGCCCTGAGTTCCGATACCCTTGCAATCGATGATCTGGCCCGTGCCGCCGGCACGCAGGCCGTGGAGGAGTAGACCATGAATCCCATTACCATGAAACTCGTCGTCGATGATCTGATTCTGCAGGCCCTGCGCGAGGACATTACGTTTGAGGACGTGAGCACGGCGAGCGTGTGCCCCACGGCGCGTCCCGCCACGGTGGAGCTCATCGCCAAGGCCGACGGCATCATCGCGGGCCTGGACGTGTTCGCTCGCACCTTTGAGCTGCTGGATCCGCAGAGCTCCGTGTTGTTCGATGTCTCGGATGGCGACGAGGTGCACGCCGGCGACCACGTGGGCCAGGTGCGCGGCGACGCGCGCGTGCTGCTTTCGGGCGAGCGCGTGGCGCTCAACTATCTACAGCGTATGAGCGGTATCGCTACCTACACGCACAACATGGCAGCGGCGCTCGAGGGTACCAAGACCGTGCTTGTTGACACACGCAAGACCACGCCGGGCATGCGCGTCTTCGAGAAGGCCGCGGTCGAGATCGGTGGCGGCAGCAACCACCGCTACAACCTGTCGACAGCCGTCATGCTTAAGGACAACCATATCGACGCCGCCGGTGGTGTGACGCGTGCGATCGAGATGGCACGTGCCCACGCATCGTTTACCACGACGGTCGAGATTGAGTGCGAGAACTTGGACATGGTACGCGAGGCCGTGGAGGCCGGTGCCGATATCATCATGTTCGACAACATGACCCACGACGACATGGCTGCCGCGATTGAGCTTATCGCCGGCCGCGCCAAGACCGAGTGCTCGGGTAATGTGGATGTCAGCAATATCCGCGCGCTCGCCGACCTGGGCGTTGACTTTATTAGCTCGGGGGCATTGACGCACTCTGCGCCGATTCTCGACCTCTCGCTCAAGCACCTGCGTCTGCTGGACGGTAAATAATGGACGCCCGCGAGCGTCGCCGTGCCATCATGGGCGTGCTCGAGGGGGCCACGGAGCCCGTTTCGGGCAGCGCGCTTGCTCGCGAGGTGGGTGTGAGCCGCCAGATTGTCGTGCAAGACATCGCCCTGCTGCGCGCCGATGGGCACGATATCGTGGCGACCAACCGTGGTTATGTGCTGCAGGAGGCCCCCAGCAGCCCCGCCGTGCCCACGCGCTTGGTCAAGGTTCGCCACAGCGTGGAGCAGGCAGGTGATGAGCTCACGAGTATCGTCGACGTGGGCGGTGCCGTGCTCAATGTAATCGTCAACCACCGCGTGTATGGCAAGATCACAGCCGATCTGGACATTCGCAACCGTCGCGATGTTGAGCGCTACCTGCACGATATCGAGAGCGGCAAGAGCTTTCCGCTGCTGACGGTAACCAGCGGCTATCACTTCCACCGCATTGCGGCAGAAGACGAGCAAACCCTCGACGAGATCGAGGCCATGCTCAAGGAGAAGGGCTATCTGGCAGACCTAATGCCCTACGAAGATGACCTGTCCTAGTAACGACGAATGCAAAAGGAGGCCTCCGCGGCGATGCGGAGACCTCCTTTTTTGCGCACGGTGTACTTGTGAGTGTGCAAGTGGGGGAGTTGTTACTCCTCGACGATCTCGGTGATCGCGCCAGCGGGGCAAGCGTCCTGGCAAGCGCCACAGGCGACGCAGGAGTCCTCGTCAGCGACGGTAGCGACGTCCTGGAGCTCCAGAACGCCAGCGGGGCAGGAGTCGACGCAAACGCCACAAGCGATGCACTCGTCGGCATCAATTACGGGATGAGCCATGGTAGTTTCCTCTCTGTTGACCGACGCTACAGGCGATGCGCGCCGGTTTGATTCGGGCAAAAACATACCACGGGAGCGACCGTTTGCAATACCCTCTGGCTGGCATCTTCATACCGTTCGCCGAGTATGCCAAGGTTTACTAAAAAACACGCAGGTGGGGCCGTTGAGCTGCGCAAATGTTAGCTAAAGGTGACTTGAAATATTGAGCTATTGAGCGCGCCTGCGGAAAGGGCATCCCGTTATTTAGCCGAAAACTGGGTCGCAGTTTCCGGTTGGGCCCGCTGGCGGAAACTGCGACCCGTAATCCACGTCCAAAACGGGACGAGTTTTCCATAAGGCAGCCCCAGGCACCCCCGGACGCAAATCTCAGCCATCTCTACATAGATCTCGATAGACTTGCCGAGAACTCAATCAGCGCATCTACCTGCGCATTTGAGAACCTAAACTCTCGGCAATAAGAAATCTTATATGAATTGACTTAGATTTTGTATATTCCGGCCCATAAGGGGATACACTACATCCTGAAAGACAAGCCGAAGCGCCGCGCGACAGACCGTCGAGGCGGCGCGAACGCAAAAGAGAGAGGGAATTTCTAATGAGTAAGATTCTTGGTATCGACCTTGGTACTACTAACTCCGCTATGGCCGTCCTCGAGGGCGGTTCTCCGACCATTATTGTGAACGCCGAGGGCGACCGCACCACCCCGTCCGTCGTGGGCTTCCGTGCCGACGGCGACCGCGTCGTGGGCAAGGCCGCTAAAAACCAGGCTGTCACCAACCCCAAGAACACCGTGTTCTCCATCAAGCGCTTCATGGGCCGCAAGTACTCCGAGTGCACCTCCGAGATCAAGACCGTGCCGTATGAGGTCAAGGAGGGCCAGGGTGGCCGTGCCGTCGTCGACATCGAGGGCAAGGATTACACCGCCGAGCAGGTGAGCGCCATGACGCTCGCAAAGATGAAGGCCGACGCCGAGAAGTATCTGGGCGAGACCGTCACCGACGCCGTCATTACCGTCCCGGCCTACTTCAACGACGCCCAGCGTCAGGCCACCAAGGACGCCGGTAAGATCGCCGGCCTCAACGTCAAGCGTATCGTCAACGAGCCGACCGCTGCTGCCCTGGCCTATGGCCTGGACAAGCAGGGGACCGACCAGCGCATCCTGGTCTTCGACCTGGGTGGCGGCACCTTCGACGTCTCCATCCTCGACCTCGCCGACGGCGTGTTTGAGGTTCTGTCCACCTCGGGCGACAACCACCTGGGCGGCGACGACTGGGATCAGCGCGTCATCGACTGGATGGCCGATAAGTTCCAGCAGGAGAACGGTGTCGACCTGCGTCAGGACCCCATGGCCCTGCAGCGTCTGAAGGAGGCCGCCGAGAACGCCAAGAAGGAGCTCTCCGCCGCCCAGCAGACCACCATCAACCTGCCGTTCATTACCATGAACCAGTCCGGCCCGCTGCACCTCAACTACACGCTGACCCGCGCCGAGTTCGAGAAGATCACCCGCGACCTGCTCGAGCGCTGCAAGCAGCCTGTCACCAACGCCCTCCGCGACGCCAAGCTTAAGCTCTCCGATCTGACCGAGGTCATCCTCGTCGGCGGCTCCACTCGTATGCCCGCCGTCCAGGAGCTCGTCAAGACCATGACCGGCAAGCAGCCCAACATGTCCGTGAACCCCGATGAGGTCGTTGCCGACGGCGCTGCCGTCCAGGGCGGCGTGCTCACCGGCGACGTCGAGGGCATCCTGCTGCTCGACGTAACCCCGCTGTCGCTGGGCGTTGAGACCATGGGCGGCATCATGACCAAGATGATCGACCGCAACACCACGATCCCGACCTCCAAGACCGAGGTCTACTCCACCGCAGCCGACAACCAGACCAGCGTCGAGATTAACGTGCTCCAGGGCGAGCGCGAGCTTGCCCGCGACAACAAGTCGCTCGGTAAGTTCCAGCTGACCGGTATCCCGGCTGCCCGCCGTGGCGTGCCGCAGATCGAGGTCACCTTCGACATCGACGCCAACGGCATCGTCAAGGTCTCCGCTAAGGACAAGGGTACCGGCAAGGAGCAGCAGATTACTATCTCCGGCTCCACCGCTCTGTCCGATGACGAAGTCGATCGTATGGTCAAGGACGCCGAGGCTCATGCCGAGGAGGACAAGAAGCAGAAGGAAGAGGTCGAGGTCCGCAACCAGACCGATAGCCTGTGCTACTCCACCGAGCAGACCCTCAACGAGCTGGGTGACAAGGTTTCCGCCGATGTGAAGTCCAAGGCCGAGGCCGCTATCGCCGACGCCAAGAAGGCGCTCGAGGGCTCTGACGTCGAGGCCATCAAGGCCGCTGGCGAGTCCCTGCAGTCCGTGGCCTACGAGCTGGCTCAGGTTGTCTACGCCGACGCTCAGCAGCAGACCGATGGCGCCGCCGGTGCCCAGTCTGCCGACGATGACGTTGTCGACGCCGACTACGAGGTTGTGGACGACGAGGACAAGTAATCATGTCCGCCCGTAAAGCTCGCACGGAGGCGGCTGCCGCTGGCGCCGCCCCCGTTGACTCTGAGGAGAAGGACGTGAAGATTCCCGTAGAGGCCGTCGACGATACCGAGGCCAACGAGGCCGAGGCCGCCGAGGCTGCCGAGAACCAGGTAGAGGATTCCAACAAGGAGGCGACGATGACCGAGGACGAGATGGTGGAAGCTGCTATCCGCGCCGGTGAGGAAGCCGCCGACAACGACTTTAAGCTCAAGTTCGAACAGGCCCAAAAGGAGCTTGCCGACGTGCGCAATGAGCTCGATGCTGCGGCAGAGGCTCAGAAGGCCGCTGAGGACAAGGCAAAGGACGCCACCGAGCGCACCGCCCGTCTACAGGCCGACTGGGAGAACTTCCGTCGCCGCACCGCCAACGAGCGTATCGCCGAGCGCGAGCGCGCGACCGAGAAGCTCGTCACTGCGCTGCTGCCGGTGGTTGACGATATCGAGCGTGCGATCGACCATGCCCGTAGCCAGGAGCTTTCCGACGACTTTAAGCAATTCGTCGATGGCGTTGACGCGGTGCATGCCAAGCTGCTCGATGTGTTTGCGCACGAGGGCGTTGAGCCCATCGACCCCAAGGGCGAGGCGTTCGACCCGCTCGAGCACCAGGCCGTGGGGCGTGTCGAGGACGCATCGCAGTACGACGAGACCGTCAACGACGTGTACCAGAAGGGCTACCGCATGGCGGATCGCATCCTGCGTTCCGCGATGGTGACGGTGACCTACGGTGGCGAGAAGCGCCCCGCACCGGAGCCCGAAGCGGCGCCCGAGGATGCCGCGGCCGATACGGCCGAGAGCACCGAGGAGTAATTGAGAAGGGCCCCGGGGCAACACCCGGGGCCCTTTCTGGCCTAGTGCCATATGAAAGCATGAGCCGTCGTCCGCTGGGCGGCGGATGAAACAGGAGAGGAGCTACGATGGCTGCAGGCAAAACCTTCTATGACATCCTGGGCGTATCCAAGAGCGCCTCCGACAAAGAGATCAAGAGCGCGTTTCGCAAGCTCGCGCAAAAATATCACCCCGATGCCGGCGGCGACGAGGCCAAGTTTAAGGAGATTAGCGAGGCCTACGAGACGCTTTCGGACGAGAAGAAGCGCAAAGAGTACGACCAGATGCTCATGTTCGGCGGCATGCCGGGTGCGGGCGGCGCGTATAGCGGTGGCTACGGCGCCGGTGCCGGCGCGAGCGGCTGGGGCGACATCTTCGACAGCATCTTTAGCGGTAACGGCGCCTGGGGCAGCGATTGGGGCTCGGGTTTTGCCGGGGCCGCGGGCGCTGCCGGTGCGGGCGCGGGCCGCAACCGCGCGCGCAAGGGCGGCGACCTGTCGCTGACTGTCGACGTAACGGCCGAGGACGCGTTCCGCGGCGTGACGCACAAGGTCACCTATCGCATTCCCTCGACGGGCGAGCAACAGACCATCACGGTCTCGGTGCCCGCAGGTGCGGTCGACGGCGGCAAATTGCGTTACAAGCGCCGTGGCGAGTACGGCGTTGCCGGAGGCGAGCGCGGCGACCTGGTCGTGACCACGCACGTGGAGGAGCATCCGCTGTTTAAGCGTAAAGGTGCCGATGTGACCATGGAGGTGCCGATCTCGGTCTACGAGGCGGCGCTCGGCTGCACGGTGGATGTGCCCACGCCCGGTGGTGCGACGGTTCGTCTGAAGGTGCCCGCTGGTACCCAGACGGGCAAGAAGTTCCGCTTTAAGGAGATGGGTGCGCCCGACGTTAAGCATCGCGGCCGCACGGGTGCGCTGCTCGTCGAGATCAAGGTGCAGGTTCCCGCGAACCTGTCCGACGATGAGCGCGATGCCATGATCAAGCTGCGCGAGGCCGACACGCGCGACTATCGCGAGAAGGTCAACCGTTACAAGGCGACGTACTAGGGCGGTCGTG
>CABRGB010000061.1 GCA_902470345.1 uncultured Collinsella sp.
ATGACCGAGGTGTTGCCGGCCATGCAGCAGATGCCGTCGAGCTCCTCGACAATGCCGTCATGCTCAATCGTAAAGTGCGCCACCGTGGGGTTGGGTGTGGCGAGCGCCGACAGGAAGTAGGCGATTTCGCCGATGTCGTTTTTGGCGGGGGCGGCCTTCATCATGATCTCGGCATCGTAGCCCGATCCGGCGATGATAATAAAGCCGTGGCGCTTTTCGTTGCCGTTCTCGTCGAGCCAAAAGAGCTCGCCCATGTCCGCCTTGACGGTACGGCCGACGCGGCAGGCCTTGGCGAGCGCCGCGGCCTCGGGGGCATTGCCAATGTTGTTGAAGAACAGGCAGGCCGTGCCGGAGGGGAAGACGAGCGTGGGGACGCCGCATCCGCGCATCTGGTCGAGCACGTTGGAGACGGTGCCGTCGCCGCCCGAAACGACCACGCGATCAAACTCGCGCACGTCTGCCACGGCGTCCTCGGGTTCCATGCCATCGCCGATAAAACGCATCACGACCTCGTCGCCGCCCTGCGCGAGGGCGTGCGTGAACGCGTAGATTTCATCTGAGCTGGGGCCCGATGCCGGGTTGTGGATGATAAGGCAGCGCATACTTACGTTCCCGTTCTGTGACTAACCGAGTATAGTTGTAAGGCAATGCCGATATCCTACCCGTGTTTTTCGGGCCTAACCTTATTCGATGGGTTGATATGTACATTTCCACACATCAGGCTCTGCTCGACTTTTGCCAGCGCGCTCGCGAGTTCGACGCGATTGCCGTCGATACCGAGTTTTTGCGCGAGCGCACGTTCCACCCGCGCCTGTGCTTGGTCCAGATTGCCACCCCTGCCGAGAGCGTCGCGGTCGATCCTTTGGTTATCGACGACCTGTCGCCGCTCGCCGAGCTTATGGGCGATGAGAGCGTGACCAAGGTGTTTCACGCCTGCTCGCAGGATATGGAGGTCATGCTCCATACCGTGGGCGTGCTGCCGCGTCCCATTTTTGACACGCAGGTGGCCGCCGCCTTTTTGGGCGAGCGCCAGCAGATTTCCTACGGCGCGCTCGTGCAGACGTTTTGCGGCGTCTCGTTGCCCAAGACCGAGTCGCTGACCGATTGGTCGCGCCGCCCGCTGACCGACAAACAGATCGAGTACGCGATCGATGACGTCAAGTACCTGATCGTTGCCTATACCGAGATGATGAGTCGCCTGCGCGAGCTGGGCCGGGTGGACTGGGTGCTCGACGAGTTGCGTCCGCTGGCCGACGAGTCGCACTATCGCGCCGATCGTCACGAGGCATTCCGCAAGGTCAAGCGCATCAACTCCTGCAGCCGCCATCAGCTGGGCATTGCGCGCGAGCTTGCCGCTTGGCGCGAGGACCGCGCCGAGCGCCGCAACATCCCGCGCAAGTGGGTCATGTCCGACGATACGCTGCTGGCGCTCGTCAAGCGCAATCCTGTGCGCGTTGAGGAGTTCCGCAGCATCCGCGGCACCGATCAGCTGGGGGAGCGCGATGTGGACGGCGCGCTCATGGCCATCAAGCGCGGCGCGAGCTGCCCGCACGATCGCCTGCCGCTCATGGTGCGCGGGCATCGCCAGATTTCGCCGGAGCTGGAGAGCGTGACGGATCTCATGTACGCGCTCATTCGCCTGGTTGCCGAGCGCTCGGGCGTGGCGACCTCGGTCATTGCCTCGCGCGATGACCTGGCCGACTATATTGAGCATCCCGAGCAGAGCCCCCTGCGCGAAGGCTGGCGTTTTGAACTTGTGGGCTCGCGCCTGGACGATTTGCTCTCGGGCAATATGGGGCTGACGGTCAAAGATGGCAAAATTGAATTGCTATAGGTATATAGTTACGCGGTTTTACCAAACCGCGTAACAGCTCGACGCTGCAAACGGCCGAGAGCGGCAATCTGACGTTCAATCGTCGCTCGCGTACCAAAGTACGCGTCGCTTCTCTTTCACGTCACCTTGCTCGCTCTCGGCCGTTTTCGCTGACATTGCCAAAACATCGATGTTGATTTGCTGGTCAGTCGAATGGGTAGAATGCCTCCAACGTGTAACTCGATTCGGAGGAATTCGCATGCCTTATTACTATGGATACGGCTTTGGCATTGACCCGCTGTACCTGCTGGTTGTTCTTGTCTGCACGGTGCTTGGCCTTGCCGCGCAGAGCTATATCAACTCGACGTACAGGACGTGGTCTAAGGTGCGCTCGGACGGCGATACGGGTGCCACGGTCGCTCGCCGCATGCTCGACGCCAACGGTTGTAGTGCCGTGGGCATCAAGGGCGTTGCCGGCGAGCTCACCGATCATTACAACCCGCAGGACAACAACCTGTATCTGTCGGATGCCAACCGTTCGGGCGGGTCGGTCGCAAGCGTTGCCGTCGCCTGCCACGAGGCGGGCCATGCCGCCCAGCGTCAAAGTGGTTATGCCATGATGAAGGTACGTACCGCTTTGGTCCCCGTCGTCAACTTTACCCAAAACACCTGGACGATCGTGCTGCTCATGGGCCTGTTCATGAACATCGCGGGGCTCACGACCCTCGCGCTGGTCTTCTTCTCGTTTAGCGTGTTGTTCCAGCTGGTTACGCTGCCGGTCGAGATCGATGCCAGTCGCCGCGCCGTGGCGTATATCGAGCAGTCGGGCATGAGTTCCAAGCAGGTCAACGGCGCCAAGAAGGTGCTGACGGCAGCCGCGCTTACCTATGTGGCCGCAGCGCTCACTTCGATTATTCAACTGCTCTACCTGATGGCTCGCTACAACAGAAACTCCAACCGATAACAAATAGGACAGGCAGGCGCCGCGGGGATTCGTGTCCACGCGGCGCTGTACTATGTGTTGGACTTAAATATGCACGGGGCCGGAGCCTCTGTGCGCGATAACGAAAGGAGGCTGCGTGGCAGGCTGGAATCTGACCGGCAATGCCGTTTCTGCCGAGTTTGACGGATCGGACGAGCAGGAGCGCAAAGAGCTCAGCGTGAGCCAAGCGGTGGAGATCGCCGCCGGTGCGCTCGATGCCATTCCGCAGCTGAGCGTTTTGGGTGAGGTCACGGGTTTTCGTGGTCCCAATGCCCGAAGCGGCCACTGCTACTTCCAAATCAAGGACGACTCGGCGGCCGTCGACTGCATCATCTGGAAAGGAGCCTACCTTAAGCGTACCTTCGATCTGCGCGACGGCATGCAGGTGAGCTTTAAGGGCAGCTTCAATCTCTACAAGCCTACGGGTCGCATGAGCTTCGTCGCCCGCTCGTTTTCGCTGGCGGGGGAGGGTCTGCTGCGTCAACAAGTGGCGCAACTGGCCGAAAAGCTGCGTCGCGAGGGCCTGATGGACGAAGCGCGCAAGCGCCGCATTCCGGTGTTTTGCTCGCGTGTGGCGGTCGTCACCTCCCTTTCGGGTGCCGTGATCGACGACGTTAAGCGCACATTGCGCCGTCGCAACCCGCTCGTCGAGCTTGCCTGCGTGGGCGCAAAGGTCCAGGGCGAGGGTGCGCCGGCAGAGCTTATTGAAGGCTTGCACCGCGCTGCTGCCATTACGCCGGCGCCCGATTGCATTTTGCTCGTGCGTGGCGGCGGTTCCTTCGAGGACCTCATGACCTTTAACGACGAGGAGCTTGCCCGTGCGGTGGCAGCTTGTCCCGTGCCTGTGGTGACGGGCATTGGGCATGAGCCCGATACCTCGATCTGCGACATGGTGAGCGACCGTCGCGCCTCAACGCCAACGGCAGCGGCAGAATCGGTGGCACCGGCTATGACGGAGTTGGCCGACGTGCTCGAGACGCGCCATCAGCGTCTGGGCGCCGCAATGGCTTCGATGATCGGGTCGGATCAGGTTGATTTGGAGATGCTCGATCAGCGCGGTCGCCGTGCCTGGGATGCCTATACGGCTCGCTTGGGCGATGCCCTCGATGCCGCCGCATGCCGCCCGTGCCTCAACGATCCAACGTTTATGGTCGAGCGTCGCGAGTCTGAGCTTGCGCTGACTGCCGATCGACTGTCGGGCGCCATAACGCGTTCGGTTGGGGCCTTCCGCTCCAACTTCGAGCGTCTGCCCGAGCGCTTGATCGCAAGCACCTCGGGGCTCGATGGCAAACGCCATGCGCTCACGCTTGCGAGTTCCCGTCTGGAGCATCAGGGGCGCACAATGCTCAACAAGTCAGCTTCCGACTTGGGCCGTGCAGCGGCTTCGCTCGATGCCCTGTCGCCGCTCAAGGTACTTGCCCGCGGCTATTCCATCGCGTACAGCGATGATGGTGTGGCTACGAGCGCCAAGAGCTTTAAGCCCGGCGATGCCATCCGCGTGCGTATGGCAGACGGCAACGTGGCTGCAACGGTCGATACGGTCGAGTAACCCGCGTTTCATAGCGATAAACCTTTAGGAAAGGAAACAGATATGGCAGAGAAGACCCCGGTCGAGCAGCTTACGTACAAGCAGGCCTCGCAGGAGCTGGAGCTCATCATCCGCAGCCTGGAGTCGGGCGATATGGAGCTCGAGGAGTCGCTCGAGAGCTATACCCGCGGCGTCGAGCTCCTCAAGAGCCTGCGCACCCGCCTGTCCGATGCCGAGCAGAAGGTCTCGGTGCTCCTTAAGGACGTCGACGGCAACGACGTGCTCGCCGACGGCGAAGCCGCCAACACCGACGACAACCTCTCGTTCTAACCATCCCGACCAAATATAATTACCTTGGTCTGCGAGAAAGGAACCAACCATGTGTGATTGCATCTTCTGCAAAATTGCCAACCACGAGATCCCCTCGACCGTTGTCTATGAGGACGATCAGGTCATCGCGTTCGACGACCTCAATCCCCAGGCGCCGGTCCACACGCTCGTGATTCCCAAGAAGCACTACAGTGACATCGCCGACAACGTGCCTGCCGAGACCATGGGCGCCATGGCTCACGCCATCCAGGAGGTCGCCAAGGCCAAGGGCCTGGAGGACGGTTTCCGCGTCATCTCCAATAAGGGCGCCAACGCCGGCCAGACCGTCATGCACTTCCACATGCACGTCCTCGGCGGCAAGAACCTGGGCGAGAACCTCATCTGAGGACGCGTGGCCCGTCGACTTGGCTGCCTTTGGAGTAATCTATGCAGCTTTCTCAACTCGAATACCTTCAAGCGGTAGCGAACTATGGCGGCGTGCGCAAAGCAGCTCGCGCCGTTCATGTGAGTCCGCAGGCTGTTTCGTCGGCAATCAAAAAGTTGGAATCTGAGTATCAGATTGTTTTGCTCGACCGATCGGCGGGGGAAGCTGTTTTGTCTCCGGCGGGCAGAGAATTTGCGCGTCGTGCACGCGTGATCCTGGCACAAGTCGACGATCTCAAAAAGTACGCTCAATCAAGGGACGACGGCGTCTCGCCCGATGGCCACTTTCGTCTTTACGCCCCCTGCCTTCATGGGCGGGGGCGCCTTTTTGCCGAAAACTGGTATGACTCGTTTGAACGCTCGCACCCTCATATTCACCTCGATGTGTGGCATCAGCCAACGGCTACATGCTTTGAGTCGCTTATGCTTGGAATTTCGGATGCGGCCATCTCATTTGAGGAACCACGGGACAGCGTCCTTTCTTCGAAATACTTGGGTGAAATGGAGCTCAAGGTTCTTTCGTGTCCAGCGGGTCATCAATCTGTGGGCGCCATGACCATTCGCGAGTTACTGAGCGGCAGGCTCGCTGTTCCCATTAATTTGTCACCCTGTCTCAATGCGATTAACCAATGCCCTGAAGCCCAGCTCGTCAATTTTCGCTTCCGTGATGTTGAATACGGAAGCAGGGCTCAGACTGAGTTTCTTCAAGCCGGGGGATTGATATTGAGTTTGTCTGGGTCCTCTCTCGCATCGGATGGATCAGAAGTGAGTGAGTGCTCCATTGAAGGCTCGCGTGATGTAACCTTGCCTATTTACTTTTGCTATCGGCAAAATTCCTGGACTGATCGACACCAGACGGTTTTTCTGCACCTATTGCGTCATCTTGCTTCGTGAAATTAATTGGCTTCGAGACGTCAAGTGATTATTGACGCCTTGTAACACATAGCTGACAGCTTTGCCCTCATGCTTTTCCAAGATTCCGATTTAGATTGCTGGCTCTTGGAGGGCGGAGCATGAAAAACCGTACGGTTTTGTTTTATATGACGTTCGTTTTTCTGTCGAACTTCAGCACCATTTTGTATTTTCTGACGGTTTACCTTGAATTCGTCGGATTCTCGATGGTGGCGATTTCTAGCATGATGATTGCATATCAAGTGAGCAAGTTCATCCTCGAAGTTCCCACTGGCTATATTGCTGATAGGTTTGGACGAAAGACAAGCGGTCTCGTTGGCGTCGTGGGGATGCTTGGATACTACGCCGCCCTGCTTCTCGTCCGTTCCCCTCTGCTTTTAATCGGTGCGTTCGCTCTCAAAGGTTTTGCCGTTGCATGTCTGAGCGGATCCATCGAAGCGATTTACATTGACAGCGTCTCTCAGGACCAGCTCGTAAGACTTAATGTCGTTGAGCGATTTGTTTTCTATGCCTCTTATGCCATCTCCGCTTGTGTGGGCGGTTTCATTTCGTCCGTCGGCGCATACCTCATTGGTCTTTCGGCAGATATCATCGCAATGGTGCTGACGTTGGTTGCCGTTGTCTGCATTCCTGAGATGCGAAGAGGGGGCATTGCGGCGACATCTGAGCGTGGAATGAGCCCGAAGATGATCGGCGCTGCTATTGCGTGTAATGGCATTCTTCGGTCAGCGTTCATCATGGACTGTTCTCAGGCATTTGCTTTTGTCCCCCTGGAAGACTTTTTCTCACTGCTGCTTGCGGGTCGCGGAATGAATGCCGTCGCTTCGGGCGTGACCATTGCGATCCAGCTCCTTGCCTCCGCCTCCATAGGGTTTATCGTGCCCAGTGTGATTGCCCGTGTCGACAAGGGCCGTTTTGCGCGTATTTGCGGCATCATTCGCTTAGCATTGACAGCTTTGTTTTTGATTCCCCTTACTCCGGCTAATTTGCTGCCCGTGTTCTATGTGCTGCAGACGGTTGCGTACTCGTTGTTTGCCCCAATCAAATACTCAGTTTTCCAAAATGCTGCCGATTCATCGATGCGCTGTTCGCTGATTTCGGTTCAAAGCCAGATGGTGGCGGTTGGTGCCATCCTTTTCTATCTGCTCAACGCTGTGCTGAGTAGCGCTGCGGGCATTCGAGTCGTATTGCTTGTTGCGCTCGGGATTTCTTCCCTGGTGTATATCCCCGCGCTATTTCGTCTTACAAGACAAAGGCCGTGAGTATTTGGGCATCGATAACTTATATATCAACGCAATAAACCCGAGCGCGAGGGCGTTTGGGTTTATTATTGAAGCGTATGTAACCTGGCGGCGCCACACCGCCTGTTAGTAGGGAGACACATGAACGTTCTGGTCGTCAACGCAGGATCTTCGACCCTTAAGTATCAGGTCATCGATACCAAGTCCCACAAGGTGTCCGCAAAGGGCTCCTGCGAGCGCGTCTGCTTTACCGGCGGTACCTTCACCCACGCTGCCAACGGTTCCAAGAAGGTGACCGAGAACATCGAGTTCCCCGACCACAAGGTCGCCATCGAGGTCGTCCTGAAGGACCTCGAGGCCAACGGCGTCAAGATTGAGGGCATCGGCCACCGTATCGTTCAGGGCGGTTGGTACTTCGGCGATTCCTCCCTCGTCGACGAGGACGTCCTCGCCAAGATCCGCGAGGTCGCTCCGCTCGCCCCGCTGCACAACAACCCTGAGGCCAACGTTATCGAGTACTGCCTCGAGCAGTATCCCGACCTGCCCAACGTCACGGTCTACGACACTGCTTTCCACTTCAATATGCCCGAGGTCGCCAAGACCTACGCCCTGCCCAAGGACGTCTGCGACAAGCTGCACATCCGTAAGTACGGCGCCCACGGCACCAGCTACCGCTACATCTCCAAGAAGGTTGCCGAGATGACCAACGGCGAGGCCCGCAAGGTCGTCGTGTGCCACATCGGTTCCGGTGCCTCCCTGTGCGCCATCGAGGACGGTAAGTGCATGGACACCACCATGGGCTTGACGCCGCTCGACGGTGTCATGATGGGCACCCGCTGCGGTTCCATCGACCCTGCTACCGTGTGCTACCTGCAGCGCGAAGGCGGCTACACCTTCGACGAGGTCGACGAGATGATGAACAAGAAGTCCGGCCTTTTGGCTGTGACCGGCGGCAAGACCAACGACTGCCGCAACGTTGAGGAGCTCGCCGCTGCCGGCGACCCCGAGGCTCAGCTCGCCTTCGATATGTTCGTCTACAAGATTGCCGCCAAGGCCGCCGAGATGGCCACTTCTATGTGCGGCATGGACACCCTGGTCTTTACCGCCGGCATCGGCGAGCACGCTCCCGCTGTCCGCGCTGGCGTGGCCGACCGTCTGGCCTTTATGGGCGTCAAGATGGACCATGCCCGCAACGCCCTGCGTGGCGACGGCGCTTGGTGCCTGTCTGCCAAGGATTCCAAGGTTAAGATCTTCGTCATCCCCACGGACGAGGAGTTCATGATCGCTTCCGACGTCGAGCGCATCGTCAGCGGTAAGTAATTGATGCAAGGGGAGGGGACTGGATGGCCTTGCGCCGTTCAGCCCCCTTTTATGCTCTTTGGGCGAAGAGCTTAATAGATATTTATTGAATTCTGATAACTTCTTATTAAAGGTACGGCCGCCTTATAGGTTTGCCGACCGTACTGTAATCACGAAGGAGTCTCATGAACGTACTTGTTGTCAACGCCGGCAGCTCGAGCCTTAAATATCAGCTTTTGGATACCGATACCCGCGAGGTTTTCGCCAAGGGCAACTGCGAGCGTATCGGATCGGAGATGGGCATCTTTGGTCACTCCGAGAACGGTGGCACCAAGCAGACCGAGGAGGTTCCCTTCTCCGATCATCGCTCTGCTATCGCTCGCGTGCTCGAGGAGCTCGAGAAGACCGACTTTACGATCGATGGCATTGGGCATCGTATCGTTCAAGGCGGCTGGCACTTCGATGATTCCGCAGTCGTCGACGATGAGGTCATGGCTAAGATTCTTGAGGTGGCCCCGCTCGCCCCGCTGCACAATTATGGCGAGGCCGCGGCAATCGAGTATTGCCGCGAGAAGTATCCGGAGCTGCCCAACGTCGCCGTCTTCGATACCTCGTTCCACATGACCATGCCCGAGGTCGCCTACACCTACGCGCTGCCCAAGGACGTGTGCGACAAGTACCATGTGCGAAAGTACGGTGCCCACGGTACGAGCCACCGTTACGAGTGGATGATGGCCAAGGAGATCCTGGGCTCGTGCTGCCACCGTCTGCTTTCGTGCCATCTGGGCAACGGTGCTTCGCTCGCCGCCATCGAGGACGGCGTGTGCCGCGACACCACGATGGGCCTCACACCGCTCGACGGCCTGATGATGGGCACCCGTTGTGGTTCCATTGACCCTGCCACCGTGTGCTACCTCCAGCGCGAGGGCGGCTACAGCTACCAGGAAGTCGACGACATGATGAACAAGCAGTCCGGTCTGCTTGCCATTTCGGGCATTTCCAACGATGCTCGTGACATCCGTGCGCGCGCCTCCGAGGGCGACGAGCGCTGCCTGCTCGCCTTCGATATGTTCGCCTACAAGGCTATGCAGCAGGCCGGCTCCATGATTGCTTCTATGGCGGGCGTGGATACCATCACCTTTACCGCCGGCATCGGCGAGAACGACTGGTCGATCCGCAAGGCCTTCTGCGACTGCTTTGAGTGGCTGGGCGTGCGCATTGACAACAACAAGAACCGCGAGGCCGTGGGCAACGGTCCGCAGGTCATCAGCGCCGCCGGCTCTTCCGTCACGGTCATGGTCATCCCCAC
>CABRGB010000062.1 GCA_902470345.1 uncultured Collinsella sp.
GCCTTGACCACATCGCCCATCTCGACAAAGCGGGCAAAACCCTTGCCGTTCATTTCCACGGTGCCCAGGCCAACATGGATGAACACGCGTAGGCCGTCCTCGGTAATCATGCCGATGGAGTGGTTGGTGACGGTGGTGGCGCCGATACGGCCGTTGGCGGGGGCGTAAATGGTGCCGGTAATGGGCTCGATGCCGTAACCCTGGCCGAGCATGCCCGAGGCGATGGTCTCGTCGGGAACTTCACTCAGATTGACGAGCACGCCGTTGACGGGAGCGTAGATGACGCCTTCGCGGGTGGCGAAGCTTGCTGCGGGCGGAACGGACGCCTCGCCCGACGAGGTGAACGTGGACTTGAGCGAATCGAGCAGACCCATAGATGCCTCCAACGTATCAGGCGCGCATGTTGCACGCGTGTGGTTTGCCGGAAACGTTTCGTACGTGTTTCCCAGCACGGTCAGCGCCCCTATTTTACGCTGCCCAACGATACCTCTGAACAGCGATTTTGTGATATATCAGTTGAAGGCCAACTTATTGCGGGGGTGTTTCTGCGCCACGGGCTCAAGTGGGGTACGCTAGGGTGCGAAAAACGAGTGCGCACGAATCGCACGGAGGGAGCACCTATGATTATTGAGAACCATGCGCTGTGGGGCGAGGAGCCGACCGAGGATTATCCGGCGACGTTTACGTATCTGGGTGCCGAGCCGCTGCCCGACAAGCCCAATGGCCGCCGCCCCGCGGTGATCATCTGCGGCGGAGGCGGGTTTACGCATATCGCTCCGCACGAGCAGGACCCGGTGGCGTTTGCATTTTTGGACCGCGGCTACCAGGCCTTTGTGCTCAACTATGTGACGAGCGCCACGGGCGACGTGAGCTTTCCGCGCCCGCAGGCGGACCTCGCCAAAATGGTCGCTACCGTGCGCGCCAACGCCGACGAGTGGCATGTCGATCCCAAGCGCGTGTGCATCGTGGGTTTCTCGGCGGGCGGCATGATCTGCGCCTCGTTGGCAACGCAGTGGAAGACCGGACCCTTCGCGGGTCTTGCCGGGGCTCGTCCGGAGGATATTCGTCCCGACGCCGTGGTGCTGGGCTATCCGTTGCTCGACCTTGCCTATGTGCGCGATATGCAGACGCGTGACCCGCGCATCGACCTGCGTGTGCCCAAGACGGGTGGCAAGACAGGGCGCGATCTGCTCAACGACTATCTGTCGATGGTGACGGGCGGCGAGGCGACCGATGAACACCTGACCGACATTTGCCCCACCACGCACGTTTCGCGCCAGATGCCCCCGACCTTTGTGTGGGGCGTTTCGGACGACAAGACGGCGCCGGTCGCGCAGGTCTATCCGTTTGTGCAGCGCATGGCCGAGGAGGGTGTTGCATGCGAGATGCACGTCTTTGACCAGGGTGGCCACGGCCTTTCGCTCGGCAACGCCAATACCGCGGTCGACAACGAGGACAAGCAGGTGGCAGTCCGTCCCTGGATCCGCCTGGCCTTCCGCTTCCTGGAGCGCCATCTGTAAGAGGACGGACATCCCCTCAATAACTTGCGGTGAAATAGTTCCTATCTGGGGCATCAACCAGCCCATCCAGGAACTATTCCACCGCAACTTTGTTTTTGATCCCCCGCCCGGAAACTGCGCCCCGGTTTGGGCGCGGATTCCGGGATGCAGTTTCCCATAGGGCCTCGACTGGGAAAGTGCGTCCCGTTTCGGGCGGGGATTCCGGGTTGCATTTTCCGCAAGAGGCCTGTTTGGGAAACCATATCCCGTTTCGAGCGCGGATTCCGGGATGCAGCTTCCCCGAGGGGCTCGATCGGGAAATTGCATCCCAGTCTGAGCGCCGATTCCGGGACGCGCTTTCCGCTATAGACCTCAACCGGAAAGCGCATCCCGTTCTGGCGCTCCAGAGTGGGACGCAGTTTCCCCGAGAGGCCCCCCATCGGGAAATCGGGGACCGGAATTCGCCTGAGTAGTGGGATGCGGTTTCCGCAGCAAGCCCGTCTGGGAAACCACGGCCCAGAATTCCTTTTGCACCGATCTGTCGATTGAACATCGTTGTATGTTCGCGCTATCATGCATGGTTAAATTGGTTAGCCATGGCAAACGGTTAGCCATGGTAAACAAAATGCAACGCCCTGTGGGCGCCAGGGGAGGAACACGGACGTGAGACTCGATACACTCGAGATTGGAAAGGATGCCGTTGTCGCATCGGTGGCATCGGACGACCAGGCACTCCGACAGCATATTTTGGACATGGGCCTAACACCGGGCACCGAAGTCACCATGATGAAGTACGCCCCTATGGGCGACCCGCTTGAGATTCGCCTGCGTGGCTACGAGTTGACGCTGCGCAAGGACGATGCCGCACGGATTGAGCTCGTGGGTGTTCACGACACCGATACGGGTCCGCGCGCTAACGCCGCAATCGGCACGACGGAGCACCCGGCACTCGGCGAGGGGACGTATTCGCCCCGTGCGGCAAAAACGGCCGTGCCCGAGGGCGCGCCGCTTCATTTTGCCCTCGCCGGCAACCAAAACTGCGGTAAGACCACGCTGTTTAACCAGCTGACGGGCTCCAACCAGCATGTCGGTAATTTTCCCGGCGTGACGGTCGACCGCAAGGACGGCACTATCCGTAACCACCCCGAGGCGAGCGTTACCGACTTGCCCGGTATTTACTCCCTGTCGCCGTACACGGGCGAGGAGATCGTGAGCCGCCAGTTTATCCTGGATGAGCATCCCGATGCCATCATCGACATCATCGACGCTACCAACATCGAGCGTAACCTGTACCTGACGCTGCAGCTTATGGAGCTCGACCGCCCCATGGTCATCGCGCTCAACATGATGGACGAGGTGACGGCCAACGGTGGCGCCGTGGACGTCAACCTGCTCGAGAGTCTGCTGGGCGTGCCGGTCGTTCCCATTAGCGCCGCACGCAACGAGGGTATCGGCGAGCTGGTGGACCATGCCCTGCATGTGGCGCGTTTCCGCGAGCGTCCCGGCCGCCTGGACTTCTGCGCACCCGATGGCCCAGACGGCGGTGCACTGCATCGCTGCATCCACGGCATCGCCAACCTTATCGAGGACCATGCCGCGACGGCGCACATTCCCGTGCGTTTTGCGGCGACTAAGCTGGTTGAGGGCGACGAGCTGGTGACCGAGGCGCTTCACCTGGATCGCAACGAGCTCGACGCCATCGAGCACATCATTACCCAGATGGAGGGCGAGGCCGGCACCGACCGCCTGTCCGCGCTGGCCGATATGCGCTTTAGCTTCATCGGCGACGTGTGTGGGCGCTGCGTCGTCAAGCCGCACGAGAGCCGCGAGCACGTGCGCTCCGTCAAGATCGACCGTATCCTGACAGGTCGTTACACGGCCATCCCGGCGTTCCTGGTGATCATGGGTCTCGTTTTTTGGCTGACGTTTGGCGTGATCGGCGCGGCGTTGCAGGGACTCATGGAGGACGGCATCGCTGCCATCATCGCCTCGGCCGATGCGGGCCTCAAGGCGTTCGGCACCAACGACGTGGTGCGCTCGCTGGCTGTCGACGGTGTGCTTACGGGTGTGGGCAGCGTGCTGACCTTCCTGCCGATTATCGTCGTGCTCTTCTTGTTCCTCTCCATTCTGGAAGACTCGGGCTACATGGCGCGCGTCGCCTTTGTCATGGATAAGGTGCTGCGTCGTTTTGGCCTGTCGGGCCGCAGCTTTGTGCCCATGCTCGTCGGGTTTGGCTGCACCGTGCCGGCTATCATGTCGACCCGTACGCTCCCATCCGAGCACGACCGCAAGATGACGGTCATGCTCACGCCGTTCATGAGCTGCTCGGCCAAGTTGCCGGTCTACGGTCTGCTGTGCGGGGCGTTTTTCCCACAGGCGACGGTCCCCGCCATGGTCTCGCTCTATCTGATTGGCATTGCGGTCGGTTGCATTGCGGCTTTGGTGCTCAATCGCACGGCATTTAAGGGCGACCCGGTGCCGTTTATCATGGAGCTCCCCAATTACCGCCTGCCGAGTATTAAGACGACGGTGATGCTAGCGTGGGATAAGGCCAAAGACTTTATTACCAAGGCTTTTACCATTATCTTTGCCGCGACCGTGGTCATCTGGTTCCTTCAGACGTTCGATATCCGCTTTAATGTGGTCGCCGATCAGTCGCAGAGTCTGCTTGCGGGCCTCGGCAGCATCATCGCGCCGGCGCTGACGCCGCTTGGGTTTGGCGACTGGCGTGCATCCACGGCGCTCGTCACCGGACTTATCGCCAAGGAGAGCGTCATCTCGACCCTCACGGTACTTTTGGGCGCGACCTCGCCCGCGGCACTGTCGACCATGTTTTCGCCGTTTACTGCCTATGTGTTCCTGGTCTTTACGCTGCTGTACCCGCCCTGCGTGGCGGCAATCGGCGCCGTCAAGAGTGAACTGGGCGCGCGCTATGCCGTGGCGGTGTTTGCGTTCCAGGTTGCGGTCGCCTGGATCGTGGCGTTTGTCGTGCATTCGGCGGGCATATTGCTGGGGCTGGCTTAGTTATGTATTGACGACGCAACCTCTGTGTATCGAATTGTTTTCAGCCCTGCATCTGTTGCTGACGGATGCAGGGCCGTTGCTATATAATCGCCTCCGCTCAAAATGATTGGAGACGTTATATATGAGTCAAGCAAGGCAAGACGGCATCACGCTCAAGCAGTGGCTCCCGCTTATCGGGCTCACCTGCTGTGCGTTCGTGTTCAACACGTCGGAGTTCATGCCCATCGGCCTTCTGACTGATATTGCCGCATCGTTTTCGCTCACCGAGGCTCAGGCCGGCATCATGATCTCAGTCTACGCCTGGGGCGTCATGCTGCTGTCGTTGCCGCTCATGGTGTTTGCCTCGCGCTTTGAGTTCAAGCGGATGCTGCTGGGCGTGCTTGCTGTGTTCTCGCTGGGCCAGTTCCTGTCCGCCTTGGCGCCGAGCTATCCCATTTTAGTTTGCGCGCGCCTGGTGGTCGCCTGCGCGCATGCCGTGTTCTGGTCGGTCGCCTCGATCATGGCGTCGCGCCTGGTTGACACACGCCATGGGGCGCTCGCCATCAGCATGATCGCCACGGGCTCTTCCATCGCACAGATCTTCGGCCTGCCGCTCGGCCGTGCCATTGGCCTGGCCGTGGGCTGGCGTATGACGTTTGCCGTGGTCGGAGCGCTGTCTGCTGTCGCGGTCGTCTACCAGGCCACGGTGTTTCCTGCCATGCCAGCGGGCGAGCGTTTTACGTTCAAACAGCTGCCCGAGCTGCTCAAGAACCCGCTCCTCATCGCGCTCTACGCAGTCACGGTCTTCATGGCGACCGGCTATTACGCAAGCTACAGCTATATCGAGCCCTTCCTGGCGCAGGTCGCCCATGTCGACGCAAGCGCTATCACCATGACGCTGACGGCGTTCGGCTGCTCCGGTCTGCTCGGAAGCTGGCTGTTTGGCCGCCTGTTCGATGGGCATCGCTTCCCGTTCTTGGCTATCACGCTCTCCGGCGTGCCGGTGGCCCTGCTGCTCATGGGGCCGGCCGCATCGTCGCTCGTGACAGTGCTTGCCGTCTGCGCACTGTGGGGTTGCTGCGCCACGGCCTTTAACGTGGCGTTTCAGGCCGAGCTCATCAAGCACACGCCGGCAGATTCGTCGGCCGTCGCCATGTCGATCTTCTCGGGCCTGTTCAATCTGGGCATTGGCACCGGTACGGCGATCGGCGGCGCCGTGGTGTCGGGTCCCGGTATCGCCTGGATCGGCTTTGTGGGCGGGGCGATTGCCGTCGTGGGCGTCATCCTCGCTATCACAGTGATGTTCCCGGCCATACGCCGCGCAAAGCCTGTCGCCTAATCACGTTCCCTCATCAGTTGCGGTGAAATAGTTCCTGTTTAAGGCTTCTGAAGGCCCAGACAGGAACTATTCCACCGCAACTTATTTTGGGGGAGAGGATACAAGCCGGGCATACAATGGATGTCGTTGTGTTGAGCTTACCGGGAGGTTGCTATGTGGGCATACGAGACGACGTTCTATCAGATCTATCCGCTGGGCTTTTGCGGAGCTCCGCGCGAAAACGCCGCCCCCGTTGCCGAGGATGAGCTCGCCCAGGCCGCCGATGCCACAGCTAGCTCCGATGCCCCCATTATGAAAATCGCCCAATGGGCCGACTACCTGCAGGAACTCGGTATTGGCGCCGTGCTCATCAACCCGCCGCTCGAATCCGACAGCCATGGCTACGACACGCGCAGCCTGCGCCATATCGACCGTCGCCTGGGTGGGGATGCCGATTTTGCCGCAGTGTGCGAGACGCTGCATGCCCACGGCATCCGCGTGGTGCTCGATGCCGTCTTCAACCACGTCGGTCGCGGTTTTTGGGCCTTCCGCGATGTGCAGGAGCGCAAGTGGGACTCGCCCTACAAAGACTGGTTCCACATCAGCTTTGACGGCGACTCCTGCTATGGCGACGGCTTTTGGTACGAGGGCTGGGAAGGCCATTTTGAGCTCGTGAAGCTCAACCTGCAAAACCCCGCCGTGGTCGATTACCTGCTCGAGTCCGTGCGTCGCTGGGCCGAGGTCTTTGGCATCGACGGCCTGCGCTTGGACGTCGCCTATATGCTCGACCGCGATTTTATGCGCCGCCTGCACTTCTTTACCCGTGAGCTCAAGCCCGACTTTGTGCTGATCGGCGAGACGCTCCACGGCGACTACAACCAGATCGTCAACGACGAGATGCTCGATTCCTGTACCAACTACGAGTGCTACAAGGGCCTGTACTCCAGCTTTAATTCGGTCAACATGTTCGAGATCGCCCACTCGTTGCACCGTCAGTTTGGCGGTGACCCGTGGTGCATCTACCGCGGCAAGCATCTGCTGTCGTTTGTCGACAACCACGACGTGCCGCGCCTGGCGAGCATCCTGACGGACAAGTCCTGCCTGCGCCCCGCCTACGGCATGCTCTTTGGTATGCCGGGCATTCCGTGCGTCTACTACGGTAGCGAGTGGGGGATTACTGGCGAAAAGGGCGGCCCCGATGGCGATTGGGCGCTGCGACCTGCGCTCGATGAGCCTGCGCCCAACGAGCTGACGGCCTTCATCGAGCAGCTTGCGCACCTACGCTCGGCAAACGACGCGGCAGCCCGTGCCCTCAACTACGGCGCTTACCGCAACGTGGTGATCCAGAACAAGCAGCTGCTGTTCGAGCGCGCCTGCGACGACGCGGCGGTGCTCGTGGCGGTCAATGCCGTGAACGAGCCCTATGCCTTTGGTGCCGGCGAACTCAACGGGTCCTTCGTCGACCTGCTTGCCGACGATGCGCCCACGGTCGAGCTGACGGGAACCCTTGAGCTTGCACCCTACGAGGTGCGTTATCTGCTGAGGGCCTAGCTCGTGGCCGCGCCGGACGAGGGCTATCAACATATTGAGCATGGGTTTGAGCCCGTGTTTGACGAGCGCTCGCGCGTTTTGGTACTGGGGTCGTTTCCCTCGGTGCTCTCGCGTGCCAATGCCTTCTACTATGGCAATCCGCAGAACCGCTTTTGGCGCGTGATGGCTGTGTGCCTCGGTGTGCCCGTGCCGCCCAACGAGGGCGACCCTTTGGCGGGCAGCGAGCCTGCGACGCTCGACGCCTCGATTGCCGCCAAGCGCTCCATGCTGCTTAACAGCGGCGTAGCCCTGTGGGATGCGATCGAGAGCTGCGACATTAAGGGTTCGAGTGACGCCAGCATCAAAAACGTCGTTCCGGCGCATGTCGAGCGCATTACCGGCGCAGCTCCTATCGAGGTCGTTGTCTGTAACGGCGGCACGGCAGGGCGGCTCTACAAGCGCTATCTACAAGAACGCACGGGGCTGTCGGCCATCGTTCTGCCGTCGACTAGTCCCGCCAATGCGGCATGGCGCCTGGAACGCCTTGTCGAGCGCTGGCGCGAGGCCGTTGACTGGGGCGCTCTGTAATTTAGATATCTGATTGGGCGCGGGTGCTGAGGCGTTTCATGATGGCATGCCAGATCGGTGCGGGCAGCGCGGGCTTGACGCGCACCATACCGTCGGCATCGACGCTACCGGCATTGCCACCGCCAAGCAGCTGCGCATGTTCAATGGAGCAGCCCATGCGCACAGCGCCCACAAGCTTATCCATCGCTTCCGAAAATGGCCGACGCAAGAGGCCCATACGCGGGGAGTGGCGAAGTGCTGCGATGCCGCTGCCGGCACAGATGACAACGCCGTCGCACCATGGCAGGTCACGTAGAAGACATGCCCGATACAGGCGGTCGAGAACTTCGTCCACTTGCTTGTTGTTTTTGGAAGCGGCCTGGACGACGACATAGATGCGTGTCTCTGTATTTCCAAGGCGATTGAGTATCTGCTCGACAGCGATCATAGCCTCATCGTCAAATGCATCATCAACAGCGAGCACCATGCCATCGACCACACCGGCATCATCCGCCTTCAAATCGATCGGGCGGGGGAGCGCGGTGCCAGAAAGCTGAGCATAGGCGGCGATGGCATCCTGCAGGTCCCAGAGCAAAAACTCAAGATCGGCGCTCTCGGGAATACTGACAAACGCGATGTTATGCAGCGTTTTTGGTACATCGCCGCGTACGGTCGTCTCCATGCCGCCTCCTTTCCGGTTGGTTTCCGTTTAGGTTACACCGTCTGGCGGTGCCTCGCCGCGCTATCCTAGTGCAACCCTTACGAAAGGAACGCCATGCGCCTGCCCATGAATACCTCGCTTGCCACGCTCAAGCCCTCCGGCATCCGCCGAATCAACGCGCTCGCCGCTCAGCATCCGGGATGCATTGCGCTTGCGCTCGGCGAGCCTGATTTTCCCACGCCCGATGTGATTAGCGCCGAGGTGACTGTATCGCTCAATCGCGGTGACACGCATTATCCGCCCAACAACGGTCGCCCCGCCCTACGCGAGGCACTGTCTGCCTACATGGGGGACGCGGGCCTTACGTTTTCGGCCGACGAGGTCATCCTGACCGACGGCGCGACCGAGGCCCTGTCGGCAACATTCATGGCTATGCTCAACCCCGGCGACGAGGTCATTATCCCCACGCCGGCTTTTGGCCTGTACGAAAGCATCGTCGTGGCCAACCACGCCAAAGCGGTCTTTTTAGATACGGAGCCTGCGCAATTCCAGATTGACGAAGACGCGCTTCGTGCCTGCGTGACGCCGGCGACCAAGGCCATCGTCATCTGCACGCCCAACAATCCTACGGGCTGCATCCTCAACGCGGCATCGCTCGACGCCGTGGCGCGCGTAGCGGAGCAGGCGGGCATCTACGTGGTCTGCGACGACGTATACAACCGCCTAGTCTATGTGAATGGCTACGAGCGCTTCGCCCAGCGTCACCCAGAGCTTCGTGATCAGACAGTAGTTATCGAGAGCTTCTCCAAACCCTGGGCCATGACCGGCTGGCGCCTGGGCTGGCTCGCAGCCGCAGCTCCCGTTATCGCCGAGATCGCAAAGGCCCACCAATACCTAGTATCGAGCGCCGTTTCCTTCGAGATGGACGCCGCAGCCCGAGCCCTCACCGTCGACCCAACCCCCATGCTCAAAGTCTACCGAGCCCGCCGCGAGCGCGTGCTCGCAGCCTTAAACGCCATGGGCCTCGACGTAGTAGAGCCCGCAGGAGCCTTCTACACTTTCCCGAGCATCAAACAGTACGGCCTAACCAGCGAAGACTTCTGTATCAAAGCCATCAAAGAAGCAAACGTAGCCCTAGTCCCGGGCGACTGTTTC
>CABRGB010000063.1 GCA_902470345.1 uncultured Collinsella sp.
CCGAAACTCTCATGGAGCCAGTGACAGGAATCGAACCTGCAACCCACTGATTACAAATCAGTTGCGCTACCGTTGCGCCACACTGGCACACTTGGCGCTTTCGCGCGAAGCCAGTTAAGAATAAAGGAATTGCGGACGAGGCGCAACAGGCCACACGGCGTTATGCAAATATGCAAAATCCAGCAACAGCGCGTACCAGGCCCGTTCATTTCTGTCAGTGCGCCCTCAATCTTAAAACCCTTCGCCAGAACGAATAGTTTTAATTACAATTGGCTATATAAAACTATTCGTTCTGGCGAAGGGTTTCTCGATGTTGACTACAAAGGAAGCAGCCGAACTGCTCGGCATCACCCCGCGCAGGGTGCAGGAGCTCATTAAGAACGGCGCGCTGACCGCCCGCAAGGCTTCTGGCGTGTGGCTCATCGACAAAGACAGCGTAGACACGCGACTCCGCTCCGCAACCAAAAGAGGGGGACGGCCTCGTCGTGGGCATGGGAAAAGCGAAGTCGCATTTACTCTCATGAACCGCACGCACGAAGTAGCCCAACTGGTCTACAGCACATCGCGAAAAGACTTTACCCATATCGGCGCCGACATCGATTACGCCCACGCCCCTATTGGAGTATTTGGCCCTAATAGCCCCATATCGCTCGACTCCTTCCGCATCTGGTGGCGCGGCCGCGGTATCCCGCTCGCACGCATTGGGCTAGCCTCCCTGCTTGCAGAGGCCGCAGTCGATGTTCCCGATGAACTCGTACAGCGGAATCTTGGCCTCTCCTTATCCGACCAGTATTGGATTAGGCCCCAAGACTCCGGTCTCGCGTGGAAAGATATCAATTTCTTCAATAATGCTTTTGATGACGTCTCGCTAACCATTGCACCCTTCGCCCCAGAGGGCAAGGCAGCTGCTGCAAAGCCCGACAACACCTCGGACGGCAATCTTCAAAAGTACTGGACATGCGAGGATGCCCGTCGAATTCTCCACAAGGCAGGTGCGCATCTAAACCAGGAACCTTATAACGAGCTGGTGGCGACTGCACTTCACCGTCGCATCCTAAACGCCTGCGATTATGTGCCTTACTCGCTCGAGGGCACGGGCACTTCCGCCCTGAGCATATGCGATGTCTTCTTAACTGATGAAGAAGAGTATGTCCCTGCGTTCTATGTAAACCAGCATGCAAATGCAGACGAGCGACTAACCGATTACGAACGGTATGTAGCAAACTGCGAAGAGCTTGGAGCGACAGATATAAAAGACGCCCTTGACCGCATGATCGTGTGCGACGACATCATCGCCAACTATGACCGCCATTGGCGTAACTTTGGCCTTGTGCGAAACGTAAACACGCTAGCCTGCAGACCAGCCCCCATCTTCGATTCGGGCTCATCACTCTGGTGCAACATATCACTAGAAGAGCTTAGGGCGGGAGAGCACAGTTTTACCAGCGCACAATTTCATTCAAGCCCCGCCAAACAAATGTTGCTCGTCGAGGACATGGGCTGGTTTAACGGCGACAAACTCGAAGACTTTGTCGACGAGGCGATCGAGATTCTGTCTAAAAACGATGCCCTAGCAGCGAGACTGCCTTATCTAAAAGAGGCGCTAACGTGGCGCCTCGAAAGAATGATCGACATCGCTGAATGGAGTTAGCGAGGCAGCATTGCCCCGCCAACTCCCCTACCTCCCGCGCAGGGCCTTGAGCTTGGCCAGGGCATCGGGGCTCAGGCGGCTGCCCAGAGTCATCTTGATCTGCGGGGCTTCCTCTGCCTCGTGAACGTCGTTATCGATCTGTTTGATCTCGTCCACCAGCATACGGCTCGAGATGCGCGTAACGCCCTTACCCATGACGACGGCCTGGATCGTGCCGTCGCTCGATACCACGGAGCACGCGCGGCCTTCCTCGCGCGCCTCGATGCAGAGCTTCTGCACCACGGTATCGGCCGATACGCCCGTCGGCGAAAACTCGATGCGCACGCCGCGGGCCGGCAGGTTGGGGCGCTCGTTGGAGATATTGCCTGCGCCGTCGAACACGATCACGGCCTCGTAGCGGCCCTGGGCAAAGGCGGCGACGTCGTTGATGAGGGCAGTGCGCGCCATATCGTGAACGTCGCTGGAATACGGATCGTCGGAATGGTCGTACACGAGCTTTTCGTAGCGCGGCGTGCAGTGGATCACGTTGTAACCGTCGACCACCAGCAGCTCGGGCTTGTTGGAGTGCACCGTCGAGACTGGGTCGGCGATAGCCTGCGCAAACGCATTGCCGCCCACGCCGTAGGTCGCGGCCGAAACAATCGGCTTGGCCGAGCCTTCGCCAAAGCGTTTGGCCTTGGACTTGGCGCGGTTCTTCTTGGACATGCGCTACTCCTCCCCCGTGAACTCGCCGGCATTGCGGCGCAGCCACTCAAAGCACAGCGCCGTCGTTGCCTGGGCTACATTGAGGCTCTCGGTCATGCCGCGCTGGGGAAGCTTGGTCAAAAAGTCGCATTTCTCGAGCACCAAGCGCGAGATGCCGTCGCCCTCGGAGCCCATGACGAGCGCCACGCGGCCCTCGAAGGGAGCGTCCCAGCAGCTGCCCTCGGCGTGCTCGGAGGCACCGCCCACCCAAAAGCCAGCGGCCTTGAGGTCGTCGAGTGCACGGGCGATATTGGGCACCTGCGCGATAGGCAGGTGCATGACGGCCCCGGCAGAGGTCTTGTAGCTGCCCACGGTCACGCCGGCGGCGCGCTTGTTGGCAATGATGACACCGGCCGCGCCCACAACCTCGGCAGAGCGCACGATGGCGCCAAAGTTGCCGTCGTCGGTCACATGGTCGAGCACAACGACAAGCGCCGGACCGTCGCCCGCGCGGTCGAGGATATCGGCAACATCGGCGTAGGGGAAGTTGCCCACCTCGAGCGCGATGCCCTGGTGAGCGCCATGGCTCGACAGCGCATCGAGTTGCGCGCGCGGCACATACTTAATGCGGACGCCCGCGGCGTTGAGGTCGTCGACCAGGCGCGACAAGGCGGCATCGCGCTCCCCGCCCTCGGCAATGAGCGCGCACTTGATGGGAAAACCAGTGCGCAGCGCCTCGGCGGCTGCACGACGACCTTCGATAAACTCGCCCTTGGGAACCTGAACGTTGTCGCGGTTGCGATCGCGCTGCGGACGTGCGGCCTGGGTGCGATCGCACTGGCCCTTGGGAGCGGCAGCGCGGTCGTTGCGGCGAATCGGACGCGAGCCAGAAGCAGCCTGCTTGCCTCCACGCGGTGCACGCTTGCGATTGTCGGCCATAAAGCGACCTCCTAAATACATAACGAACAAGAATCGACCGTCCGAGCCACGGCACCTTGCCTTTCAATCGTCGGGCATGACCACCAGGTCTATGCCCTCCTCTTTCAAGGCAATCTGCCGCACCTCGAACGGTCAACAAATACTAGAGAGTCTTAATACGGGTGCCGGCGGTCGTATCCTCGATGGTGAGGCCCAGGTCCTTGAGCTGGTCGCGAATGGCGTCGGCCAGATCCCAGTTCTTGGCGGCGCGAGCCTCGGCGCGGGCCTCGAGAATCTTGGCAGCAGCCTCGTCCACGTCGTCGCCCGTGTAGGCGACCAGGCCGGCGGCAACGCCTAGCAGACCCAGCGGCAGCTCGACCTTGGGCTCGGGGAGCTCAACGCCAAGCGTATCGAGCAGCTCGGCCAGCGTGTCGGCGGCGGCAAGCGCGGCGGCCTTGTCAGCAGCGTCGCCCGCCTGCTCCAGGTACTGGTTGCATTCGGTCACAAAGCCAAAGACGGCACCCATGGCACCAGCGGTGTTAAAGTCGTCGTCCATGCACTCCTTAAAGGCGGCACGAGTCTCAGCGGCCTTGGCGGCAAACGCCTCGGCGGCAGCCGCATCGGCATCGGCCGTCGCATGGTTCGCGGCCCAGCGCAGGTTCTCGACCGTACCGGCGATACGCGTGAGCGAGTTCTCGGCACCCTCCAAGCGCTCCCAAGAAAAATCGAGCGGCGAGCGATAGCTCGTCTGCAGCATCAGCAGGCGCAGGGCGGCAGCGGAGTGCTGCTCGAGGACCTCGGCCAGCGTAAAGAAGTTGCCGAGCGACTTGGACATCTTCTCACCGTCTACCAGCAGCATGCCCGTGTGCATCCAGGTGTTGGAGAAGCCCTGGTGCCAGGCGCAGGTGGCCTGGGCGCACTCGTTCTCGTGATGCGGGAAGGCAAGGTCGGAGCCGCCGCCGTGGATGTCGATCGGGGTGCCCAGGTAACGATGCACCATGGCGGCGCACTCGGTGTGCCAACCGGGACGGCCCTCGCCCCAGGGACTCGGCCAGCTGGGCTCGCCGGGCTTGGCGGCCTTCCACAAGGCAAAATCGAGCGGGTCGTTCTTGTCCTCGTTCTCCTCGATACGTGCACCAACCATAAGGTCATCGATGTTGCGGCCCGAGACCTGGCCATAGTTGGGATCGCTGCGCACGGCAAAGTACACGTCGCCGTTATCGGCTGCGTAAGCGTGGCCCTGCTCGATAAGCGTCTTGATCATGGCGATCATGGGGCCGATCTCCTTGGTGGCGCGGGGGCGCACATCGGGATCGAGCACGTTGGCGGCGCGCATGACGCCGATGAACTTGTCGGAGAACTCCGTCGCGACCTCGGCAGCTGTACGACCCTGCTCGTTGGCGCGCTTGATGATCTTGTCATCGACATCGGTGAGGTTCTGGGCGAACGTGACCTCGTAGCCGCTCGCGATGAGCCAGCGACGAATCACGTCAAAGCTGATGAACGTGCGGGCATTGCCGATGTGGATGTTGTCGTAGACCGTGGGGCCGCACACGTACATGCGGACCTTGCCGGACTCGATGGGCTGGAACTCTTCCTTTTTATGGGTAGCGCTGTTGTAGATACGCATTCGTTACTCCTTAACGGTTTTCTGTAGCAGGCAGACGGCCCAGGCGCCGATTCCCTCGCCCTGGCCTTCCCAACCGAGCTTTTCGGTCGTGGTGGCGGCGACGCCCACGTTTTCGACGTCAACGCCCAGGGCATGGGCAAGGTTGACGCGCATGGCATCGCGGTGCGGGGTAATCTTGGGCTGCTGGCAGGCAATGGTGCAATCGGCATCGACAAACTCAAAGCCCAGCTCGCGCGCGTAGTCCATCACGCGAGCGAGCAGCACCATCGAATCAGCACCCTCGTAGGCGGGATCAGTGTCGGGGAATAGCTTGCCGATGTCTCCCCCGCGGCAGGCGCCCAGAATGGCGTCGGCCAAAGCGTGCGCGAGCACATCGGCATCCGAGTGGCCCAGCAGGCCGCGCTCGTAGGGAATGTCGACCCCGCCGATGATACATCGACGCCCCTCCACCAAACGGTGGACGTCGTAGCCGTGGCCAATGCGCAGGTTACTGAACATGGGGAAGGTCCTCTCCCTCGGCCATACGGCCAAGCAGAATCGCGGTTACGGGACGCAGGTCCTCGGGCACCGTCACCTTAAGGTTATCGCGCGGGCTCTGGACACAGCGGACGCGCCCGCCCATGCGCTCGACCAGCGATGAATCGTCGGTACCGATAAAGCCCTCGGCAATCGCCGCGGCGTGAGCGCGCTTCATGGCGTCGACGCTAAAGATCTGCGGCGTCTGCGCGGCCCAATAGAGCTCGCGCGGCGGCGTCTCGACGATATTATCGCCGTCGACGATCTTGAGCGTGTCGATCGCGGGCTGACCGCACACGACACCGTCGAGCGAGCGGTCGCCCATGAGCACGTCGATAGCGTGGTCGATGGCCTCGGTCGTAATGAGCGGACGAGCGCCATCGTGGATGGCGACATATTCGAAACCCGCCGGAACCGCATGCACGCCGGCACGAGTGGAATCCTGACGGGTATCGCCGGCATCGGCAAAGCTGATGGGCGTGTCATAGTCAAACGGGTCGATGGCCAGGCGGCGCATCTCGGCACGGCGCTCGGCAGGACAAACCACGACGATGTGGCCGACCTTATCGCTACGATCGAACGCGCGGATGGACCAGCTCATGAGCGGACGGCCCGCCACGTTAACGAGCTGCTTGCCGCCGGGATTACCAAAGCGCTGGCCGCTGCCACCGGCAACGACCACGGCGCATACGGGCGCCATTATGCGTTCCCCTGTTTGGTGCCCTTCATGCGGTACAGCGAGTCCGCAAGAATGGCAGGGTTGTTGACGCCAAAGTCGCCCAGGCGCTCCGGATCCTCGCTGATGTCGTCCATGAGCTCCTGCAGCGAGCCGTACTCGTCGACGATCTTCTCGGCCACGCCGTCGCGTACGACGGACACTCGCGAAAGCGTGCGCAGGCCCAGCGGCGTCATGACGGAGTCCTCGTCCAGGTCGTCATAGCCCAGAACTGCCGCCACATGCTGCGGGTCGGACAGGTCCTTAGGCGTCATGCGAGCGAGCTCTGCACGAATCTTCTCGGCGTTTGCCTCGGAGGAATCGCTCGCGTAGTCGCGGATCATCAGGTCGTATTCGGTATCCATGCTGGAACCGGCGAGCTGCTCGAGCTGCATCTGCACGAGCTTGCCCTGGTTGCCCAGCTTGACGATGCAATCCTTAAGCTCGGTCTTTGCTTGCTGCATGATCTCGAAGCTCGAGAAAATACCGGTAATGTCGGCGAGCGTAACGTAGTCGTCGAGCTCGAGGGCCGTCAGGCGCAGCAGGGAGCGGTCGAGCGACTGACGAGTAGTCTGAAGCGTGGCGACGAGCTGGTTGACCGAGCTCATGATGGTGGTGACGGGCTGGATCTCGTAGCTCTTGCCGTGAACGTACACGTTAACGACGGCACGACGGGCCGAGACCGAGATCACGATGGCATCGGTGAGCACCGACATGCGAGCGGCGGTGCGGTGACGCATGCCCGTCTCGCTCGTGGCAAGCGAGGGATCGGGATTGAGGTGGAAGTTGGCGCGCAGGATCTGGGTGAGGTCGCCGTCGATGACGATGGCACCGTCCATCTTGGAGAGCTCGAACAGACGGTTCGAGGTGAACGAAATGTTGAGCGGGAAGCCGTCGTTACCGGCAGCGAGCACGTTTTCGGTGTCGCCGACGCAGATAAGGGCGCCCAGGTGACCGGCGATGATCATGTCGAGGGCGGTGCGGATCGGCTGACCAGGTGCCGTCAGGCGGATGGCCTGTTCCATACGCTTTTGCAGCTCGTTCTTATCCAAGGCATCGCTCCCATCGTATACGCTCCATAAACGCTAAATAGTTTCTCACGGTTTGTCCCCGCGGCGCTTGCGAAATACGATGCTTACAGAATGAGCGAACACCGCTGAGAGCCCAACCCAAATGGGCTGCTTATGTGGTAGCATCGGTATTCAAATGAATGAGGGAGTAGTCGCGTGACCGGGTTCGCCTCCGGTGGCGCGGCAAGTCAACATACTGGCCGATGCGGCCTGGCTTGCCTTAATGAACGAGACTCGTGGCTGTGCGCGCAACGCGTACGCCACGGGTCTTTTTTGTTGCTCCCCTGCCAGAAGTACACGCGGGTTCGCCCGCAGAGAGGGAGCCAGACTATGGGACTCGCAGAGCTCGTGTTGCTCGCCGTTGGCCTTTCGATGGACGCCTTTGCCGTTTCCATCTGCAAAGGTCTCGGCATGAAAAAGATCAACCTTAAAGTCGCCGTGGTGCTCGGCCTGTTCTTTGGCGGCTTTCAGGCCGGCATGCCCGTAATCGGATGGGCGCTTGGCAGCCAGTTTATGGGCATCATCGGCCCCATCGACCACTGGATCGCCTTTATCCTGCTCGCCTTCATCGGCGGCAAAATGCTGTGGGAGGCCTTTACCGAGGACGAGGATGAAGGCGACGGCAAGGATGCCGAAAAGATTGACCTGGTCGAGTACCTGATCCTCGCTATCGCCACCTCAATCGACGCCCTAGCCGTGGGCATCTCATTTGCCGCGCTCTCGGTCGACATCGTGCCCGCTGTATCGCTTATCGGCGTCACAACGTTTATCTTCTCCGTTGCCAGTGTGGCGATTGGCCACACCTTTGGTGCGCGCTACGAAAAGCCTGCCACCATCGTGGGCGGCGTCGTGCTCATCCTTATCGGCCTCAAGATTCTGCTGGAACACTTGGGTTTTTTGGCGCTGTAAAACACCCTTCAAAACTAAACGTCCGGGCAAGGTCTCATGCAGAGTTTTGCATGAGGCCTTTTCATGCAGACTTTTGCATGTCATACTAATATGCAAAAGTCTGCACGTTAGGAGATCGCCGTGGATACCCTTCCCATCACCACACCGCGCCAAGCTGGCATCTACGTGCGCCAGTCACGCGAGTCGCAGGGAATCACCCGTGCGACCCTCGCTAAAAAGGCCGGTGTTTCGGAGCGCCTGCTCGCATCGCTCGAGCTGGGCGACGCCACCGGCATTCGACTCGACAAGTTGCTGACCGTCTTTAACGCACTCGGCATAGGTCTCTTCGCGCAAAGCGATAACGACTCCATCACATCGCCCTCCGAACATCCGACGACGATAGTGAACCTCCCTATCGCGAACTCGAATACCCTGCCAAAGCCAAGCGTAGGCAGACAACCCACTCGACAAGGAACGCCATCTTCCTATGGTGCCTTGCTGGCCCAAATCGCAGCCGAGCAAGGCCTTTCCGGCACTTCAAACCTCTCCTTTGGCTGCAAGGTTGTGAAATAAATGGCAGAGATGGAACTCGCGACCCTCATTTGTGGCGAAATCGCCGGCACTCTCCGGCAAGACGAGCATGGACTCTGCAGCTTTGCATACGCCCCAACCTATCGCGGAGCACCGTTATCGCTAACAATGCCGCTTTCCAATCGCACGTATGGCCATAACATCGTCCGCCCGTTCCTATTTGGCCTTTTGCCCGACAGTCAAGAGCAGCGTCGCGCTATTGCCACCGAGCATGATGTTGCATCCAACAACCCCGTCGCCCTCTTGTGCCATATCGGTTTTGACTGCGCGGGGGCCGTTCAGTTTTGTCGAGCCGATCAATTAGACGCCGCCCGCGGCAGGGTCTCGGCATACCGCCCGCTTACCAATTCTCAAATCGCTCACAAGCTCAAAGCAATTCGCGATGACGAAAGAGAAACATGGATGGGCTCCAACGAAAGCTGGTCCCTGGGCGGCAACCAAGGCAAATTTGCACTAGCTTGGCATGATGGACAATGGTGCGAATGTCTAGGGTCATCCCCCACTACCCATATCTTCAAAAATGGTGTCGTTGGGTTCAAACATCAGGCCTTAAACGAATTCGTCTGCATGAAAACAGCTCGGCGTGTTGGCATTCCAACTGCCAACGTCTCCTATTGCACATTTGAAGACGAAGCCGCGCTCGTCGTTGAACGGTACGACAGAATGGTCAATAGCAGCGGAAATATCGAAAGGCTGCATCAGGAGGACTTTTGCCAGGCGCTCGGTGTATTGCCAACCCAGAAATACACCGCCGACGGAGGACCAACTACACGAGACATCCAAGAACGACTGATTAACACAGTCCCCCACCACATGAATCTTGTGCTTTTTACCTATATGCTGTTCTATAACGCCATTATCGGAGCGCCTGACGCACACGCTAAAAACTACTCGCTCATCCTTGGCAAAGGCACAAACGCGGCGCTCGCACCCATGTACGATGTCGCATCGGGCTTAGTATACGAACGCATGCGGCGAAAAGCGCGCCTTGCCATGAGCGTTGGCGGCGAAAATCGTGTGGGGCGCATCGGTCCA
>CABRGB010000064.1 GCA_902470345.1 uncultured Collinsella sp.
GCAAAGCGACCGCTTCCCACCAAATCGCAGGCAAACGTGGGGCACACGTTGACGCACTCGCCGCACGACGTGCACTTGTCAAAATCGCACTCCGGCGTGCTCACCTGCATGTTCTGGGCAAGCTCGGGGTGGTTTTGCAATGTCGAGAGCACCAGCTGCCGCCCATGCGTGAGCGAACGGCGGCGCTTGGTCGTCGTGGTACCGCACATGGTGTTGAGCGTGCGCTCAAGCTGCGTGATCTGGTGACGGTGGGCCTTCAACTTCTGCGTCACCGAGGCCAGTGCCGCAGTCGCCGGATTGAGCTTGGTCACCGTCAGGCCCGTGGTGCGGGCGATCTTTTCCATGTACTCCTTGCGCTCGTACTCGCGGCGCTTATGGCATTTGAGGCTCTTGGGGTCGACCTCCAGGCCCATACCCGTGCCGGACCACTCCTCGGCCTTCGCAATCGCCTCGCCCAGAATGTCCTCACCGCAGGTGTTGCGGCATTTATCGCACACGCCCAACGGCAGGTACACACTCACGTTGGGATAGTCGGCCAGTACCGAGAACCAGGTCTCTGCCGTAATATCGCCCACGCAGGCAACGACGACCTCGTTTTCACGCGGCATGCGTTTGAGGGCACGCGTGCACGTGACGTAGGCGGTCTCGTGGCTCGTAGCAGCAGAGACGATATCGTCATACAGGTTTTTAGGCGCCAGGCGCGGCGAGATGATCGCCTCGGTCGGGCAGGCAGCGGCGCACAGACCGCACTTGCGGCAGGAGTCGAGGATCTCGATGGCGTCTTCCTCGACCTCAATAGCGTTGACCGGGCACACGTCCATGCACGCGGTGCAGCCGCTCTTTTCGTTTTTGCAGGTCAGGCACGGAATGGTGTTGCCGCGCGGACGCTCCTTGTAGTCAGCAGGATTCCACTGCGGCGCCGACGGATCGAGTGCATCGGTCACGCCGCCAAGCGGGTTTTTAAGAAAGTCGAAACCCTTGCTGATCTCGATAATGTCATCAAGCAGATCGTGTTCCTGCGCCATGCGCGGCCCCTCCCTGAGCAGTGCAAACAAACAAGAGATAATGATACGCTATCGGCCCACGCCTCGGGCAAATTACACGCGGAGCATCTTTGCGGCAAATAGCCCATGGCCTATCGCCGCCTCGATTGCACAAGGTCAATCAAGTGCCAAGCTATGCCTCGCACATGAGCTGCACGAGTTTTTGTTTGGTCACCTTGGCCTGCTCGTTGGCCATATTGCGCTCGTTTCTAAAGACCGCATTTGCAACACCCTGCAAATCGGCATCGGAAATCTCGCTGCACGGACCGTCCATCGAAGCCGCCGTGGGGCATACGCACAACGGCAACTCGGCATAAAACGCAACGGCCTTGGCGATATCGAGCATCTTGCCGCCGCCAATACCCACCACCATGTCGCAATACTCGGCCTGGGCTTCCTTAGCCATTTCGACAACGGCCTCTTCCGTACACGGACCGTCATAAATCTTAAAGAACGGCTCGCTTAGATCTTCGTCCAGAAATCCATCGACGATCTGCCTGCACAGCCGATCCTCGGTGCCCTGGTCAAACAAGACATAGGCAGCGCAGCCCAACCATGACAAATACTTGCCTTGACGCGACAGTTCGCCCGGCCCCTGAACATACCGGCCGGGACCGCCGTAAACCACAGGAAGCGCCATACGAGAATCCGCCCTTCATCAAACAACGATTGGTGCAAAGTAACCTGACCCCTTTGCACCATAGCAAAAAGGGGCAAAGCCATCTGTTGGCTTTGCCCCTTCCTTAGCTTGATTTACTCATCCATGAGATAGTAGTGACCCAGTGCGTCGGCACCCAGAATGGCGTTTGCGACCATCTCGGGCGTCACCTCAAACGGCATGTTGCACATGGTGTCATCGGGTGCGCAGGCGGCCTCGGCAACAATCATGGCCTGCTCGCGCGTAAGCTCGGCAACGCCAAGTTCCTTCATCGTGACCGGCAGGCCCAGCTCAATGCAGAAGCCCAAGACTTCCTCGAGTTTCTCAGTCGGAGCATCCTCGAGTACCAGCTGGACGATAGTGCCAAAGGCGACCTTCTCGCCGTGATACATGCCGTGGCACTCGGGCAGCATCGTCAGGCCATTGTGGATGGCATGAGCAGCAGCAAGGCCCGAGCTCTCAAAGCCGATGCCGGAGAGCAGCGTGTTTGCCTCGATGATATGCTCGACGGCAGGCGTGAGCGCACCCTTCTCCAGCGCGACCTTGGCCTTAACGCCATCGGCCATAAGCGTCTCGTAGCAGAGCTTGGCAAGCGCCAGACCGGCCATGCCGCCCTTGCCGCCAGCGCAGGTGCCGCCGTCGGCATCGTGCGTTGCCTGGGCCTCGAAATAGGTTGCGAGCGCATCGCCCATGCCGGAAACCGTCAGGCGCACCGGGCTCGCCGCGATAACCGTCGTATCCATAAGGACAATATTGGGGTTTGCCTTAAGGAAGAGGTACTTGTCGAACTGGCCGTCATCGGTATAAAGCACCGAAAGCGCCGAACACGGGGCATCGGTCGAAGCAATGGTGGGGCAAATGATAACCGGGGACTCCAGGTAGTAGGCGACGGCCTTCGCGGTGTCGAGGATCTTGCCGCCACCGACGCCGACGACGATATCGCAACCGTTGTCGCGAGCGAGCGCAACCAGGCGATCGACCTCGCCCTTGGAGCACTCGCCGTTAAAATCCTCAAACAGCAGCTCGGCCTTAGCCTCGGCAAAGCCGCCCTCGATCTTGGCACCGACGCGCTTCTTGCCCGAAGGCGTCACGATGACGAGGGCCTTAGCGCCGAGCGGCTCGACATAGGAGCCGAGCTTGGCCAGCTCGTCCGGACCCTGGATGTACTTGCTGGGGCTATTGAAAATTGCAGCCATAACTATCCCATTCTCTAAAAGAAAAAAGAAAGGGGCTCCGTACAGATACGTGCGGAGCCCCTCGTTACGATAACAAGAGTCGATTAGAAATCGATGTCGGTGTCGTAGTAGCAGGCCTTGAGGATCTTCTCGAAGTCGGCAGCCTTGGTCTCACGCGGGTTCTCGGGCGTGCAGGCGTCCTGCTCGGCGTTCGCGGCAATCTCGGGCAGCTTGGCGAGGAACTCCTCCTCGGAAACCATCTGCGGGTTCTCGGCGTCGACCTTCACGCCACCATTCGCGTAATCCTTGATGGACTGCGGAATGTTGAGCTGGTCGTTGAGGTCGCGGATCTTCTGGACGAGCGCAGCGATGAGCTCCTCGTTGGTCTCGCCGGGAAGGTGCAGGATCTCCTTGGCCACGTAAGCGTAACGCTCGGCAGCACGGGGATCCTTGGAGTTCCACTGGATGACCTTGCCCAGGTACATGGCGTTAGCGGCACCGTGGATGATGTGGCCGTTCTCGAAGGCAGCACCGGTCTTGTGAGCCATGGAGTGAACGATGCCGAGCAGGCCCGAGGAGAAGGCGATACCGGCGATGCACTGAGCCTCGTGCATGTGCTGACGGGCCTCATGGTCGCCAGCATAGGACTTGGGCAGCCACTCGACGATCTCGCGGATGCCGTGCAGAGCGTTGGCGTCGGTGAACATAGAGGCGCAGGTGGAAACGTAGGCCTCCATGCAGTGGGTCAGAGCATCCATGCCGGTGTGAGCGCACAGCTTGGCGGGCATGGTGTAGGTGAGCTCGGGGTCGACGATGGCGACATCAGGGGTGATGTTGAAGTCGGCCAGCGGGTACTTGATGCCCTTTTCGTAATCCGTGATGACGGAGAATGCGGTGACCTCGGTAGCAGTGCCGGAGGTAGAGGAAATGGCGCAGAAGTGAGCCTTCTGACGCAGCTCGGGGAAGCTGAACGGCTGGATAATGTTGTCGAAGGACTCCTCGGGATACTCGTAGAAGACCCACATGGCCTTAGCAGCATCGATGGGCGAACCGCCGCCGATAGCAACAATCCAGTCGGGCTCGAAGTCGCGCATAGCGGCTGCGCCCTTCATGACGGTCTCGATGGAGGGATCGGACTCGACGCCCTCGAACAGCTTGACCTCCATGCCGGCCTCTTTGAGGTCGGCCTCAACGTCCTGCAGGAACCCGCCGCGGCGCATAGAGCTGCCGCCAGAAACGATGATGGCCTTCTTACCCTTGAGGTTCTTCACCTCGTGGCGAGCGCCCTCACCAAAGTACAGATCGCGAGGATTGGTAAAACGTCCCATACTGTGCCTCCTAAACAAGCCCCTCTTAGACTTGCGTATATAACGGAGCACCCAATTGGCTCCGTTAGGACCGGTTTGCGCGTTGCCGGCGATGACAATGCGCGATGTCTAAACGTCTCAACGCTCAGACAAACACTATTTTACCGTTCTGGTTGGTCAGTTATTCACCTAAAGCCGCCAATGATGAAACGTTTTTTCTATCCCTGAAGACCCTTGTGCGGCATTCATACTCCCAAGCTGGGCAAACGTTTTATCAAGGTTGACTACATATCCCGGGCAGGACCGTGCCCCTCCAAAATATGCACCGTTCGCCGCCAAAAATCGACCGTTTGCGGCACCGTGATACCACTCGGTCGTCCAAGGTACCGACATTTGTGCGACATCCGTCTTCGTGGTGCAAAGGTGCAAGTCCAAGTGCGGCACCCCCGGTGTGCCACATGCGGGTAAACTAGAACCTTATATAGAAACATTTGAACCCTAACCGCAGCAAAGGAGGCCCCATGGCATTCGATCCCATTCAAGAGGATTGCCATCGCCTCGTTCTTGAGGCCTTGCGCCGCGACAATATCCCGCTCACCGACGGTGCCGCCGTAGAGCGTCTGATGGAACAATTCACCCGCAACCCCGCACCGCTCATCGTGCACGACCGCGACCGCGCCGGGCACCTCATTGCCAAGGTGGTCGAGGCTGTCGACTACCGCATTCCCTTTATCCCTGACGATACCCAGGCAGAGCAAGAAGAGGCAGCTGCCGAGAACATGCTCCGCGAGGCAGCCGCGCTCGACCCGACCAACTGGGACGCTCAGCGCATGCTGACCGCCCTCACCGCCGGCTCCAACGAGGAATACGTGCAGTATCTGGTGTCCAAGTGCGACGAAGTGGAGCACGATCTGGCGCTCAAGACCGCCTCGGCGCAGGACCCCTACGAGCGTGAGGCCGCAGGCGACCTTATGCGCCGCCCCTACCTGCGCTGGCTTGCCGCCTTGGCATCGCGCGCGCTCATTAGCGGACGCTACCGCATGTCGCTCGAAGCCGCGAATCGCAGCTTGGACTTTGCGCCCAACGACCCCGCTGGTGTCCGCCACACCGCGATGCTCGCTATGGCAAAGCTCGAATACCCCGCCGAGGAGCTCAAGCGATTTCGCTCTGCCCACTCCGTCCCCTATCTCGCCAGCACGCCGCTGCGTCGTCGTCCCAAGGACGCGGAGCGCGACTTGGACCCATGGACGCTCATCGCGCTGATGAGCGCTGCCTGGCGCGAGCTGGACTACGAGGGCGCCGAGCACTATTTGCGCATCCTCGCACGCTCGTGCCCGCACGCGGCCGAGGCGCTCTACTTCCAAACCGAGTTTCCCGATGGCGTCTATGCCCGCGTCAACGTGGGTGTGGGCTCCACCGACGAGCTCGTCCTTGCGCTGTCCGAGGCGACGCCGGTACTGCAGGAGGGCCTGGGCGCCCCCGACAACGCCAGCTTCGCCGCCTGGGTCGCTACCAACGATATCGTGCGTTCCCAAATCGATGAGCGCATACTGCGGGCGGCCGAGCAGGGTTTGCCGTTTAAGGGAGGAGACCTCTAATGGATCCGAGCGTCTACATCCCCGCCTACCTGGAGCGCACCTATCTGGCGTCGCACCCCGAACTCACCGATGCAGCACGCGAGCTTGTCCATAACGACGTGAGCGTCAACCCTCATAAGTATGCGCAGACCGAGCATGCTCAGGCACTGCTGTCCTACGCCGGTGTTCATCGCCACCTGCTCGACGAGCTCCATCGCATCGAGGATATGGGCAGCGACGAGGAGTTCGAGCAGACGCGCAATCGTCTGTTCGACGACATGCGCGATGAGCTGCTCAAGATTGTCCGCGTCGATGCGCTGGCCGTCGATGCCCAGCTGCTCGCCATCATTTTGGCGGACACGCCCGTTGACGCCTGCCTGGGCGACCTGATGAAGCTCGAGGCGACCACGACCGATTACCTGCAGCAAAGTGTGCCCGGGTTCGATATGGAGGCCCCACACTACTGGGCCAACAAAGTTTTGACGGACGGCGTGACGGCGGCAGATCTCACCGTGAACGAGCCGGCACTTATCGGGTGGCTCCACACGCTCGAGGCCATCTCGCAGCTGTGCATGGCGAGCGCCCGCTACCGTGCTGCCGCCAACTACGCCCGCCGCGTCCTTAAGGCGGAAGGCTACCCCACCCGAGCCGCAGGCACCGTGTTGCTCGCCCTCGCTCGCCTGGAAGACCAGGACGGCTTTTTTGCCCTGGCTCACCAGCTCGAGGAAGAGATCGGGGCTGATGCACTCGAGAACTCCCCCTGGTACCTGCTCGCCCGCACCATCCTCTTGTTCAAAACAAACAAGATGCGCCCGGCGACACGCGCGCTGCGTGAGTTTGCCAACCGTTGCGAGGGCGGCGCGTTCTTCTTGCTGAACCCCATGTACCAGACGCCGTACCTTCCCTGCCGGCCCGAGCCGCGCGATCCCTGGGATCTTTCGCACCAGGCCGTTTGGGAAGCGGACGGTATTATCTCGGACACTCCCGACTTTGCCCCCTGGGCCAATGCCTGTGAAGACGTGTCACAGCTTGCCCAGGAATTTGCGCGCCGCTACGGTTTTTAGTGACGCACTCGACCCGACCATGTCGTTTACGTTAGGAACGGTTTCATGAACCTCCGCTCATCTCTCGCCTGTACCTCGAGCGATATCGCTCGCTGGGGACTGCGCTCTGTCCTCAAACGCCAGGGTGGCGTACTCCCCGGCCGTATCGCCATGAAGATCGACCCCGAGCTACTAAGCGACCTCGCGGGCCTTGTCGACCGCAGCGTGGTGATCACCGGTACTAATGGCAAGACCACCACCTCCAACCTCATCGCCGACGCCGTTGCCGCCAGCGGCGCCACCGTGGTATGCAACCGCGCCGGCAACAACATGGAGCCGGGCGTGGTGGGTGCGCTGCTCGAGGCCCGCAGTGGCCTTAAGCACACCAGCAGCGGCAAGCGCGTGGGCGTTTTTGAGTGTGACGAGCTCTACACCGTACGCGTTCTGCCCAAGCTCAAGCCGACGTACTTTGTGCTGCTCAACCTGTTCCGCGACCAGCTGGATCGCTATGGCGAGATCGACCATACCCAAGACGTCATCGCCCATGCGTTGGAGCTCTCTCCGACGACAACGCTCATCTACAACGCCGACGACCCGTTGTGTGCCTCGATTGCCGCGCGCGTTCCCAACGCGAGTATTGCCTTTGGCATCGACGGCGCCACCAACACCGAGTCCGACCGCATTAGCGACTCACGTTTTTGCTCACAGTGCAACGCGCCGCTGGAGTATGACTACGTGCAATACGGCCAGCTCGGCGCCTACCATTGCCCCTCGTGCGGCTGGGCCCGCCCTGCGCTTGTCCGTCGCGTGACGGACGTGAAGCTCGGCTGCGACGGCTACGGCTTCGACCTGGTCTTTGGATCTGCGCCCGACGCGGCTGCCGTACACATCGCCACACGCTACAACGGCCTGTACATGGTCTACAACGTTGCCGCTGCATTCTTTGCCGCACATGAGTTAGGCGTGGATACGGCGCACCTGCAGCCCACGCTCGACGCCTACGTCCCCGCCGGCGGACGCATGGGCCGCTGGGATATCGCCGGCCGCACCATCGAGGCCAACCTGGCTAAGAATCCCGTAGGCTTCGATCGACAAATCCAGTCCATCAAGACGGCAGGCGGCAGACTCTGCGCTTTCTTCCTCAACGACAACGACGCCGACGGCCACGATGTATCGTGGATCTACGACGTCGACTTTGAGCGCATCGCCGACACGCCGGGTCTTGTCGCCTTTGCCGGAGGCACGCGCGCGCACGACATGCAGGTGCGCCTCAAGTACGCCGGCATCGATGCCGCGATTATCTCGGACGTCGCGCAGGCAATTGGCGCCGTGGCAGACGAGGCCGCCGATGACACCTTCTACGCCGTCGCCAACTACACGGCCTTCCCGCCGCTGGTCAAAGAACTCGACGGGTTGAAGGGCGCCACTTCCGGCGCCGTTGCCGGGCGCGCCGTAGCCCGTGCCGACGGCAGCGCTCTTCCTGTCGGCATCGCGCCAGTCGAGCTTTCGCGCCCGCTGCGCATCGTCTACCTGTATCCCGATGCCCTTAACCTCTACGGCGACAGCGGCAATGTTATCGCGCTCGAGCGCCGCTGCGCCTGGCGCGGCATTCCTGTGCGCGTGGACGAGGTCCGCATGGGCGAGGCGCTCGATCTCACCGACGCCGACATCGTCATGATGGGCGGTGGCTCCGACCGCGATCAGCTGGCTGTGGCACACGAGCTGCTCGCTCAAAAAGACAAGGTCGCGGCCTATGTTGAGGACGGCGGCACACTGCTTGCCATCTGTGGCAGCTATCAGCTGCTCGGCCGTTCGTACTACATGGGCGACGATCGCATTGAGGGCCTGGGCGTCATTGCCGCCGAAACCGTACGTGGCTCCGATCGCCTGATCGGCAACGTAGCCGTCAAAACCGATCTGGCACCTGAGCCCTTTGTGGGATTCGAGAACCATGGAGGTCGCACCCTGCTCGACGCGGAGGCAACGCCGCTCGGAACGTCCGTCGTCACGGGCACCGGCAACAACGGCGATGATGGCCTTGAGGGCCTCATCTACAAGGGCGTCATCGGCACGTACCTGCACGGACCGGCACTGCCCAAGAACCCCAAACTCGCCGACTGGCTGATCGCGCACGCCCTCGAGCGGCGCGGCGATGCGCAGGCCACAGCCCTGCTGCCGCTCAAACACCTCGACGACACCTACGAGCACGCCGCCCACGACGCCGCCATGAAGCTCCTCCCCTAACGCCCCAACCACCACAAAGGGGACAG
>CABRGB010000065.1 GCA_902470345.1 uncultured Collinsella sp.
TCGGTGCCACTCCCCTTTTGCTGAGAGGCATCCGAGCCGCTAAAGAACGGCAGGCCCGCACCGGGACGACCAGCACCGGCGCCGGCGAGCGGACGCTTCTTGTCCTGGTCCTTGGCGGTGAGTTTCTCGATAGCCTTTTTGATGGAGGCGGACGACACACCTAGGCGCATGAGGATGTCCATGGCCATGCCGTTGCCCTCTTCGACGATGCCGATCAGCAAGTGCTCGGTCGACACGTAGGTCTGGTTGTTCTCACGCGCCACACGGAATGAACGCTCCATCACGCTAATGACGAGCGGCGTAAAGGCGAGCTTGGCCGCCTCGGTCTCCTCACTGGGCTCGGGAACCGTGGTCTGGACCTCTTTGAGAGTATCCATGATGTCATCGTAGGAGATGTCGAGCGAACGCAGCGCCTCGGCGGCAATGCCCTCGTCCTCCTTGGCAAGCGCGAGCAGCAGGTGCTCGGTGCCCACCTTATTTGAATGAAGATCGAGCGCTTCTTGCTTGGCCATGGACATGACCTTGCGCGCACGATCGGTAAATCTATCTAACATGCTCGTTTCCTTACATGAGTTCATCGAAATCAAAACGCCCGCCCGTCGGCGGCGCTTTTGTCTCTTTACCCACAGGTTGTCTATGTTAACAGCTGGAGGAATATCTATAAACCCGGCTCACATGAATGCAGGTTATGACCGCATCGCGGGACTCACCGCGCGATGCGCGACAGGCGCCCCGCAAGAGAAACCCTAGGCGTCTTTCACCACGTCGGGACTCGTCGCACGCGATGCGCGATAGGCATCGGCCTCCTTGGAGACGCGTTCGAGCAGCTCGGATGTATCGACGCCCTCGACTTGCGCGACCATTTCCACCGTCTGCATGGCGACCGCCCTCAGGTACGCGCACGCGCTGTCCCCCAGCTGCTCGAGGTCTATCTCCTCGCCGCCCTCCCGGGCAAAGCCGACCGCCATCACAAAGCCCATGATGCCCGAGACCAGAAAGCCCACCGCAAAGCTCGAATCTGCCTTGAGCTCTTCTCCGTCGGGGTGGACGATCTCTCTCACGCGGTCGATGATGATCGTATGGATGCCCTGCACGACCTGCTCGGCGGCACCCGCCCTCATGGTGATGACGATGCGCCGCAGCAGGCAGCGGACGTCGCGCCGGTCGAACGCCGAAAGGTCGCCCTCGCTCGAAAAATGCCAGAGGGCATCGGTGATGAGCTCGTTATCCTGCAGCAGCTGGGCTATGGCGATGGCGACGAGTTCATCGAAATCGTGAAAATAGTAGTAAAACGTTCCGCGATTGCACTGGGCGACGCGGGTCACCTCGCCAACCGACAGCTCGAAGATGCTGTTGTTCTCGATGAGCTCCCAAAACGCCTCGATGATACGGGTGCGTGCATCGGGTGCATCGGCGTCCTTACGCGGTCTCGCCATGCGCCTCACCGCACCCCTGCGCCTTGGCGTTCATGATGAGCATCTGAAGACGGTTCTCCACGTTGGCGAAGCTCACGTCGGGATCGTAGTCGAGCGGCAGGAACTGCGCCGTGGGATACTGCTCCTTGAGCGCATGGATGAGCCCGCGCCCCACGACATGGTTGGGCAGACACCCGAACGGCTGCAGGATCACGAAGTTGCGGCAGCCGCGCTTGGCGTGCTCGAGGATCTCCGCCGGAATCAGCACGCCCTCGCCCGCATCGAACGTATGGTGCAGGATCTTATCGCTCGCGCGCACGAGCTCGGGCATGCGCGTTGGCGACTCGTAGAGCGGGCTCGCCGCGCCCAGGCGGTCGCAACGGTCGTGCGCGAGCTCGAACAGGTTGTCCGCCGTGGCATACCAGGCCTTTTCGGACAGCGACAGGTCGACGTGGAACTCGCGCGACTGCGCATGCTTGTAGAAATAGGTCTTGCGGATCACGTCGGTCATGCGCGCCTCGATGACCTCGAGCCCGTTGTCCTCGAGGTAGCGCTCGATCTCGTGGTTGGCGCCGAGATGGAAATTGAGCAGGTACTCGCCCACGATGAGAACGGTCGGATGCGGGTTCGAGCGGTCGTACGGAACGGCGTCCATGATCGCAAGCGCGCGTTTGAAGCCCGTCGCCTGGCCTCTCAGCCCGGAGCGCTCCATGCCCTCGATAACCTCATCGAGCGCGCGGTCGAACGCAGCGTCCGCCGCGCCCTTCTCGAGCTCGTAGGGACGGATGCGCCTAAGCATGGCCTCGAGGGCATCGATCATGGGAAGACCGTAGGCGATCTGGATGCTCGGGCCAAGGCCGAGCTTGAAGCCCGGATGCGCATTGTGGGCATCGACGTCGTCGTTGGTGAGCACCGGGACATAGTCGTATCCCGCGTCGTCGAGCGCGCGGCGCAGCAGGGGCATGTAGTGCGTCAGGCGGCAGTCGCCGATATACTTGCCAGTCACCACGGCGACGTCGTGCGGGTCGTACTTACCGCTCTTGAGTGCCGCGAGCGCCTCGCCGATCACGATTTGCGCGGGGAAGCAGATGTCGTTGTGCACATAGCGTTTGCCCAGGCGGATGGCATCCTCGCGCCCGATATCAAGGGCCTCGGCGCGCACGCCCTGATTGCGCATCGCCGCGGTCATGAGCCTGCAGAACGCATGGGAGGTGTTGGGGACCAGCGCGATCTTGTCGTGCCGGTCGCGCTTGGTGTACTTGACCTTATACGGGTCGTCGAGCGGATGGACCGCGTGCACCCGGGCGCCCTCGGCACGCTCCTCCGCGCGACGACGGTTGACCGACTCGATAAACGAACGCACGCGAATGCCCATGGGACCGGCGACGTCGCTCTCATCGAGCTTGATCATCATCGGAACCTTGGAGCCCATCTCGCCCATCATGCGCGCGATCTCGTCGGTGAGATACGCATCGTGGCCGCAGCCGAAGCTGCCCATCTGCACGAGCTCGAGCTCGGGCGTCGATGCGACGATGACCGCGCACGACAGCATGCGCGCATGGTAGTTGTTCACGATGTCGATGCGGCTGTTGGAAAGGTCGACGTTGCAGACCCCCGGCACCGCATCGGGCGTCAGCACGGGGATGCCGCGCTCAGAGAAGAGCTTGGGCAGCCCGTGGTTGACCAGCGGGTCGTTGTGGTACGGGCGCGAAGCGATCACCACCGCGTAGCCGCCGTCCTCGCGCAGGTTCTCGAGCACCTGCCTGCCGCGCAGCTGCAGCTGGTTCTCAAACGTCTGCTGCGCGCGGTCCGCCTGCTCGGTCGCCTTGGCAACCAGGTCGGCATCGATATCGAAGGTCTCCTTGCACCACGCCTTGAGCTGGCGGTTTCGGTCGCCCTCGTCGTACCAGTGGAACAGCGGCGTATCGAACGGAACGCCGAAACGCTCCTCCGGGTTATCGGAATTGCGCATCACGTAGGGGTATCCCTTTACGACGGCGCACATCCACTCGCTGGTAGAGGCGGTGTTTTCGGTGGGCACCGTCGTGATGATGGGCATGAAGATGCGGTCGACACCGGCGTCGACGAGATTGCGGATGTGCCCGTGGACGAGCTTGGCCGGGAAGCACACGGTGTCGGATGTGACGTGCGCCAGACCGCGCTCGTACATCGCCTTGGTGCTGCGTCCCGAGACGCGCACCTTAAAGCCGAGCGTGCTGAAGAACGTCGACCAGAACGGCATGGTGTCCCAGAACTCGAGCACACGGGGAATGCCGATCGTGACATCGCGCCCCCCGCAGACGGGAACCGTGGGGCACGACTCGAACAGCAGCTTCTCGCGGTCGACAAAGAGATTGGGGGCAGCCGCGGTCCGGTCGCGCCCCGTGCCGGGTGCCTGTGCCTCGCAAGCACCCTGCGGACGCAGCTCCTCCGCCGCGGGAACCTCGCGCACGAGCTCATCCCATGAGATGGCGCCGCCGCGCGGGCAGCGATTGCCCGTGACGTAAAGCGAGCCGTCGCCAAATGCCACGACCGCGCGCTGGCAGCGGTTGTTGCACCGACGGCAGGTAACGCCGCCGAACTCGCGATGCTCGAAGCGCTCCACGGCATCGAGCCCGATAAACGACGTGCCGGCGTCGCCCTTGCGGCATTCCTCGCGCGCGAGCAGGGCGATACCGATAGCGCCCATCAGCCCCGGGTGGGGCGCACGCGTGACGGGTTTGCCCAGATACTGCTCGAATGCGCGCAGCACCGCGTCGTTTCGGAACGTGCCGCCCTGGACGACGACTTTGTCGCCCAGACGGTTGAGATTTGAAACGCGAATGACCTTGGTGAACACGTTCTCGATAATCGAACGGCAGAGACCGGCCATGATGTCGCCCGGACCCTTACCGCGCCGCTGCTCGGAAACGACGCTGCTGTTCATGAACACCGTGCAGCGGCTGCCGAGAACGGCGGGGTCTTTGGACGAAAATGCCTCGGTCGCGATATCCTCAACGGCTATTCCGAGGTTTTTGGCAAAACCCTCGAGGAACGAGCCGCAGCCCGCAGAGCACGCCTCGTTGACGACGATATCGGTCAGCACGCCGTGGTTGAGCCAGATGGCCTTCATATCCTGTCCGCCGATGTCGAGCACGAAGGTCGCATCGGGAACGCATGCGCACGCGGCGCGGGCGTGCGCGACCGTCTCGACCGTATGGTAGTCGGCGTGGAACGCGCGCGCGAAAAGCTCCTCGCCGTATCCCGTGGTGCCCACGGCATCAATCGCAAGCGTGACTCCCGCTGTCTCCCAGCGGTTCTTCAAGCTGACAAGACCCTGTTGGGCGACGTCGAGCGGTCTGCCGTTATTAGACGCGTAGAACGAATCGACAAGCTCACCCGCCTCATCGACCAGGGCGAACTTGGTCGTCGTGCTCCCCGAATCGATACCGAGCGCCACACGCACCGTCTCTCCGGGCGCATACGCATCCGGACCCTTTGCCGGCGTCTCTTTGCCATGGCGTGCCATAAAATCCGCCTGCTCGGCAGGTGTGGCAAAAAAGGGCTGGGCAAGACGTCCCTCCCCGCTTGCGGGCGCGACCGTCTCGAGCTTATCCAGCCGGACAAAAGCGTCGGGAAGGTCGATCGGTTGGGACGATGCGAACATGTCGGTCAGCGACAGGGCGGCACCGCGCGCGACCATGATCTGCGGATCGCGCGGGACGATAACCTGATCGTCCGATAGATTCAGTTGCTCCCGGAACACGCGGACCAGCGTGGGGTTGTAGGCGAGCGTACCGCCCTCGAAGATTACCGGCGGCTCGATGTCGATACCCTGGGCCAGACCGCCGATCGTTTGGCGGGCGACCGCGTGAAGCGCCGAAAGCGCCAGGTCGGTGGTAGGAATGCCCTCGTTGAGCAGCGGCTGGATATCGGTCTTTGCGTACACGCCGCAGCGGCCCGAGACCTCGTGGACGGTCGTTCCCCGGCTTGCGAGCTGCTCGAACTCGCCCGATTCGGTGCCGACCCCCATGAGCTTTGCCATCTCGTCGATAAATGCACCGGTACCGCCTGCGCACGAGCCGTTCATGCGCATGTCGGCAACCTCGATGTCTCCCTCATCGTTGGTGCGGAAGAAGATCATCTTGGCGTCTTGGCCGCCCAGCTCGATGGCGCAGCGCGTCTGCGGATAGAACCTGCTGATCGCGAGCGCGTTGGCGACCACCTCCTGAACGTACGAGGCGCCCAGCGCGGTCGCGATATCGCGCGCACCCGAGCCGGTCACCGCAACGCGCAGCGACTCATGGGGAAAGCGCTCGGCGAGCTCGCCGAGCATGGCGCGCACGCTCGCTGTCTGACACGCCCCGTGGCGGCGATATCCCCACCACGCCTCGGTCATATCCTCGTGCATCGCGTAAACTTTGGTCGTCGTCGACCCTACGTCCAGTCCTACTAGCAACGCCATAATGCTCCGTCTCTCGCATTTTTCCTGCTAGAGATATACCACTCTACGTAATACAACAGACTGTTGTATTTAAACTCCGTATAAAAAGCGGCTGCCGAAACGCTTCAGCAGCCGCCGAATGCACCAACAGATTGTTCTGCGCGCTAGCACGTCGGGCAACGGAGCAGCACGGGGCCTCCGGTCATGCGCACCGCTCACGCCCGCGATGTCGCCGAGAGAGCTATCCACGCTTAGGGCTCCAACCAAGCAAGTCGCCCGCGCTCAGCAGATCCCTAAGCGAGCTACTCGCACTCAGGAGCCATAGCCTGCTCCAAGAGCTCGGCATGCTCCTCCTCGAAAACCGTCCCCACAGGGAAGGCGCGACGGAAGACGAAGTGGGAAATCGGACCGGCTACCAAAAGGTTCCACGGCAGCGCCATCACAAAATTATGCGGGATGTTGATCATCCAGATCGCGGGCACGGAATACAGGTTCGCAAGGATGCCGCCGGGCATGTGCGTCAGGCCCTCGCAGGCACCGTACAGCGACATGATGATGACCATGGGAACGACCATGCAGGAGCTGACGGCGAGCGTCATGGCGAGCGGCGAGCTCTTGCCCGGAGTGACCAAGTACTTAAAGGCGAAACCCTTGGCAAGCGGGCTGGCGACGAACCGGTCGCAGCACACGGCAAAGATATAGGCAACGGGGAAGCCGAGCCACGCAGCGGCAACGACCTCGCCGTTGATGGCCCCGTGCTGCAGGGCAACGTTGTAGATGCTCATCCAGAGCACCATGCAAAAGCACATGATAAAGGTGAACAGCAGGCTCTCTCGTTTGTTGATAGGCATGAAGGGCAGATTCCTTTCTGTGTTGCGTCGCGGCACCGCCAACAAAAACGGGCGGGCGAGATGGAGCTGTTGGAACTTCATCTCGCCCGCCCGTGTTACGCGCGTCTGCGACTACTTATGTGGTGGAACTACCCTAACACGAACGGCACGCGCTTCGTAAGCGTTGAGTTTATGAAGATGCAGGGCACCAATAATCCCCGACCCCATAAGTTGCGGTGGAATACGGACTGTTTTGACCCTTTAAGCAGCAATTCAGTCCCTATTTCACCGCAACTCATTTGGTGCAAAGTGACCTGCCTCCCTTGCACCAATTAGCTGGTGTGGCGCCAGCGAGGGTCGGTGAGCGTACGCGCCACACCCAGACCAACGGGCAAAAACGCCACGATGAGCACTGCACGCACAAACCAGCCGAGCATATTGACCGTATCGAAGGTGCACATGTAATACATCGAGCGATACAGATACAAGCCAGGCACCATAATGACAATTGATGGCACCGTGAGGGCGATACGCGGGTAGGTGAGCTTGATTTCGGCTAAGCTCGCGAGCAGCCCCGATACCAGTGCGCCGATAAACGCTGCTGCCTCGGGAGGCATACCTGCGCTCAGGCCCAGGAAAGGAAGTATCGTCGGCGCATCGACGAGCGTAAGGCGCAAGGTATTAGACACGGCGCCGATGAGCCCTGCCGCCGCTGCCATCTTTACCGGACTGTTGAACATAACCGAGAAGCCAAATACGCCGATAAAGCTCATCAGAATGCGCAAGAGCGTAAGAGCCAACGGTGAGAGGCCGAGCGGGGCGAAGTCATCCGGCGCCAGTCCCACACATTCGGCAACCATCCAACCTACGAGGGTCGCCATCACAATAATTGACACAGCATACGAAAGACGCTCGATGCCGCTTCGCATGTCGAGCTTAGCGATGTCGAGGCCTGCCGTAATGAGGGGAAAGCCGGGAATCACAAAGAGCATGGCGCCGATATAGCCTTCTTGGTGCGACATTGCCCCTGGAATGACCTGGCTAAGGCCGAGCAATGCCAGCAGATACGAAACGCAAGCGAGCGCAACGCCAGTCGTCAGCGCGCTAAACTGGCCAAGACCCTGCTTGAGAATATGGGAGCGAGCAAAATTGCCGACACCAGCGCCTACGAACGCGCAGGCCATCTCGATAGGGCCGCCGCCGAGCAAAAAGACGAAGGCGCCACAAGCACAGGCCGCCGCAAGGCCCTGTTGCCAGGGAGCGTAATCGGGCTTTGAGCTCTCAACGGTCTTGAGCATCTCGTGGTATTCGTGCACGGTAAACCGGCGCCCGTAAATCTCGATTTCCTTTAAGAAGCTCTCCATCATCCAGATGCGATGGGTATTGACTCCCGTTGTGGGCAGGCTGACAACCTCGTTAAAGCAGTGGCCATCTTCGATGCAGGTGCACTCAAACGACAGGAGACTCAGGTCGACGTGAATCGTGACGCCGAGCACGGCGGCAACACGATTCATGGTATCGCGCACGCGCCAGGCACCTGTTCCACTTGCCAGCATAAGCATGCCGGTGCGGCAGATGATGGATGACTTATCGGTGAGCGGCGCATCGACAGCAAGCTCATCGCCTGAAGTCACGATCTGACGCCAGTCAGTTTTCATATGGAGCGCGCCGGCACGAACGCCGTGGTGTAGGGGGGCTCTCGAAAGCAGCGACTCAAGGCGCGAAGACCGTGGGGGCTCTGCTGATTCGACCTCGTCCTCGTCGGGCTCTTCACCAACAAGGTCGAAGGCATCGAGCGACGCCGGCTCGCGACGATCGATCAGCTCCTCGTCCTCATCATCAAAGTAGTTGAACTGATCGAGCATGTCCTCTTCGATTGC
>CABRGB010000066.1 GCA_902470345.1 uncultured Collinsella sp.
GCGATGGCGTTCATCGCCCGGTGCAATTGCAGCTGATGGGCAAACTGAGTCCCGGTGAGGACGATCATTCTAAAGCCCAGCGCGCTCAGCACGGTCATACGCTCCGCATCCGACGCGCTGCGCTGTTTATCAAGATGGTCCGAGCCGTTGTATTCAATCCCCGTACCGCTCGCAGGCGCATATACGTCAATCTCGAAATACCCGGACTTAGCGAGATATTTGAACTCGCTGGGAACATCGACCCGATGGTTGAGCTCGACCTTGGCGTATCCAAGCCCTCCTTGAGAACGTTTTGCTACGACCATGATTGCGGTGGCCGTCTCCATGGGCGACCGTGCGCCATCGTGCACGCGCTTGAGCACGGCGGCCGCGCGTATAGCCCCCTGACGAGATCGGTTCTCATTGCAATAGGCAATCAAGTCGGCAACGGTATACCTCTGCCCCATCTCGATATAATCGCCTGTCGACAGATGATTCAAATGGTATCGGGCACAGATTTCGTAGCCATATTCCAGCTGCTCGGGCTCGCTCATCCACGAACCCGCTTGGACAAAGCACATGGCCTCATCAACCACTAGAAGGCCCTCTGCCACCTCGATAAGATGACCTGGAGGTACCGGCGCCCCAAACACGTGGCACCTAAATCCAGCCGGCGTCGAGCGCTCAAAATCGAAGTTGACGAGCGCATCGATATGATCGAGCTCTTCTCGTGGAATACCAAGAGAAACCAGATAGTCGGCAACGATCCCAACTGCCGTTGAAGCCCTCAGCCCCTTGGCATCGAGTCCCAATTTGGGCAGGCTCGCGGTCGGTTCCGCCTCGTTAGCAAGCGAGTCCTCATCGTATAGGCTGCTTGCTCGCGAGAGTGGCTCGGACGGGCGCGCCACGTTATGGTACAGCCAGGCAGTCTTATGGGACAGGACGATCGGCAGGTCCATGAGCCCTCCAATGGAGTCGGATAACCAACCTTATTCCCCTGCCCACGGGTCCGCACACCTTCGTGCGCAAGAAAGCGATTCCACCCGGTCGAGTGGCAGAAAAACCATCACAACATTCGATGCTTTTCCCGTTTTTGGCGAAAAACGTCGAATGTTGTGATGGTTTGAGGCGAGGTAAGAGGCACGGAGGGGTCAAAGCATCGTGCTCGAACGGGTTAATCCAACTCTTTTAAGCCATGCGCCAGTTGCCAGTACTCGCCGTGCTGGGCGAGCAACTCTTCGTGCGTGCCGCGCTCGATGATGCGGCCGTGTTCGAGGACCATGATGGCATCGGCGTCGCGGACGGTGGACAGGCGGTGCGCAATCATAAACGTGGTGCGTCCGCGCATGATGCGGTCCATACCGCGCTCGATGAGCTTTTCGGTACGCGTGTCAATGCTCGAAGTGGCCTCGTCCAGGATGAGCACCGGCGGGTCGGCAACGGCCACGCGCGCGATGGCGAGCAGTTGGCGCTGGCCCTGTGACAGGTTAGCGCCGTCGGCCGTAACCGGTGTGTCGTACCCTCTAGGCAGGCGGCGAATAAATGAATCCGCGCAGGCTGCCTCGGCAGCGGCGCGCACCTCCTCGTCGGTCGCGTCGAGCTTGCCAAAGCGGATGTTCTGCGCAATGGTGCCGCTAAACAGGTGCGTATCCTGTAGCACAATGCCGAGCGACCCGCGCAGGCTGGCCTTGGCAATGTGCTTGACGTCGATGCCGTCGTACGTGATCTCGCCGTCATCGACCTCGTAGAAGCGGTTGATGAGGTTAGTGATGGTCGTCTTTCCGGCGCCCGTCGAGCCAACAAAGGCGATCTTTTGCCCCGGCTTGGCGAACAGGTTGAGATCCGTGAGCACACGCGTGCCCGGCACGTAGGAAAAGTCCACGGCATGGAAGCGCACGTCGCCGGCGAGCGGGACCAGACCGGTAACAAGCTCGGTACCATCGGCCGCCACCGCACGACCCGATTCATCAACGGCGGCCACGTCGTGCAGATGCCCGTACGTGCCCACACCCTGGCCCTCGGGAATCTTCCACGCCCACGCCGCGTCGCCCGTCTGCACCAGCTCCACGCAGCCCTCGTCCACCTCGGGCTTAAGGTCCATAGCGGCAAACAGGCGCTCGGCACCGGCCAGCGCGTTGAGTAAGAAGTTGCCCAACTGCGTGAACTGGTTGATGGGCATGGCCGCCTGGCGCACAAAGACCAGGTAGCTCGCGAGTGCACCCACGTCGGCAAGTCCCTTGATGCAGAGCATGCCGCCCGCCACGGCAACGATGGCGTAGTTGACGTAGCCGATCACCACGGTCATGGGCACCATCGAGTTGGCGTAGGCCTGTGCGGCGCCACCGGTACGGCGCAGCTCCTGGTTGGGCGTGTCAAAACCGGCAACATTGGCCTGCTCGTGGTTAAAGACCTTAATGACCTTTTGGCCCGAGACCATCTCCTCGACGTATCCGTCCAAGTCGCCGAGCGATGCCTGCTGGGCGGCAAAAAAGCGCTTGGAGCGGGCACCCGAGTAGCGCGCGTACAGCACAATGGCAACATCGCACGCGAGCGTGATAATCGTGAGCTGCCAGTTAAGAATGATGAGCATGGCTGTGGTGCCGATCACCTGAATGGTCGCCTGAATCACGTTGGCAAAGCTGTTGTTGAGTGCCTCGGAGACCGTGTCGACGTCGTTGGTGAAGAAGCTCATGATGTCGCCCGAGCGCGTACTGTCAAAGTAACTGAGCGGCAGCGTCTGGATGTGCGCGAACAAGTCGCGGCGAATATCGGACACCACGCGCTGGGCCGCGCGCACCATGATCTGCGAGTAACCCAAGGCCGAGAGCACGCCCGCGGCGTAGATGACGGCCGTAAAGAGAACCTGCTTGGTGAGCAGCTCCTCCCCACCCGCGGCCAGGCCGTTGACGATGGGGCGCACCATATAGGTGCCGGCAAGACTCGCGATGGCGGCGACGGAGGCCAGCACACCAACCACCAGCAGCGAGAACTTGGCATGCCCCATGTAGGAGAGCAAGCGGCGGAGCGTTCGACGCAGATTGGCCGGACGAGCCTGAGCGGAAGTCTTAGGCATGGCGCTCACCCCCTTCCAGGGATGATCCGTATGCGACGGAGGAAAACGGATCGTTCGCGTCGTCGGCATCACCGTCGTCGCTCGCATCACCCGCGAACTCCATCTGCGAGGCGTAAATCTCCTGGTAGATGTTGTCACCTGCCAGCAGTTCCTCATGCGTGCCCACGCCGTGAATGCGGCCGTCATCCAGCACCACGATGCGGTCGGCATCCATCACGCTTGCGATACGCTGGACGATGATGATCACCGTCGTGTCGGGAATCTGGGCGATATGCTCTCGGATCTTGGCGTCGGTCGCCATATCGACCGCACTGGTCGAGTCGTCAAAAATGAGCACGCGCGGATGTTTGAGCAACGTACGCGCAATGCACAGGCGCTGCTTCTGGCCGCCCGAAACACCGGCGCCACCCTGGCCCAACTCGCCGTCGAGACCGCCGATGCGGTCCAGAAACTCGTCCACGCACGCCGCACGGCAGGCATCCAACAATTCCTCGTCGGTGGCATCGGGCGCGCCCCACTGCAGGTTCTCGCGCACGGCGCCCGTAAACAGCACGTTCTTTTGCAGCACAATGCCCACCGCATCGCGTAGGGCAACCAGGTCGTAGTCGCGCACGTCGCGCCCGCCCACGAGCACGGCGCCCTCGGTCGCGTCGTACAGGCGCGCGATGAGCTGCACGAGCGAGCTCTTGCCCGAGCCCGTGCCGCCGAGCACGCCCACCGTGGAGCCCGGCTCGATGCGAAGGTCGATATGCTCGAGCACGTCCTCGACAGCATCCGCGCGGTACTTAAACGACACATCGCGGAACTCGACACTTCCGTCGACAACTTCGCGCACAGCCGCGTCTGCCGCGGGCGCCTCGATAAGCGAGCGCTCATCGAGGACGTGCGAGATGCGCTCCACACTGGCGAGTGCGCGCGTAAGCAGCAAAAACACGTTGGAAATCATCATGAGCGAGTTCATGATCAGCAGCACGTAGCTCATAAAGCCCGTGAGCGAGCCCACGCCCAGCTTGCCGGCGAGAATCATGCGGCCGCCAATCCACAGGATGGAGAGCGCAGCCACGTACATCGACAGCTGAAACACCGGCAGATTGAGCACGGCGGTGCCGAAGGTCTTGGTCGCCGTGTCGGCAAGCTCGGTATTGACGGTGTCGAACTTGTCGCACTCGTGCTCGGCGCGCACGTAAGCCTTCACGGCGCGCACGGCGGTAAGGTCCTCTTGTACCACGCCGTTGAGGTGGTCCATCGAGGTCTGGAGTTGGCGGTAGAGCGGACTGACGCGATAGGTGATGGCGCCCAGTACGATTGCCAGCACGGGCAAGATGATCGCAAAGACGGTGGCGAGCGGGCGCGACAGCATCAGCGCGTAGATAAGGCCGACGATAAGCGTCACCGGGCCGCGCACCATAGGGCGAAAGCCGTTGCCCACAGCATTTTGGATAACGGTGATGTCCGTGGTCATGCGGGTGACGAGCGAGCTGGCGTCGTAGTTGTCCAGGTTACCAAAAGCGAGCGTCTGAATCTTTTTGTACTCGGCCTCGCGCAGGTTAGCGCCTAGGCCCGAGGCAACGCGGGCGGATGTGCGGGCATAGCCCAAGCCCAATACCAGCGAAAACGCCGCACACACCAACATGTACGCGCCTTGCAGCAGCATGTAGTTGATGTCGCCCGCAGGCACGCCCACGTCGATGATGTTCGCCATGATAACCGGGATAAACAGCTCGAGCGCCGTCTCGGCCGTCACAAAGAGCACGCCGAGTATGGCGTCGCGACGGTATTCCCCCAAGTAGGAAAACAGGATCTTGAGATTGCGCACGCAGGTTCATCCCCCATCAAACGTTGTTCGCAAACGCACGTATTATTGCGCGACAGGCGATGGTGTCAAGTGACGCGAAACCGATTTCTGCAAGGCTAACGAACGTGCCAAACAAGCATAGTGCGCATCTGTATTCAGTTGGAAATAATCGTGGGCCTCACTTTTTTCGCCCTGTCTTCGACTCAAACCTTGACTCTACAATCGTTATAGGGTTTTCACTACACTGGTAGCTAAACGAACCAAGCCAGAAAGCCCCGCCCATGGAACACGACCTCACACGCGGCAATGTCCTTAAGACCATCGCGGTCTTTGCCCTGCCCTATATGCTCTCGTACTTTTTGCAGATGCTCTACGGCATGGCCGACCTGTACATGATGGGGCAGTTTAGCGGCGCCGCCGGCATCACCGCCGTGGGCAATGGCGCACAGACGCTCTATATCATCACCGTGACGCTCGTGGGCCTGGCCATGGGAACGACGGTCATCGTCGGCCATGCCGTGGGCTCGCGCCGCTTCGACCGCGCCGAGACCGCCATCGGCAACACCATCACGCTGTTTATGGGCGTCTCGGTGGTACTGGCCGTCATCTTGTTTGCACTATGCCCGCAGGTTGTGGCGCTCATTGGCACGCCCCCCGAGGCGGTCGAAGGCACCGCCGCCTACCTGCGTATCTGCTTTGTCGGCATTCCGTTTATCGCCGCATACAACATTCTCTCGGCCATCTTTCGCGGCCTGGGCGATTCGCGCTCGCCCATGTACGTGATCGGTGTGGCGTGCATCATCAACATCGCGCTCGACTTTCTGTTTATCGGCCACATGGGGCTCGGCCCCGTGGGTGCGGCGCTCGGCACGGTAACCGCCCAGACGGCCAGCGTTGCCCTCGCGCTCGTGTGGCTCAAGAGCCGCCGCACGAACATCCACGTTAAGCGCAGCGACCTGCGCCCCCAGCCCGAGGTGCTCGGCAGCATTCTTAAGATCGGCGTGCCCGTGGCAGTACAGGACGGCTGCATCCAGGTGGCGTTTATGTTTATCACCGTCATCGCCAACCATCGCGGTCTGGTCGACGCCGCTGCCGTGGGCCTGGTCGAGAAGATGATCAGCTTTTTGTTCATTGTTCCGAGTTCCATGGGCGCCACCGTCAGCGCACTCACGGCGCAAAACGCCGGCGCGGGCAAGGGCGACCGCGCGCGTCAGGTGCTCAAAGACGCCATGACGATCTCGGTGGTGTACGGCTGCCTGATCACGGTGCTGATGTGGCTAGTGGCACCGGCGTTTATTGGCTTTTTTGCCAAGGACCCCGCGGTGGTCGCAGCCGGTACCGGCTATATGCACAGTTATATTTTCGACGCAATCTTTGCCGGCATCCACATTTGCTTTAGCGGCTTTTTCGCTGCGTATGGCAAAAGCTACATCGGCTTTGCGCACAACGTGCTGGCCGTGGCGCTCATTCGCGTGCCCGGCGCTTGGCTGCTGTCGAACGCCTATTCCGACACGTTGTTTCCCATGGGCATCGCCTCGCCGTGCGGGTCGATTCTGTCAGCAGTCATTTGCGTGATGGCATTTACCGTACTCAACCGCCGCGGGGCTTTTGACAAGCCGGCAGCATAGCGAGACGACGCGAAATCGCCCTCATCGACGATATCATCAGCGATGATCCGGCAACCTACGCGACGCAGGTCATGGTGCCCGTTGCCCCAGCAAAGCAAGAACCGCCCGGAAGGCATCATGCTTTCCGGGCGGTTCTTCAATTTGGTTATCGATGCACTAAGCCTGGGGCACCTGACCAGTAGCCAAGATCTGCTCGAGCGCGTCCTCATCCAGCACGGGCACACCCAGCTGCTCGGCCTTGGTGAGCTTGGAGCCTGCCTTGGGGCCGGCGACCAGATAGCTCGTCTTCTTCGACACACTGCCCGAAACCTTGGCGCCGAGCACCTTGAGCGCCGCGCCCGCCTCATCGCGCGTGCGGTTGACGAGCGTACCGGTCAGCACGAAGGTCAGACCCGCAAGCGGCTGTGCGTCGGCGAGCTCGCCTGCCACGCCAGCGTCGGCTGCGGCTTGCGCGTGCGCGGCGCTCAAATCGACCTCGAGCGACAGGCCCGCCTGGCGCAGGCGCTCCAGCACGGCAAGGTTCTCGGGCACGGCCAGGAACTGCTTGACGCTCGCCGCAATCTTGGGACCGATGCCCTCGCACTCGGCGATGTCCTCTTCGCTCGCCAAGACGAGCTTGTCAATCGACAGGAATCGCTCGGCGATGACCTCGCCCACGCTCTTGCCCACGTGGCGGATGCCCAGGGCAAACAGCACGCGACCGAGCGGCTGGCTCTTGGACTTGTTGAGCTCGGCGATGATTTTCTCGGCCGTCTTGAGGCCCACCGGAATGGGGTCGCCCTTCTTGACGCCCTTTTTGCTGTTGGAGCTGGCATAAGTGCGCCCCGTGTCCAGTCCGGCGATGTCGTCGACCGTGAGCTGGTAGAAGTCCGCGACATCGTGAATCAGGCCGGCGGCGATCATCTTGTCGACGATCTCGTCGCCCAAGCCGTCGACGTCCATGCAGCCGCGGCTCACCCAGTGGAGCAAGCGCTCCTTGAGCTGTGCGGGGCAGTCGATGGAGACGCAACGGTAAGCGACCTCACCATCCTCGTGGACCACGGGGCTGCCGCACACGGGGCAGGCCTCGGGCATCTGCCAGTCGACCGAATCGGCCGGGCGTTTGTCGAGCACCGGGCCCACGACCTCGGGGATTACGTCGCCCGCCTTGTGAACGATGATGGTGTCGCCCTCGCGCACGTTTTTGCGGCGGATCTCGTCGATGTTGTGCAGCGTGGCACGCGCGATGGTGGAGCCGGCAACCGTCACTGGGTCGAACTCGGCGACCGGCGTGAGCACACCGGTGCGGCCCACCTGGATGCGAATTTCGCGCAGGACGGTCTGCTTTTCCTCGGGCGGGAACTTAAAGGCAATGGCCCAGCGCGGTGCGCGGGCAGTAAAGCCCAGGTCGAGCTGCTGCTGGAAGCTGTCGACCTTTACGACCACGCCGTCGATGTCATAGTCCAAGTCACCGCGATGCTCGAGGGCCTGGGCGCAGAACTCGTGGACCTCGGCCGGCGTGGCGCAGCGTGCCACGTTGGGGTTGACGCTAAAACCGGCACTGCGCAGCCAATCGAGGAACTCGCGCTGGCTGTGGACGTGCAGCGGGTCGGTATCGGCGATGGCATAGATAAAGGTGGCCAGGTCGCGGCGCGCCGCAACCTTGGGATCCTTTTGGCGCAGGCTGCCGGCGGCGGCGTTGCGCGGGTTGGCGAAGGGGTCGCGGCCCTCGGCATCGGCCTCTTCATTCAGACGAACAAAGCTGCCCTTGGGCATGTAGACCTCGCCGCGTACCTCAATGGTGCGCTCGCGGTCGACGCCCATGTGGGCGAGCGCCGGCTCGGACAGGTGCATGGGCACATCCTTGATGGTGCGCACGTTGAGCGACACATCCTCACCCGTTGTGCCGTCACCGCGCGTGGCCGCGCGCACAAAGGTGCCGTTTTGGTAGGTAAGCGCGACGCCCAGACCGTCGATCTTGAGCTCGCAGGTATAGGTGACGCCACCGGCGCCGAGCGCATCCTCGGTGCGCTGGAGCCATGCGTCGAGCTCGTCCA
>CABRGB010000067.1 GCA_902470345.1 uncultured Collinsella sp.
GCTACCCCGATTTTATCGGCGACGCCTTTGCCGCGATGAGCGTCTGCGAGACGGCGCTGTTTGTGGTCGACGCCGAGGCCGGCCCGCAGCCGACGACGGTTAAGCTTTGGTACGCCGCCGAGGACCTGCGCCTGGCGCGTGCGGTGTTCGTGAACCGCCTGTCGCGTCCCGAGGCCAGCTTTACGACCACGATGGGCCTGCTGCAGGAGCGTTTTGGCACGCGTTTGGGTGCCGTGACCCTCCCCTGGGGCGAGGGCGAGGACTTTGACGGCATTATCGACCTGGTGCGTATGAAGGCGCGCCACTGCAACGGTGCCGAGGCAGTTGAGTCGGAGATTCCCGAGGAGTATCGTGCCCAGGCCGAAGAAGCCCATGACCATCTGTGCGAGTTGGTGGCCGAGGCCGACGATGAGCTGATGATGAAGTACCTGGAAGGCGAGGAGACGCTGACGCAGGAGGAGCTCGAAGGCCTGCTGTCGAAAGCGATCGCCGAGCGCATCTTTGTGCCGGTCTTTGCGGGCGATTGCATTAAGGAGCAGGGCGTCAACTCGCTGATGGACGACATCGCCACGTACTTCCCGGCGCCGACTGACTACGGCGAGATGCCGCTCATCGACGGCGATTCGCTTAAGATCTCGAGTGACGATGACCGACCGGTGGCATTTGTGTTTAAGACGCTGGCCGATCCGCAGCAGGGTCGCATCAGTTTTATCAAGGTGCTGACGGGCACGCTTGAGCCGGGCCTTGAGCTGATCAACGCGCGCACCCGCAAGAGCGATCGTCTGGCTCACCTGTATGTGATGTGCGGCCGCGATATGACCGAGGTTGGCCATGCCTATGCCGGCGACATCATCGTGGCGCCCAAGCTGGCTGCCGAGACGGGCGATACGCTCTCGATTACCGGCAAGGTCGAGGCGGCGGCGTTCAAGTTCCCCAACTCGCAGTACCGCATCGCCATTGAGGCCGAGAATCGCGGCGATGAAGAGAAGCTCTACACGTTTATCGAGAAAGCCTGCAAGGCCGATCCGACCATGAGCATCGACCGCGACGAAGAGACCGGCCAGACTATCATCTCGGCGGTGGGCGAGGCGCAGGTTTCGGTCCTGCTCAATCGCCTTGAGGACCGTACCAAGGTCGTGGCCAAAAGCGTGCCGATCCGCATTCCGTATCGCGAGACCATCCGCCGCACGGCAAGCGCCCAGGGTCGCCACAAGAAGCAGACCGGCGGCGCCGGTCAGTACGGCGACTGCTGGCTGCGCGTGGAGCCGCTCATTGGGCCCGACGGCACGAGCGACGGCTATGAGTTTGTAGACGAGGTCGTGGGCGGTCGCATTCCGCGCTCGCTCATTCCCGCCGTGGACAAGGGCGTTCAGGAGACCATGAAGGACGGCATCATTGCCGGTTATCCGCTCACGGGCATTCGCGTCGCGGTGTATGACGGTTCGTATCACAGCGTCGACTCCAACGAGATGGCGTTCCGCGCGGCGGCTCGCATCGGTCTGCGCAAGGCATGCGCCGATGCCGACCCGGTGGTGCTGGAGCCCATCGAGGAAATCACGGTGACTATTCCCGAGAGCTACGCCGGCGCCGTGATGGGCGACATCTCGGCATCGCGCGGTCGCGTGACGGGCATGGAGACCGATGAGCGCGGCGATACCGTTGTTATTGCCCAGGCGCCGCTGGCCGAGCTGACGGATTATTCGACGCGCCTGCGCTCTATCACGCGCGGCACAGGCGACTTTACCATGAAGCCCGCAGGCTATGAGCAGGTGCCTTATGATGTTCAGGCCAAGCTGGTCGAGCGCTATGAGGAGGGCCGTGCCAAGTAGCGTGTGGCTTTGCCTGCAATGTGGGTGCTGACGAAAAGGCCGCCCTGGGTAATCCAGGGCGGCTTTTTTGATCCCTTGGGGACGGAGGAAAACGGATCATTTTTTAGGTTACGGGAGGCGCGGTCGGCACTAGTCTCCGGATGCCTGGTTGCGGCCGGTGGCGTAGTCGATCTGCACGTGCGGCTGCAGGTTGTAGCAGTACACGTGGAAGCACAGGGTCTTGCCGTGGTCCTCGACCGATTGCGCCTCAAGGCGCACGCCGCGACAGACGAGTTCCTCTTCGTTATACATGGGCGTGACGCGGTAGAGCACATGGTTACCCGTATCGCGAATATAGTTGAGAATCTGCTCTTCAAACGGCAGCATGCCCGTCTCGTTGAGATAGCGCGTGCCGGTGAGGAGATTTTTGCGGTTGGCGTTTTCGCCGCAGAGCGACCAGGCGATGAGGTGGCAGCGATTGTAGAGGCTCTGGCCTGGAATAAAGTCGTAGCGCTGCTGGTGCCAACCGGCAGGGTGGATGCGCGAGATATCGCCGCGCTTGCCCTGGCCGAGCGATTCGGGGCCAACGCAGGCGAGTGCCTTGCGGGTGCGGCCCAGGCTATCGAGCTTGGAGAATTTCTTAAAGCAGCCCTCTTCTGCAGCGCGTTCGTATTCGTCGAGTGTGAACGACGGCATGCCCAACGGGTGCGTGCTGTCGGCGCGAAGGGCAACGTAGGGGTTGCCGGCGTAGTCGGGAATGCTGCCGAGATAAACACCGCGGGCGCGGTTGAGGTCGGGGTTTTCCACCTCGTCGATGGGGGTGGCGGCGCTGTCCGCGGCAACGTTGCCGTTGGTGTTGGTCGCGGTGGATTCGGAGCCATCGCCGGAGTCCTCGGAGCTCGCTGTTCCCGATTCGAGCCGGGCAACCAGGTCTGCCTCGTCGTCGGTGCGGCTGGGACTCTCGTCTTGCTTCTCGGCCAGGGCTGCCGCCTGCTCATCACTTTGCGGCGACAGCAGCTTGGGAGCTCCGTCGAGCGATCCCGTAAACAACGCAAACCCCAGCACCACGGCGGTGCCGATGGAAAGTGCTTGCTTGTAGGCGGACTTGCGCGACATTGAGGCTCCTGGATGGATGGTTGGGAATCTACCAGTCTAGCAGGAGCCGGCAGGGGCCGTTCGATCGAACAAATACTTAAGATTTGGGATAGACGCTACTGATTCATTTGCCTCATATGGAGCTGCGGCGGTTGTGCATATGGAGCTATTCAGCGTTTCCCCAGATAAAACTTGCTAAAACAAACCTGTCCCTTATTGGCAGGTCAGTTAACGCAGTCCAGGTTGAGCATATGCGAGCGAGCAGGCTCCGGGTGCGGTAAGGTGACGTGAAACAAGCGGGCGCTGACCTTTTGGTCGCGCCCGTGAAGTTGAACGTCAGATTGCCGTGCCCGGAGCCCGCGCAGCGCCGAGCAGTTACGCCGTTTGTAAAACGGCGTAACCTAAAGGTTCATGTTGCCGTGAATGTAGGGGGTGACCTCGGGGGAGATGTGGCCGCAGCCCAGCTCGCGCAGCGCGGACTCGATGGCGGCGGGCAACGGGGTCTTGCCCTCGCCGTCGACGGCGGCGCCGCCGAGGACAGCAATCTTGGTGACATCTGCGGGAGCGGCCTCGATATGCATGCAGCCGCCGACCAAGCGCGCGCGAACCTGCGCCAGGCCAAGATCGTGCAGGTAATCCTCGCAGGCGCGGATTAAATCGACCTTCTCGCGCGTAAGCTCCTCGCCCGTGGGGACGCGCGTGGCAAGACAGGCTCCCGCCGGCAGGTTCCAAACGGGATAGCCCCATGCGCGCAGCAGCTCGCGCTCCTCATCCTTGGTAAAGCCGACCTCCATAAGAGGGGAGCGTACGCCGAGCTCTTCTGCCGCGCGCATGCCGGGGCGGTAGTCGCCGCGATCGCTTGCATTGCTGCCATCGATGACGGTGGGAAAGCCGAGCGACTTGGCGTGGTTGACGATAGCGGTAAAGCCGGCGTGCTTACAGTGGTAGCAGCGATTGGCGTCGTTGCAGGCTACTTGGGGGAGCTGCAACTGATCGACCGAAAGATTGAGCACAGGGAGCTTAAAATGCGGCTCCTCATTGGTTTGCCCGTCAACGGACCGCTCAAATGAAGCCTGTTCAGGCGTGCCGATGAGCGGCGTGGTGAGGTGAACGAGAAGCGTGCTGGCAGGCATGATGCGGGCGCAGACCGCGGCTAAAAAGCTGCTGTCGACGCCGCCGGAAAAGCCGATGGCGACGCGTCCGTATGCCAAAAGCAGCTGTTCGAGTGCTGCGAGTTTGTCCTGAAGCTCCTCTGCAGGTGCGGTGGTGTCTGAAAGCATGAAACGTTCCTTACCAATATGTGCTCGGTCGAAAACTATAATCCTATCGGGCTGCTTGTCATAAGACTTCCAGCTATGTAACGAAAGTGCAATATGCTATATACGTTATATACAAGCTTGTAAAGTGCGGTAGAGTGGCAGTAATGCAATCCGGCGAGGGGGACCGATATGATCAAGGCTGTTATTTTTGACATGGATGGAACGCTGGTCGATACCGAGCGTTTGGGGATTAGGGCCTGGAAGGCAGGCGCCGCTGAGCTGGGGCTCGCGATTGATGATGCGCTGATCCATCAGTTTATCGGTCGCACGCTACCCGATGTCATGGACATCCTCGATAAGCATTACGGCAGCCACGAGACCGCCGAGGCGATCTATGTTCGCCACAAGGAGATTCGCGACGAGATGGTCAAGACCGAGCTGGAGCTTAAGGCCGGCGCCGCCGAGTGCCTAGACGAGCTGCTGTCTGCGGGCTATCACGTGGGTCTAGCGACGTCGTCGCGCCACGTTACCGCCGAGCGCAACCTTAAAGCATTCGGTCTCTTTGACAAGTTTGAGACCGTGACCTGCGGCGAGGACGTCGTGCACGGCAAGCCCGACCCCGAGATGTATCTGCTCGCCTGCGAGCGCGCGGGCTTTGCTCCCGAGGAGTGTGCCGTGGTCGAGGATTCGCGCAACGGCTGCGTCTCGGGCATTACGGCCGGCTGCCACGTCTTTGCCGTTCCTGACATTGTTCCGCTGCCGCAGGACGTGGTGGATGGCTGCGAGGCCGTGCTCGATACGTTGTTCGACCTTTCGGCGGCAGTTAAAGCCGCGCGCTAGACAATTGCGGCGTTGAAACGAGCAATTGCCCACGTTTGCGCCTAAGCAAAAGGGGCCCGGCAATGGTCGGGCCCCTTTTGCTTAGGCGGCGACATAGCATACTTGCGGGCGTGCTATAGATACGCGCCTAGGTTGATGGCCGTGGCGTCGGTCTGGCTGCTTGCCTGGGTGCTGGCGCGTTCCAGCAGGAACGGCCGCACGAGTTCTTGGCGGTTGATATCCTCGGCGGCGGTGACTGCGGTGACGGTGCGCGCTGCAGAGCCGACGCGGATATGCTTGGTCTTTGCCGGGGTCTTGTTCTCGATTTGCTCCATGAGCAATTGAACGCCCTTGCGGCCAATCTCGTAGCCCGGGGGCGCTACCGTAGTGAGCGGGACCGATCCGCTCCAAGCGAGCGGGTTGCCATCGCAACCTGCTACGCGTACTTGCCCGGGTACAGAGATGCCCTTGTCGACCAGCGCCGAGATAACGCCCGAGGCCAACACGTCGGTCAGGCCGACGACAAAATCGGGGCGTTCGTCGGCGGGGCGCGCGGCGATTTGGGCGCCGATGCCGTAGCCGTCGGCGGCGGTATTCCATTCGCCGGCGTCGATGACTTCGATCTTGATATCGGGGTGTAGAGCGAGCGCTTTATGAATGCCAAGGACGCGCAGGGTGAGTTGCATAAATGCTGCTCGGCCGACGACGACAATATGGTGTGCGCCGCGGGCGATGGCGAGTTCGGCAATGATGCGACCCTGGGCCTCGTTGTCGGCCGCTACGTAGTAGCCGGGCTCGGAGCAATGGATGTCCAGGTGGACGATCGGCACGGGCATCTTGGCCATGACGGGGTGCCAGTCGGGGGATGCCATGGGCTGAACCATGACGCCGGACATCTGGGTGCCCATAAAGTAGCGCAGGTAATGGTCCTCGAGAATATCGTCGTTATCGGCGTTGGCGATGAGCAGGTCGTAGCCGTGCTTGCGGGCCTCGTTGTGGGCGCCGCTGGCGATTTGGAGCGAAAAGCCGTGATCGAGACGGGGGAGCACCAGGCCAAAGGACTTGGTGGCGCCGCCCGCGAGCTGACGAGCGCTTTGGTTGGGCAGGTAGCCAAGGCGATTGATGGTCTCGTTGATGAGCTTGAGGGTTTCGGGGCGCAGCTTTTCGGGGTGGTTGAGCGCGTTGGAAACCGTGCCCAGCGAAACTCCGGCCTCGCGCGCGACGTCGCTGATTTTTACCTTTGCCATAGCGGCCCCTTTGATGCGTTTCAAGTACAAGCCAGATTGTAGCATCGCCCGCCTCTGAGGTGTCAAAACCTGCCAATTAGGGACAGGTTTATTTTGGCAGGTTTTATCTGGGCAAACGCTGGAGCCCAGGCCACCACAAAGGCGCCTGTCCCCATCGTGGTGGTTTGGGCATGTGTGCATCGAGTGGTATCTAAGTTAAGATACCACTTCTGGTATATCAGCTTGCGCTCGCGTGAGTACAATACTCGAACGTTATACGTCTCAGCGCCTCCCGTGCGTGGACGTCTTGCAGTCACGCGAACGAAGGGATTTATCCTATGTGCGGAATTGTCGGCTACACCGGCTCTGATATTGCAAAGAACATCCTGGTCACAGGCCTTAAGCGCATGGAGTATCGCGGCTATGACTCCTCGGGCGTCGCGCTTGAGGTAGGCGAGGGCGCCGCGGCGCATCTCGACGTTATCCGCCGCGTGGGTAAGGTCGCGGGTCTGGAGAGCGAGCTTTCCAATATCGATAGCGACGCAACCTGCGGTATCGGTCACACCCGTTGGGCCACTCACGGCAAGCCTTCCGTCGTTAACGCTCATCCCCACACTAGCTGCGACGGTCGCATCGCCATCGTCCACAACGGCATTATCGAGAACTTCGCTGAACTGCGCGAGGAGCTGGAGGGCCGCGGCCATCACTTTAAGAGCGAGACCGATACGGAGGTCTTCGCTCATCTGATCGAAGAAGCCTATGCCGAGACGCACGACCTGATGGCCTCCGTGCGCGAGGCCTGCACCCACGTGGTAGGCGCCTATGGCTTGGCCGCCGTGTGCGCCGACGAGCCTGACGTGATTGCCGTTGCCCGCAAGGACTCCCCGATCGTGGTCGGCGTGGGCGAGACCGGTTCCTACGTTGCCTCCGACGTCATCGCGCTTATCGATGCCACCCGCGATGTCGTGGTGCTCGAAGACGGTCAGTTTGCCAAGCTTACGCCTGCGGGCGTCGAGTACACCGACGAGGCCGGCAATGTCATCGAGCCCAAGGTCACCCACATCGATTGGGATCTGGACATGGCCGAAAAGGGCGGCTATCCCGACTTTATGCTCAAGGAGATCCACGAGCAGCCGCGCGTCGTGCGCGACACACTGGTGGGCCGTATGACGCCTGCCGGCGAGCTCGACATCGATGAGCTGGGCCTGTCCCTCGAGGAGCTCAACGACATCGACCGTGTCTACGTGATCGCCTGCGGCACCAGCTATCACGCCGGACTCATCGCAAAGAACCTTATTGAGGGCTGGGCTCGCATTCCCACCGAGGTTGAGGCTGCAAGCGAGTTCCGCTATCGCAACCCCATCATCACGCCGACGACGCTCGTCGTTGCCGTGTCCCAGTCGGGCGAGACGGCCGATACCCTTGCCGCCATTCGCGACGCGCGCATCAAGGGCGCCAAGGTCTTTGGCATCACCAACGTGGTGGGCAGCCCCGTGGCGCGCGAGAGCGACGGCGTCATCTATACCAAGGCCAACAAGGAGATCGCGGTCGCCTCGACCAAGAGCTTCATCGGTCAGGTCGTGAGTCTGACGCTGCTGGCTTTGCTGTTGGCGCAGGTCAAGTACCGTTTGACCACCAAGCAGACGCGCATGATGTTCCGCGAGCTTTCCGATACGGCCGAGCAGATCCAGTGGATTTTGGATACCCAAACCGAGGCCGTGCACGAGGCCGCCCTGCTGTGCAAGGACGCGCAGTCGGCACTGTTCGTGGGCCGCGGTATGGGCGCTGCCATCTCCTACGAGGGCGCACTCAAGCTCAAGGAGGTCAGCTACCTGCACGCTGAGGCGTATGCTGCCGGCGAGATGAAGCACGGCCCCATCGCACTGATCGATCCGGGCTTCCCCGTCATCGCCGTGGCCACCAAGAGTGCCACCTACGACAAGACCGTGTCGAACCTTATGGAGTGCAAGGCGCGCGGTGCCAAGGTCATCGTCGTTGCCACCGAGGGCGACGAGGAGATCAACAAGATCGCCGACTGTATCATCCGCGTGCCGGCCGTCCGCGACGTGTTCAGCCCTATCACGGCGAGTGTCCCGCTGCAGCTGCTCGCCCGCGAGGTCGCCATCCTGCGCGGCTGCGACGTCGATCAGCCCCGAAACCTCGCTAAGAGCGTGACCGTGGAATAGTTGGTTCCGCCATCCTAACAACTAAGGCCCGGCTCCGCGTCATCAGACGGAGCCGGGCCTTAGTTGTGCGGAAAAACCACCACAAAGGTGCCTGT
>CABRGB010000068.1 GCA_902470345.1 uncultured Collinsella sp.
TGCGCCCAACGTCCCCGACCCCGCCGCCGCGCCCATCCCCGTGCCGCAGACCGTCTCTCGTGACGCCCTCGCCGGTATGGGCGGAGCCGCCGCGACCGGCGCCGCCGTGGGCCTTGGCGCCGCAGCCGGTATTGCCTCCAACATGGCGAGCACCCGTGCCCCGCAGCGCCCGCTCGCCCAGCTCGTCGACGTCGTAAGCGGCGAGAGCCACAGCATCACTTCCGCGCAGGTGACCATCGGTCGCGAGCGTTCGGTTTCGGACATCGCCCTGCGCGACCCCAACGTGTCGCGCCGTCACGCCCAGCTCACCTTTACCGGTTCGGACTGGTCGATCGAGGACCTCAATTCCACCAACGGCACGCTCGTCAACAACCGCCGCATCACGCGCTGCCCGCTGCGCAACGGCGATCTGCTGACGTTTGGCCTGAGCACCTTTGAATTTAGGGGATAGTCGCTTATGAACATCGATATCGTCCTTTTTGCAGGCCGCATCGTCCTGGTCGCCCTGCTCTACATCTTCCTGTTCGCCGTCATGAAAACCGGCGTGGGACTCGTACGCGGCCAGCGCCGCGACTCCGCTATCTGGACGATCGATGTGGACAAGGGTCCGCGCGGCATCCGTGGCATCCATGTAGACATGCTCGGCCCCGTCATCGTTGGCCGCTCGCCGTCCTCGGACATCTGCATCAACGAACCGTTTGTCTCGGCCTCGCACGCACGCTTTTCGCTGCAGGGCCCGGCACTCATCATCGAAGACCTCAACTCGCTGAACGGCACGCTCGTTAACGGCCGTCAGCTGGTGGAGCCCGCAACGCTGCGCGAGGGTGACGAGGTCCAGATTGGCGACGTGGTCATGAAGGTGAACCGTCGATGATCGACGAGGAGAACAAGTCCGCAACCATGCCCGAGACGCCGACTGCACCCGCAGTTGCGCCGGCTCATGCCGCTCCGACGCGCCCTGCGACCGTGGAGCCCGAGGACACGGTGTTCTCCCTGCCTCTTTCGCATGTAACTCAAGAATATCCGGCACTCGTCGATGACGAGGACGCCGACACCGAGCAGCTCGATGCCCCCATCGGCGCGCACGCTGCCGAGCAGCCCGCGGAACCGGAGGCAACGCCCGCACCGGCCCACTTTGCCGAGCCCGTCGCCGAGGCGATTAACGAGAGCGCTACCGTGTTTGCAGCCCCCGAGCCTGCCGCGCCGGTATTCCCCGTCGCCCCGGCAAGCGAGGCGGCACCCGCATCTGCAACGCCTGCCGAAGTCGAGCAGCCCGTTGCCGCGCCCGCCGCAGCTCCCGAGTCCTCCGCTCAACCCCAGAGCACGCCTGCGCCGTCGCACTTTGCGACGCCCGAGCCGACGGCTGCCGAGCCGCAGCAGGACGGCGATCCCGCCGACCGCGTAACCGAAGATCTCAACCTTCCGGACGTCTCCGACGTCGAGTCGGGAGACGATGCCGACACCGTCTCCCCCGGCGACACCGCCGAGATCGATGTCGCGGCCGTGGAGGCAAAGCTCAAAGATCCCGGCTCGACCATGAGCTTTGAGCCGCTGACCGACGAGCGCATCGAGACCGACTCGACCTACGACGCCGGCACCACCACGCAGCTTATGTGGGGCGCCCGCTCCGACGTCGGATGCGTACGCCCGCACAATGAGGACTCCTATCTGGTGCAGTCGCCGCTCTTTTGCGTGTGCGACGGCATGGGAGGACACGCCGCCGGCGAGGTGGCATCCTCCATCGCCGTCGAGACCATCGCCAAGACGGCGCCGCAGTCCGCCGACGCCGCGCGCCTGGCCGCAGCCGTCGAGGCCGCCAACGCAGCCGTGATCGAGGCCGCCCTCAACGGCCTGGGCAAACCCGGCATGGGATGCACGGCCACCTGCGCCTACATCGAAAACGACACGCTCGCCATCGCCCACGTGGGCGACTCGCGCGCCTACCTGCTCCACGAGGGTACGCTCATCCGCGTGACCCGCGACCACTCCTACGTGGAGGAGCTCGTGGATGCCGGCGAGATTACGGCCGACGAGGCCCGCGTCCACCCCAACCGCTCGGTCATCACCCGCGCGCTGGGCTCGGATCCCGCCATGTATGCCGACCACTTTACCCTGCACATCGAGGAAGGCGACCGCCTGATTCTGTGCTCCGACGGTCTTTCAAGCATGATTCCCGATAGCGATATCGAGAACATCGCTACGCAGTCCTCGAGCGCACAGATCTGTGTCGACAACTTGGTGGACGCGGCGCTCGCCGCCGGCGGCCACGACAATGTGACCGTGGTGGTCGTCGACCTGGTCGACGACGGCGTTATGCGCGAGGCAAAACGCGTCCGACGCCGCAATGTCACCATCGCCGCCATCTTGGCCCTTGTCTTTGTGCTGGTAGCAGGCATCTGGGCATACACGGGCGTCACCGGCTCCTATTACTTGGGAACCTCCCACGGCAATGTCGCCGTCTGGCGCGGTCTGCCCGGCAAGACGCTCGGGGTCGAACTCCACTGGCTCGAGAGCGAAACCAGCATCAAGCTGTCCGACCTGCCCGAAGACACGCAAAACCGCCTGAAGGCAGGCATTCCGCAAACGAGTGTCGACGATGCGCAGGACACCATTTCCAAGTACCGCCATCAGATTGACGAGGAGCAGACCCGTCAGGTGATTGACGCGCAAACGATTCGCGACAACACCAATCAGGAATCCACCTCCGAGTCAGATTCCGAGAAAACCGCCGAACAGTCAGCCGAGGCCGAAGCCTCCGATAAGAATTAGAAAGGGAGTGCCGCTTATGAGTCGCCGCAACACCGAACTGCTCTTGCTCATCGCCTCGGCGTTCCCCGTCATCCTGCTCTATGCGATGTACGTGCTCACCGCGGGTGCCACGATTTCCTTTGAGACGCTCGCCGTGCCGATCGGCCTGTTCGCCGCCTTCGCCGCGGCGCATATCGCCGTACGCATCCTGGCGCCCGGCGCCGATCCCGCCATCCTGCCCATCGTCTTTGTGCTCTCGGGCATCGGCATCACATTCGTGACGCGCCTGGCCCCCGACCTCGCCATCTCGCAGCTCATCATCTTGTTTGTCTCGGTGGCGCTCATGGTGGGAACGCTCGCGCTGGTCAAGAACCTCGACGTGGTCATGCGCTACAAGTACACCTTTGGCATTATCGGCATCATCCTGCTGATGCTGCCGATCTTTATCGGCACCACGATCTCGGGCTCCAAGCTGTGGATTCGCATCGCGGGCTTCACCATCCAGCCCGGCGAGTTCGCCAAGGTCTTCATCGTCTTGTTCCTGGCAGGCTATCTGGCCGAGAACCGCGAGCTGCTCTCCATCTCCAACCGCAAGATCTTGGGCCTCAAGATTCCGCGCTTCCGCCTGCTGCTGCCGCTGTTTGCCGTGTGGGGCGTGTGCCTGCTCATCGTCGTCTTCGAACGCGACCTGGGCTCGGCCGTCCTGTTCTACACCATCTTTTTGCTGATGCTCTATGTTGCCACGGGACGCTTTTCGTACGTCATCATCGGCCTTGCGCTGCTGGCCGTTGGAGCCGTGGGCGCCTACAAGTTCCTGTCGCACGTGCAGGTGCGTTTCCAGGTTTGGGTCGATCCGTTTAAGGACGCCCAGGGCCAGGGCTACCAGATTGTCCAGTCGCTCTTCTCGCTCGCCGACGGCGGCCTGGTTGGCGTCGGCATCGGCAACGGCATGGCAAACAACATCCCCGTCGTCGAGTCCGACTTTATCTTCTCGGCCATCGGCGAGGAAATGGGCCTTTTGGGCGGCGGCGCCGTGCTCATCCTGTTTATGCTTTTTGCCGTACGTGGCCTCACCACGGCAGCCCGCGCCAAATCCGACCTTGCCGCCTTTAGCGCGACCGGCCTTACGGCGGCCATCAGCTTCCAGGCATTCTTAATCGTTGGCGGCGTAACCCGCCTGATCCCGCTGACCGGCGTCACCCTGCCCTTTATGAGCCAGGGCGGCTCCTCGCTGCTGGCGAGCTTTATCATCGTCGCGCTGCTGCTGCGCGCCGGCGACGAGGCAACCGGACGCGAAGCCGAGCTCACCGGCACCGGCACCATGGCCGCCATCACCGATGACCAGGTCGCATCCGCCGCTGCCCCGACCGGTACGCGTTTTGCCAACGCACCTTCCTACAGCCACGGCAACCACTCCGCGGGCTCTCGCATGCGTCGTCGTCTGCTCGACACGCCCGAGTCCGGCGTGCTCGGCCGCGTGGCGCTTGCCAACCGTCTGACTCGTGCCGTGCTTGCCTTTACGGCGCTGTTCGCCATCCTTATCGGCAACCTCACCTATGTCCAGGTCATCAAGGCGAAGGACTACCAGGACATGCCGACCAACAACCACACCATCGCCCGCTCCAAGTACATCCAGCGTGGCTCTATCATCACGTCCGACGGCGTGACGCTAGCCGAGTCGCTGCAGCAGGAGGACGGCACCTACGCCCGTTCCTACCCCAACGGCAACATGGCCGCGCATGTGGTGGGCTACGTGAGCCAGCAATACGGCACCGCCGGCATCGAGAGCGTCATGAACGATACGCTCACCGGCTCCAAGGATTACTCCAGCTGGAACAACGCCATCGCGTCGCTCGCTGGGCAGACCCAGCCGGGCAATACCGCCAAGCTCACTATCGACTCGCGCATCCAGACGGCTGCCGAGCAGGCGCTCAAGGGCTTTAAGGGCGCTGTGGTGGTCATGGATCCGCGCACCGGTGCGGTCCTTGCGTGCGCGAGCTCGCCCACCTACGACAACACCAACATCGATGCCCTGATGCAGTCGGGCGGCGGCGAGGACGGCTCCATGTACGACCGCGCCATGGACGCGCTCTACACCCCGGGCTCGACCTTTAAGGTCGTCACGCTCTCCGCGGCGCTCGAAACCGGCACCGCCAGCCTTACCAGCACGTACCAGGCGCCCGGCTCCATGGACATCGGCAACGCGCCGGTCACCAACTATGCCAACGAGAGCTACGGCACCATCAGCCTGCAGCAGGCCTTCGCCGTGTCGTCCAACGTCGTCTTTGGCCAGGTGGCAAACGAGGTCGGCGCCAGCTCGCTCGTCCAGTTTGCCAACGCCTTTGGCTACGGTCAAAAGCTCGGTCAGGATCTGACCACCGCGGCTTCCATCATGGCCGACCCGTCGCTTATGACCGAATGGGAGACCGCTTGGGCAGGCGCCGGCCAGCCCGTCGGCATGGACCACACGCCTGGCCCGCAGACCACCGTCATGCAGAATTGCGTGATCGCTGCCGCTATCGCCAACAGCGGCGTGGTCATGGACCCGTTCTTTGTGTCCCAGATACTCGCCCCGGACGGAACCGTGGTTAAGACTACGCAATCCCGCTCGCTGGGCCAGGCTGTCAGCTCCACCACGGCCGACCAGGTCAAGCAGGCCATGCTCGCCGTCGTCCAGTCCGGTACCGGCACCGATGCCCAGATTCCGGGCGTCAAGGTTGCCGGCAAGACCGGTTCGGCCGAGACCGGCGGCACCAACGTCAACTCTATGTTTGTTGGCTTTGCACCTTACGATTCACCCACGGTTGCCATCTCGGTGGCCCTGGAGGATTACGACAAACACGACGTCAAGGCGGCCAAGATTGCCGGCATCGTCCTGACCGCGGCGCTCGCCGCACAGGGAGCGTGATGCCCGTGATCAAGGCGGATACTTGGGGCACGCCACGGCCGATGAGCTAGCGGCAACGCGCCACACGGCCCCAGCGGCCACACATTTGGTACTACACACATCGTTGAGCGAATAGTTATGTTAGGAGCAGGAATGGAACAGAGGGTCCTCGGGGGAAGATACCTCCTTAAGGATAAGGTGGGAACGGGCGGTATGGCGACCGTCTTCCGTGCACAGGATCAGGTCCTCGACCGCACGGTTGCCGTCAAGATCATGCTGCCGCAGTATGCCGGCGACGCCACCTTCGCCGCCCGCTTTAAGCAGGAGGCCCAGGCAGCGGCCGGCCTGTCCTCCCCCTATATCGTGGGCGTCTACGACTGGGGCAAGGACGGCGACACCTATTACATCGTCATGGAGTACCTGCGCGGTACCGACCTTAAGAGCGGCATCAAGAGCCACGGCGCCCTCGATCCCAAGAAGGTCGCGCAGATCGGCTCGCAGATCAGCTCCGCGCTTTCGGTCGCACACAAGCACGAGATCATCCACCGCGACATTAAGCCGCAAAACATCATGGTGCTGCCCGACGGTAACATCAAGGTAATGGATTTTGGCATCGCACGCGCCAAGAACAGTCATCTCACGCAGGATAACAACGTGCTGGGCACCGCCCACTATGTAAGCCCCGAGCAGACCCGCGGCCAGGACCTCGGCCCCACCTCGGATATCTACTCGCTGGGTGTCGTCATGTACGAGTGCGCCACCGGCCGCGTGCCCTTTGACGGCGACGACGCCATCTCGGTCGCGCTCAAGCAGGTCAACGAGCTCCCCATCCCGCCGAGCCAGATCAACTCCGGCGTCGATGCCGACCTGGAGCGCATCATCCTCAAGTGCATGGAGAAGGACCCGGCAAACCGCTTCCAGACGGCCGACGAGCTGCGCCAGGTGCTCAACAGCTACCTGTCCGGCCGTGCCGTCAACGTCTCGGAGCCCACGCGCATCATCGGTGCCGCCGGCGACCTGGGTGCCACCAAGACCCGCGAGCTTTCCGACTCAACGCGCGCTATGGTTCGTCCCGTCTCGGGCGTGAGCGGTCAGAACACCGCCCGTAGCGCTGTCTCGGGCTCCACGGGCTCCTACGAGGTCGAGAAGCCTAAGTCCAACAAGAACAAGATTATCGCCGCCGTGATTGCCGCCGTCGCCGTGATTGGCGTTGTGGTGGCCTTTGCCACGGGCATGTTCAGTGGCGAACAGGTCACGGTGCCCGACGTGCTGGGCAAGGACCAGGAAACCGCTATTGAGCTGATCAAGGAAGCCGGCCTTGAGGTTGGCACCGTCGACCAGAGCTACAACGACGATGTCGACGAGGGAAAGGTCGCCGAGCAGACCCCCAATGGCAACACCAAGAAGGCCAAGGGCACGAGGGTGAACCTGGTAGTCTCGAAGGGCCCTAAGCCCTCCGAGAAGGTTGAGGTTCCGCAGCTCGTCGGCCTGACCAAGGACCAGGCCGAGGCCGCACTGGCAAGCGTGGGCCTGAAGGGCAGCGCTTCGGAGGAAGCCAATGAGGCCGAAGAGGGCCAGGTCTTTGAGCAGAGCACTGTTGCCGGCAAGGAGGTCGAGAAGGGCACGACCATCTCGTACAAGGTCTCCAGCGGCCCGGACACCACCTCGGTGCCCGATCTGACCGACATGACCGAAGCCCAGGCGCGCAACGCTCTCGACATGGCTGGCTTTGGCGTCGACGTGAGCTACCAGGAAAACGACTCGGTTACCGAGGGTACCGTAATTAGCTGGAACCCCAGCGGCAAGCAGAAGCCCGGTGCCACGATCACCGTCGTCATCGCCAAGAAGTCCGGCAAGGCCAGCGTCCCGGGCAACCTGTACGGCAAGAGCATCTCCGCCGCCGTCACCGCGCTCAACAACGCCGGGTTCTACAACATCGCATTCTGCGATCAGAACGGCAACCCCGTGAGTGGCAACGAGAATGCCACCGTTACGGGCGTCTCCCCCACCGGCAAGCAGTCCACCGACAGCACGATTACGCTGACGGTTTCTATCTCCGGCTCCAGCGACGACTCCGAGTCTAGCAACTAACGTCGATCGCTTGTTGCTCCGAGCGGTTTAGACCGCAAACACATTCGCTCAGAAGCGCCCGCTTGCTCCCCCAGCAAGCGGGCGCTTTACGTGTCTCAGTAGACATCTGGTGATTTGATTTGGAAAATGTGGACGGACCCGCAGCCGGACGGGTAGAATGTTTCTAGAAAACGAAGCACCCCGCGTAAGTGTTAAGGAACGCGGGCGGCCTAGTTTTCTAACGTGTTAAACGGCCGGGCTGCAACCCCGGCCGTTTTTATTTGCGCTTGCGGCGCAAATGCCGAGAACCGTCCGCACCGCGCGTGCGCCTACGGACCTTAAACCGAACCTCATACGAATCAAGAAACGCAATGATGAACGTGCCGACCGTCGCAAGGGCGGCGAGCGCGTTAAGGAATTTCAGCAATTGGGGACCTCCGATCAAGTCTTCGGCCGCCCGCGCACGGGATACGTCGCACACACGATTCTAACCGATGCAGCCCTGATGATGCGGGCGACGGGAAGGGTGGCGCGGGCGGAGCTAGACGAAATGCGACCCATATTGGTGACGCGGGTGTCGACGGTCCGAATCCTGCCCTCAGACCAGAAGAGCCCGGCACCGTGGTGGTACCGGGCTCGGCAAATCTCTGGTGCCCCCGGGCGGATTCGAAAACTCCCCCCGCGGGAAAATTGGTGACGCGGGTGTCGACGGTCCGAATCCTGCCCTCAGACCAGAAGAGCCCG
>CABRGB010000069.1 GCA_902470345.1 uncultured Collinsella sp.
GATTCATTAACCAACGATTGGTACAACCGTTCAAATCAAAAGAGGAGAGCATCATGGACGAGAAGACCAAGGCACAGATTCAGCAGGAGGCAGCCGACCTGGTTGCCAAGCTGCAGCCGCGTTCCGGCAAGTTCCGCACCATCAGCCCCGAGATGGACCCGCTGCGTCTGGGCTCTGGCTGGTCCATCGAGGATCTGGACAAGCCGCAGGTCATTATCGAGTCGACGTTCGGCGACTCGCATCCGGGTTCTGCCGGCCTGTTTGAGTTGGTCGAGGAGGTCCGTGCCGGCGTTGCCGAGGCTGGCGGTCATGGTGCCCGTTACTTCTGCACCGATATCTGCGACGGCGAGGCCCAGGGCCACGACGGCATCAACTACTCGCTGCCCAGTCGCGACATGATCGCCAACATGATCGAGATCCATGCCAAGGCCACCCCGTTCGACGCCGGCGTCTTTGTTGCCAGCTGCGATAAGGGCCTGCCTGCGAACCTTATGCCATGGGCCGCATCAACATCCCCTCCATCGTCGTTACCGGCGGTGTCATGGATGCCGGTCCCGATCTGTTGACCCTGGAGCAGCTCGGCGCCATCTCGGCCCGCTATGAGCGCGGCGAGATTTCCCGCGAGGAGCTCGAGTTTGCCAAGCACAACGCATGCCCCAGCTGCGGCGCCTGCTCCTTTATGGGTACCGCCTCGACCATGCAGGTTACCGCCGAGGCCCTGGGCCTTATGCTCCCCGGCACGGCTCTGCTGCCCGCAACCAGCTCCGATCTGCGTGAGTTTGCGCGCGAGGCTGGCCGTCAGTCCGTGTGGCTCTCCGAGCACAACCTGTGCCCCCGCGACATCGTGACCAAGGAGTCCTTCGAGAATCTCATCATGGTCCACGGCGCCATCTCCGGTTCCACCAACTCGCTGCTGCACATTCCCGCGATCGCCCGCGAGTTTGGCATCGAGATGTCCGCCGACGATTTCGATCGCCTGCACCGTGGCGCCCACTACCTGCTCAACGTTCGCCCCGCAGGCGAGTGGCCGGCGCAGTTCTTCTACTATGCGGGCGGCGTGCCGCGCATCATGGAGGAGATCAAGTCGATGCTCCACCTCGACGTTATGACCGCCACCGGCAAGACTCTCGGCGAGAACCTCGAGGACCTCAAGAACAACGGTTACTACGAGAAGTGCGGTCGTTACCTTGAGAAGTGGAATCTCAAGCGCGAGGACATCATCCGTCCGTTTGACCAGGCCTTCGGCACCGACGGTTCCATCGCCATCCTCCACGGCAATCTTGCTCCCGAGGGCGCGGTCGTCAAGCACACCGTCGTTCCGCGCGAGATGTTCCAGGCTACGCTCAAGGCCCGTCCGTTCGACTGCGAGGAGGACGCCATTCACGCCGTCCTGACGCACGAGGTCAAGCCCGGCGATGCCGTTATCATTCGCTATGAGGGACCCAAGGGTTCCGGTATGCCCGAGATGTTCTACACCACCGAAGCTATCGCCAGCGACCCCGAGCTGGGCGCGAGCATTGCCCTGATCACTGACGGCCGCTTCTCCGGCGCCTCCAAGGGCCCGGCTATCGGTCACGTTTCGCCCGAGGCTGCCGTGGGCGGTCCGATTGCCCTGATTGAGGAGGGCGACCTTATCCGAATCAACATCCCCGAGCGCTCGCTGTCCATCGTGGGCATCGCCGGCAAGGAGATGGAGCCGGCCGAGGTCGACGCCGTCCTGGCCGAGCGCCGAGCCGCTTGGAAGCCCAAGGCTAATCGTTACACCTCCGGCACGCTCAAGTTCTTTACCGAGCATGCAGTTTCCGCCATTCAGGGTGGCTACATGGAGTAGCGCCCATGCGCATCAAATATCTCCTCTCATAGATGCGCGGCACAAAGAGCCTCGTGCCACGTCACCGGGGCGCGTTGTTCAGCGCCGCCGGGGCGCTCCACTCAAACGACAAGAGACGTCTTACGCAAGCGCCCGCGTCCGTGGATAAAACCACGGGCGTGGGCGCTTCACTTTATTCCCAGCCCTTCCACACGTCAGGCTCGTAGCCAACGGTTGCCTGGCGGCCGTTGCGAACGATGGGCTCACGAAGAATCTGCTGGTTATCGAGCACCTTTTCGAACTTCTGGTCGGCAGCAAGATACTGTACGAGCGCAACCGTGTCGGCATCTTTCGCCTTTGGATCGATCACAGCGTCGATCCCGCCGACGGCGCGCGCCACGCTTTCGAGCTCGCCTTTGCTCATCCCCTTTTCCTTCAAGTCGATGAACTGGAACTTCACACGACGTTCCTTGAAATAGCGCTGCGCCTTCTTAGTATCGAAGCTTTTCTTCGTGCCGAATATCTGGATGTTCATACGTACCGCCTTCGCTCAATTCTCGTCCGTCCATGATACGACAAGGGAGCCGAGCAAAAACAGAGCAGGCGGAGATGGAGGAGGACGGCGACCGACCGTCGGCAAGAGTCGGCCGGATCGGACTGGCGCCCAGCGCGCGCCGGCGACACGCTCGCAGCTGCACACATAGCCGATGTACAAGCTCGCCGCGGCGTTCCCTCGCCCCGCGGTGTGGCGATAGAGAAGCACGCCACCCGTCAACGATGGCGCCTCGGTGAAGAAAATCAACGTCTGGGTTGCATCCCTTGAAAGGGGCGAAGACGGCTGCTAGAATACCTCCCCGCTATGAAGGATTTGACCAAAGCATACATCGCAATTCGGCGGCCCCTGGTATACGGGGCCTCTCCTGTTGTTCCCCAAGTGCGCTCTGAGCAGCCGCTTTCTTCCTGTCGTATCTGATGCACGCATAGCACGTGCATGTTATTTCGCCCGTGGGCCGGTGCGCCTTCGGCGAAGAATCGAATAGATACGAAGGAAGCTTATGTCTGATAATTGTACGGTCGCGCCCGCCAATGGGCGCATTACCGGTACCCAGATCCGCATCGTCGCGGTCGTCGTCCTGGGTGCCTTCTTGGCGCTACTGAACCAAACGGTGATGTCGCCTGCGCTGCCGGTCATCATGTCCGATTTCGCCATCGATGCCTCGACTGCCCAGTGGATCATGTCCATATACCCGCTGGTGAGCGGCATCATGGTCCCCGTTTCGGCGTTCCTTATCGACAAGTTCAGCACCCGCGCGCTATTCTTCGGGGCGACGCTGGTGTTCGCGCTGGGCACGCTGCTGTGCGCCGCAGCCCCTGATTTCCTGTTCCTCATCATCGGTCGCGTGTTGCAAGCGGCGGGCTCAGGCGTGCTCATGCCGCTTGTCTCGGTGGTTCCCATGCTGGTGTTCCCCGTCGAGAAACGAGGAACGGCTATGGGCATGGCGGGCATCGTCATGTCGGCGGGTCCCGCGGTCGGCCCCGTCGTAGGCGGTGCGGTGATCGACACGTACGGCTGGCGCACCATGATCGGCGCCATCGTCCCCCTCGCAATTCTCGTGCTGGTGCTGGGCGTGTTCATGCTGAAAAACGTGGGCGAGCTGAAGAACCCCAAGCTCGACCTGCCCTCGGTCGCCCTCTCCACCATCGCCTTCGGCGGACTTCTCTACGGGTTCTCGAGCGCCTCGTCGATGGGTTGGGGCAACCCCGTGGTGCTCGGCTCGATCGTCGCGGGTGTCGTGTGCTTGGTGCTGTTCGTCGTACGCCAGGGCAAAATCGAGGACCCGCTGCTTCAACTGGGCACGCTCAAGACGCGCGAGTTCCGCGTGGCCGCCATCATCGTCACGCTCATCAACGCCGCATGCCTGGTCACCAACACGCTGTTGCCGTTGCTGCTGCAAACCTCGCTTGGCGCTTCGGCCTTCGAAACCGGCATGGCCATGCTTCCCGCCGCGGCGGTGGGCATCATCATCAGCCCTATCTCCGGCGTGGTGTTCGACAAGTTCGGTCCGCGTGCCATCTCGATCGTCGGCCTGGCCCTCATGACCGGCGCCCTGTTTCTGCTCTCGCTTTCGACGGTAAACACGCCCATCTTGGTGGTTGCGCTGTTCTGCATGCTGCAGTCCGCCGGCCAGTCGCTCGCGAACATGCCGGTGAACACATGGGGTGTCAATGCCTTGAAAAATGACATGATCGCCCACGGCAACGCCATCGCGAACACCGGCCGCCAGGTCGCCGGCGGTTTGTGCACGGCGCTCATCATCACGGTCATGACAAGCGTCACCGCGTCGGCCGGCGTCGATGCGAGCATCCAAGTAGCCACCGCCGTGGGCGCGGGCATCGCTTACAAGGTGTGCGCGGCAATCGGCCTCGTTTCCCTTATCTGCGCCATATTCAGCGTGCGCACCAAGAAAACCGCACCGAAAACGAAGGAGGCATAAGCGATGTCCGAGATTCTGTCCGAGCGCATCCCGCTCGAGCTCGAGGGGACGCCCGTTTCGAGCATCATGATTGAAGAGCCGTTCACCTGCACGCAGGATTGCACGATTTCCGACGTGGTGCGCATGCTCGCCGAAAACGAGGTGAGCAGCATGCCCGTAATCGATGAGCGCAACCAGGTGGTCGGGTTCATCTCCGACGGCGATGTCATGGGAGCCATCGCGCAGCATCGCGCTCACACCATCTTCACGGGCGGCGACGCGTCCATGCTGTACTTCGACGATCAGAGCCTTGAGCAGCGCATCGAAGACCTGAAGGATCGCTGCGTCATGGATTTCGCGACGCGCCAGGTAGTGTGTGCCCGTCCCGAGCAGAGCATCGCCCGCGTCGCCGCGCTGCTGGCGAAGAAGAAGTTCAAGAAGCTTCCTGTGGTTGATGACGAGGGCAAACTCGTGGGGGTCATCCGCCGCTCCGCCATCACCAAATACATCTTCGGCATCCTTTTCCAATAGGGGCAGGTCGCACTTGAGGCGAACATCTCGAGGCATCGAGCCAGCAACTGGACCAGACAACCTTGACACGCACGCGCTTTCCCTCGATGCTTCGGTAAGGGGAGCTGCGAAAATCGCAGCACGGGTGATCGGCGCCGCGCCCCCGAAGGCAAAAGCGAACACGGGAGCGATACGATGGGAAAAGTCCTGGACGAAGATTTGGTTTATGAGATTCTCTCCGTCGTGGCAGAGATTCCGGCGGGATGCGTCGCCTCGTACGGTCAGATAGCGCGCCTCATCGGCAGGGAGAAAAACTCTCGCCTGGTCGGAGCGGTGCTGAGCGAGGCGGATCGCTACGGCGATTATCCCTGCCACCGCGTCGTCAACCACGCGGGACGCCTCGCGCCAAACTTCCCCGACCAGCGAGCACTACTGACGGAGGAAGGAGTCGCCTTCCGAGACAACGGCTGCGTCGACATGAAAAAGCACCAGTGGAACGAGTAGCCAGGCAGCGTAGCGTCGAAAGGAGCGACGCCACGGGGAACGACCTGCGCCCCGCCGCCGGACAACCTATGGCAAAGTGACACGTCCCACAAAGAGCGGCGCACCAGTACGAGACACGACTGCGACGTAAAAAGACCCTATGATACTCGTAAGCATCTATCTGATTGCCCGCCTCGAGGTACCCAAAGAACGAGAGATGCCGAAACCCCTAGACAAAGAAAAAGGTCGGGAGCTTTTATGCTTCCGACCTGAAGTTTCATGGTCGCGGGGGACGGATTTGAACCACCGACCTTCGGGTTATGAGGTCGCTACGACGTTGTTTCATTCAGACATTTCGACCCAAATTGAAGTCAATATAACTCCAGGTCATTTGATGTTTTCATAGATTTACGAAAGAAAAGTACGCGGAATAATTCGACCCAAATTCGACCCACAACGAGCTTGAAAGCGGTCAGGCGGAGCATTACCCTTGGGGTGTGACCCCACGCAGGGCCCACCACCAAGGGTAATGCCCACCCGCCCCAGCCCTTTGCGCCATTCCGCGCAACCGAGCGCGATTCTCAGGCACTTCAGGCAAGGAACACGATGAACGACCGACCTCTCGTCATAGGCAAAGGAACGAAGCAACGCCGCGACAAATACACGTGGCGCTACCGTCACAGCCTCGGCAAGGATCCGGTCACGGGCAAATACCGCTATTCGCCGTGGCAGACCATACATACCACCAAAAGCCGAGAGGTCGACGCCGCACTCGAAGCCTACAAGGCAGAACTCAACAGCGGCACCTACGTCCAAAAATCGAGGGACACCGTCGGCTCGTACGCAAAAAAGTTCCACGACAACCGCGAAGGAACCATCACGCTGTTCGCCTACTCGACATCCTACTCAATCGAGAACCGGACGCGCACATCACATGCGTGATGCTCATGCTCGACACCGACATGAGAAGGGCAGAAGCCCTCGGGATGACGTGGTCCGATGTCTCCGTCGAGAACAGAAGCATCCTCATTGAGCAGCAGTTCGCGGCCGATCGAAGCGTTCGCTCGCCCAAAAGCAAGAAAAGCGTGCGGAGGATCTCGATAAGCGAGACGCTGACGTCGTATCTCGAATTCTGGAAAAAGGAGCAGGCCCGCGAAATGGAAGCCTTCGGCCTGGAACAAGTCAAAGGCACTCCGCTCGTCCACTCATTCGAACGAACGAAAGACAGGCATCCCCAAGTCAACTTCATGGACCTGAATGGGTTTTCGCGCTGGTTCAGAAACTTCAGCGTCGAGAACGGGTTCGGCAAGTTCGAAGGCGTTCGAACATACCATTATGTGAAGGAAACTGTCGACGGGGAAACGATTTCGAAGCGTTATGAGCATAAAGAGTGGCTCGAATTGAGGGATTACCTCAGGAAGCATCCCAAGGTTCGCGAGGCGAGGCATATCAGCACATATGAGAGCGAGCACCTTCCTTACGGATATTCGGGCCTATCGAGCCACACCGCTACTGCCGCTACTGCCCGCTACTGCCCGCCAGCTTCCGAACCAGCGGGCGGTAGCAGCACCCCGAACATCTCGCCGACAGCGCAGAGAGTCGTCGACCTGGCGGCCAAGGCCGACATTGAGGACGTGATGCTGTGCGACCTGCCCGGCGTCCTGTCCTTCCTAGGGCTGCCACCTGAGACGGAGATGCCGCCGGGCAACAAGGGGAAGACGAAGCTCAAGAAGCTCTACAGGAAGGTGGCGCCGAACAAGGCATACCACTCCGGCGAGCGCGCCAAGGATTTGATCTCGCACCTCGACATGGCAGAGATCAGGGCATCGGCGCCCGTCCAAGAATTGGGATGCAGTTCAATACGAGCTCGGGGCTCTTTTCGTCTAGATTGGGGACGCATGGCCGGACGAAAACAATTTGCGTCTGGTAATAAGCGTACGAAAGCGCAATTTACGTCTTAATTCCGTACGCAAATCAAGACGAAAACCGTTTGCGTCTGCTATAAATCCGCACGAAAACGGTTTTCGTCTTGCAGAGCAGTTACCGCTTCTACAGTTCAACTTCCAGTTCGGCTTTGTGTTCGTAGAGGTAATTGCGCATGTAGGGGATGGCAAATGAGACCTTGCCGTACGAGGGGGCCTCGATAATCGATTCTCTTAACAGGCGGCTGCGGACGGAGCTCACCTGTTGAGGCGTTTTGTTTAGGGCATCGGCAACCATGCTGGTCGAGCTCGTTTGCCCCAAAGACGCCATGCTCAGCAGATAAGCGATGCACGTGGGCGGAATGCGCCGCAGCGCGGGCTCAATCACCATGGCGCAGAAGCGTTCGCGTGCCGTTGCAATGCCGCGCTCGGCTTCTTCTTCTCCAATAATCGCTGTATGTGCGCGTCTCGCTAACTGCCATGCGTAGTATCCAACGAGTTGGATCATGAAAGGATAGCCTTGCGTTGCCTCGGCAAGTTGGCCGGCAATACCTGGCTGCAACTCCATGCCAGACGCTTCAATGGTTTCCTCGAGGGAGTACGACACTTCGGTTACTGCCACAGCCTTCAGGTCAAAGGGGAGGGCACGGCGCAAAAACGTAAGTGTCTTTCCGTTGATGATGCTTTCAATCATCGAAGGCAGCCCAGCAAAAACAAAGGCGATATCAAGGTCTTCGCCGATAACCTGCTGAATCGCAATGGAGAGCGTTCGGACCTCATCGAGCTCTGCGTCTTGAACCTCGTCGAGAGTGATGAGCAGGCCATTTCCATTCTTGGATATTGTCTGTCTCATGGCGTCGCGTAGCGATGGACCGATTCGCTCAATGTCTATGCTGCCGATGGATATGCCAGCTACGGTGGGCTCAAATCTGGCGTGTTTGGCCTGGAATTTGGGCTGCAGCTGTTCGAGAATGCGTTGGCAAAGTCCCTCGGTTGCGACCTCTTTTATGACCGTCCAGCCACGGCTTTGCGCCAAACGTGAGCACTCGTCAAGGAGGACCGTCTTGCCCGTTCCACGGACGCCGGCTATGCGCATTAGGCGCCCCGGGGCACCAGGCCCGTTGGTGAGGCCTTCACTGAATTCTTCAAGTACATCTTCGCGGCCGATAATCGTGGGAGGTGTTTTACCTGCTGTGGGCTTAAAAGGGTTTGTTTGCA
>CABRGB010000070.1 GCA_902470345.1 uncultured Collinsella sp.
ACCATGTCCCACAATACCCTGCCGACCGTCGCTGAGCTTTCGGGCGAGATGCGCGAGCGTCTTGCCAAGGTTAAGTACGTCTTTACCGATCTGGACGCCACCATGCTCGCGCCCGGCTCGTGCGTGCTGCGCGACAACGACGGCAACCCCTCGACCAAGCTCGTCGAGGCTGTCGTGACACTTGCCCGCGCCGGCATCCAGGTGGTCCCCACCTCGGGCCGCAACCGCACCATGATTCACGAGGATGCGCGCGTGCTCGGCCTCAACTCCTACATCGGCGAGATGGGTGGTCTGGTCATGTACGACCTCAAGGCCAACGATTGGGAGTATCTGACCGGCGATATGCCCTACGACTCCGCCTGCGGCCTCACGCCGCATCAGGTGATCGAGCAGACCGGCGTGTGCGAGAAGATTCTCGCCCGCTGGCCGCATAAGATCGAGTACCACAACGACATGTCGACTGGCTACAAGTACCGCGAGGTCACCGTCGGCATGCGCGGCGATGTGCCCGACGACGAGGTCCAGGCCATTCTTGATGAGGCTGGCTGCGGCCTGGTCTGGGCCTGCAACGGCCATCTGACCCATCTGTCCAAACCGACGACGCTCGAGCTCGAACGCGTCGAGGATGGCCGCGCCTTTAACATCAATCCCGCCGGTCTCAACAAGGGCGTTGCCATCGCACGTTTCTGCGAGCACCTGGGTATCGAGCGCGAGGAGACGCTGGCGCTCGGCGATTCCGAGTCCGACTTCTACATGGCTGACCACGTGGGCACGTTCTGCCTGGTCGAGAACGGTTTGACCAGCGCCGGCGCGCCCGAGTTCCTGGATGCTTGCGATAACGCCTACGTCACGCGCGGCAAGATTGTCGATGGCTGGGCGGCAACGGCAGAGCTGCTCGTCGCGGCCCGTTCGTAGTGCGGTCCTATCGCGCTGAGCCATATCTTTTCGAGAGAGAATCTGGTGAGGTAATGTCCGATATCGAGAATCCGGCAGGCGACACGCGCCCGATTGGCGTGTTCGATTCTGGTCTGGGCGGTCTGACGGTTGCACGCGCCATCGCAACGGCGTTGCCGCACGAGTCCGTCTACTACTTTGGCGACACCAAGCGCTGCCCCTACGGCACCCGCACCGAGGACGAGGTGCGCTCGTTTGCACTGCAGGCGGGCCGTTGGCTGTCGAAGCACGACGTCAAGATCATGGTCATCGCCTGCAATACGGCGACCGCTGCGGCCTTGCGTTTGGCCCAGCAGGTGCTCGACGTCCCCGTCATCGGCGTGATCGCACCGGGCGCACGCGCGGCAATCAACAGCACCCGCACGCGCCGGGTGGGCGTGCTCGCCACCAACCTCACCATTCGCTCAGGCGCTTACACGCGTGCCATCCAGGACCTGGATGCCGGCGTCGACGTATACGGCTGCCCTGCCTCGAGTTTTGTCGAGGTCGTTGAGCACGAGCTCGCCTCGGGCGCGCATCTGCAAGAGCAGTGGCTCGAGAACGAGGACATCTTTGATACGCCTGCCGTACGCGCGCTGGTCGGTGCCACGGTTGAACCGCTGCGCGACCACGGCATCGATACCGTGGTGCTCGGCTGCACGCATTTTCCGCTGCTCGTGGGGCCTATTCGCCATGCGCTGGGTCCCGGAGTGCGCGTGGTGAGTTCCGCCGAGGAGACCACGCGTGAGTTGACCGATATTCTCACGCGCCGCGAGCAGCTGGCGGGCGACGCAGCCGAGCCGCAGCATCGTTTTGCAACGACGTCCGATAACATTGCCGAGTTTGCGGTGGCGGGCAGTTTTATCTTTGGCCAGCCGCTCAAGAGCATTGAGCATATCGATATCGACGAACTGAAATAGATGTAGGGTTACCGTCCAAAGACTTGCCCTCTTCTTTTGCCGAAAGGATTTTTCTATGGAGTATATGCAGGTCAATCGCGCCAACGGCCGCGCCGCCGATGAGCTGCGCCCCATCAAGCTTACCCGCGGCGTCATGAAGCACGCCCACGGTTCGTGCCTGGCCGAGTTTGGCGATACGCGCGTGCTGTGCGCTGCCACCATCGAGGAGGGCGTGCCGGGCTGGCGCAAGGGTGCCAAGGCCGGTTGGGTAACGGCGGAGTACGCCATGCTGCCGGCATCGACCGGCAAGCGCTGCAAGCGCGAGCATGCCAACCGCAAGGGCCGCTCCATGGAGATTGAGCGCCTCATCGGCCGTAGCCTGCGCACCGTCGTCAACATGAAGGCGCTTGGAGAGTACACCGTCACCGTCGACTGTGACGTGATTCAGGCAGACGGCGGCACGCGAACGGCGAGCATTACCGGCGCCTGGGTGGCGTTGCACGACGCCCTTGCCATGTGGGTCGAGGCGGGTAAGCTCGAGCACATCCCGCTCACGGGCCAGGTCGCCGCGATTTCCATGGGCGTTGTCGACGGCAACACCCTGCTCGACCTGGATTATTCCGAGGACAGTCACGCCGAGGTCGACATGAACCTTGTCGCCACCGATACCGGTGAGATGATCGAGCTCCAGGGCACTGGCGAGCAGGCGCCCTTCGACCGCAAGCGCCTCAATTCCCTGCTCGATTTGGGCGACAAGGGCATTGCCGAGCTCATCGAGCTCCAGCGCCAAGCCCTCGCCTAACCTACCAAAAAGGGACAGGTTTATTTTGGCAGGTTTTATCTGCGGAAACGCCGATAGATAAGGTTGATGCCACATGAAAGGGGAGACGCCGACGGACCGGTCCCTTTTACGTGACTTTGCTATACGGACAAGGAGACCACTCATGGCACTTGAGAAGATCGACATCGACACCCTCGACCCGGCGGCGACCATCGTCGTGGCAACGGGCAACGCCCATAAGCTCACCGAGATCGAGGCCATTTTGGGCAAGGTTATGCCCGAGGTTCGCTTTGTGGCGCTCGGTCAGCTGGGCGATTTTGAGGACCCCGAGGAAAACGGTACGACGTTTTTGGAGAACGCCATCATCAAGGCGCAGGCTGCCGTCGAAGAGACGGGGCTCATGGCCATTGCCGACGATTCGGGCCTGGTCGTTGACGCGCTGGATGGTGAGCCCGGTGTGTATAGCGCGCGCTACGCGGGCGTTCACGGCGACGATGCCGCCAACAATGCCAAACTGCTCGTGAATCTGGAGGGCGTGGCCGACGAGGACCGCACTGCGCGCTTTATGAGCGTCGTCGCGCTCATCGACACGGACGGTTTGGTCACCTATGGTGAGGGTGCCTGCGAGGGCGTTATCGCACACGAGGGCCGCGGCGATCACGGCTTTGGCTACGACCCGCTGTTCCTGCCGGTCGACACGCCGGGCAAGACCATGGCCGAGCTGACGGCGGACGAGAAGAACGCCATCAGCCATCGATTCCATGCGCTCCAGCACCTATCCGCCAAACTGACGGGCGAGGAGTAGGCCGTGCGTGCGGTGGTGCAGCGCGTGCTCAACGCCGGCGTGACGGTCGACGGCGAGTGCGTGGGCAAAATTGGGCGCGGCTATCTGGTGCTGCTGGGCGTGGGCCACGGTGACACGCGCGCCGAGGCCGATAAGCTGTGGGGCAAGCTCCGGGGCTTGCGCATTTACGAGGACGAGAACGGCAAGACCAACTTGGCACTTGCCGATGTCGACGGCGAGGTTCTCGTGGTGTCGCAGTTCACGCTGTTCGCCGATTGCCGTCACGGCCGCCGTCCATCGTTTACGGAGGCCGGCGCCCCCGATGTCGCCAACGAGCTCTACGAGTACTTCCTGACGCTTGTGCGCGAGGACGTCGAGCACGTAGCGCATGGCATTTTCGGCGCCGATATGAAAGTCGACTTGGTCAACGACGGTCCATTCACCATCGTCCTGGACACCGACAATCTGTAAGTAGTCAATTTGGGACGGGGCTTATTTAGCTACTTGCGTATGGTCACGTCAGGGTGCTATAGTATTAGAGTTTTGTCTATCTTAGGGGTATTATCCCCTTTTTGAATTGCACCTTCTGGAGGCCCTGTTCATGGAAGAGATGGAAGTCAATCACGTCGACGACATCCACGAGAAGCTGACCGATATGGTGGGCGATCGCGTTAAGGTGAAGGCCAACATGGGCCGCACCCGCGTCGTCGAGCGCATGGGCACCATCAAGAGCGTCCATCCGGCAGTCTTTATCGTCGAGGTCGACGAGCGCCGTGGCCGCAAGTCGCGTCAGTCCTACCAGTATATTGATGTTCTCACCGGCCAGGTCGAGCTGTTCGACCCCGAGAGCGGCGAGCACATTTTTACCCCGCTCGGCAATCAGCTCGAGGAGCACTAGCGGTGACCGATTGGTCCCTGATCCTTTCCGCGCCGGCAAAGATCAACCTCTATCTGGGGGTTCATACCGAGCGTGACGACCGCGGCTACCATAAGGTCGATTCCCTGATGGCAGCCGTCGGTCTTGTCGATACCGTGACGGTTACGCCGGCACAGGCGCTGACCGTCCAGACGATTCCGGCATCTGACTTTCCCATGCAAAAGAATACGGCGTATCGTGCGGCCGCTGCTATGGCCGAGCATTACGGTCGCGAAGCCAATGTCTGCATCACGATTAAGAAGCGCATCCCGCTGTGTGCCGGCCTGGGCGGTCCTTCGACGGATGCCGCGGCGGTCATTGTCGCCTTGGCAGAGAGTTGGGGTATCGACCGTGCCGACCCCGCGCTGGACAACATTGCGCGCGGCATTGGCGCCGACGTTCCCTTCTTTTTGCATGCCAGCCCTGCATTTTACGTGGGTGGGGGAGACGTGCTGGCAACCGAGTACCCCGCACTACCCGTGACACCCGTCGTGCTGGTCAAGCCGCGCGAGGCAAGCGTTTCAACAATTGAAGCCTATCGACGTTTTGACGAGACCCCAGTGCCTGCGGACAAGCCCGGAGCGATCGCATCTGCCCTTCGCTCGGGAGACGCAGAGGCGGCCTACGCGCTCGTCCACAACAACCTGGGTGTCATTTCCGCGCAGATGGAGCCGCGGATTCAAACGGTGCTCGACTGGCTTCGTTCACAGGACGGTACCATTATCGCAAACGTGTGCGGTTCGGGTGCCTGCTCGTTTGCTCTCTGCGATACTGCCGCCACGGCAGTCAATCTTGCGGCAGCCGCTCAACAAAACGGCTGGTGGGCTTATGCAACGGAGCTCGTTTCCGACACGGTTCGCATTGAAGCGCCAAAGAAGTAAAAATTTCTCTGGCACACGACGGAAATCTTTGTTACTATAGTCGAGCTAACGGGTTGTGGCTCAGTTTGGTAGAGCACTGCGTTCGGGACGCAGGGGTCGCTGGTTCAAATCCAGTCAACCCGACCAGAGCATGAGGAGGGACCGCTTCTTGCGGTCCCTTTTTTTAGCTATTGTTGTGATACCGCGGCACCCGCGGTATACTCATTCGAGCTTGTCTCGCTGTATTGTGGAGGTCTACATGTTTGGACTGAGGGCTCCTGAGCTCATCATTATTCTCGTCGTTGTCTTGATCATCTTCGGGCCTAAGAACCTGCCGAAGCTCGGCAAGTCTCTCGGCTCTACCGTCAAGAATATCCGCGAGGGTATGGAGGGCGACGATAAGGGCGAAACCAAGCAGGCCGAGGACGTTGTGGTCGAGGAGTCCAAGGAGGACAAGGAGATCGCAGAGCTCGAGGCCAAGCTCGCTGCTGCCAAGAAAAAGCAGGCAGAGGACAGCGACGCGGACGCAGAGTAGTCCCATCCCTTTGGGGTGAGCACCTGACCGGCTTGCCCGCAGGCTAGCCGGTCTTTTTCGTTTTGTTGACAGTTGATCGTTACATCATAGTTGGGGAGATATCCGTATGGACGCAAGCCAGATCGTACTGACCGCTGAGGGCCGCCAGAAGCTCGTCGAGGAGCTCGCTTGGCGTGAGGGCGATTACGCCAAGGAGATCGTCGAGGACATCAAGGAAGCCCGCGCGTTCGGCGACCTTTCGGAGAACTCCGAGTACGATGCCGCCAAGGACAAGCAGGCCCAGAATGCTGCTCGCATTGCCGAGATTCAGGCCATCCTCGCCAACGCTCAGGTTGCTGCCACCACGGGCGATCTGACCGTCTCCATCGGTTCCACCGTTTCTCTGATCGATCCCAACGGTGAGGTCATGGAAGTCACGCTCGTCGGTACCACCGAGACCAACTCGCTCGAGCACAAGATCTCCAACGAGTCTCCGGTCGGTCACGCCATCATCGGTCACGGCGAGGGCGACTCCGTTGAGGTCGTTACGCCTTCTGGCAAGACTCGCGTCTACACCATCGCAAAGATCGCACGCTAGACCACGGTCCCGCGTAAAGGTATGTTTTCGCTCCCTGGGACCGAATCCTGGGGAGCGTTTTAGTTTGAGGAGCTAACTATGGCAGAGAACCAGAACGCCGCCGAGCAGGCATCGACGCTCAACGATGAGCGCGCCACGCGCCTGGCCAAGCGCGCCGCCCTGTTCGAGGCGGGTCAAAATCCGTACCCCGAGCACTCCGAGATCGAGGACTACGTTGCCAACATCGAGGCTAAGTATGCCGAGCTTGCCGATGGCGAGGACACCGAGGACGTTGTGAAGATCGGCGGCCGCGTGGTCGCCAAGCGTGGTCAGGGCAAGATCATGTTCATTGTCGTCCGCGACGCGACTGGCGAGATTCAGCTGTTCTGCCGTATTAACGACATGGACGAGGCAGCCTGGAGCACGCTTAAGGCCCTTGACTTGGGCGATATCCTGGGCGTGACCGGCGTGGTCGTGCGCACCAAGCGTGGCCAGCTTTCCGTCGCCCCCAAGAGCGCGACGCTGCTCTCCAAGGCCGTTCGCCCGCTGCCCGAGAAGTTCCATGGCCTCTCCGACAAGGAGACCCGCTATCGTCAGCGCTATGTCGACCTGATTGCCAACGACGATGTTCGCGAGACCTTCCGTAAGCGCTCGCAGATTCTCTCCACCTTCCGCCGCTTTATGGAGTCCGACGGCTATATGGAGGTCGAGACCCCCATTCTGCAGACTATCCAGGGTGGCGCTACGGCTAAGCCGTTCATCACGCACTTTAACGCGCTCGATCAAGAGTGCTACCTGCGCATTGCTACCGAGCTGCACCTCAAGCGCTGCATCGTCGGTGGCTTTGAGCGTGTCTTTGAGATTGGCCGCATCTTCCGTAACGAGGGCATGGACCTTACCCACAACCCCGAGTTCACCACGATGGAGGCCTACCGTGCCTTCTCCGATCTCGAGGGCATGAAGGCGCTCGCCCAGGGCGTCATCAAGGCTGCCAACAAGGCCATCGGCAACCCCGAGGTCATCGAGTACCAGGGCCAGACCATCGACCTTTCTGGTGAGTGGGCCAGCCGTCCCATGACCGACATCGTCTCCGACGTGCTCGGCAAGAAGGTCACCATCGATACACCGGTCGAGGAGCTTGCCGCCGCCGCGCGCGAGAAGGGCCTGGAGATTAAGCCCGAGTGGACTGCTGGCAAGATCATCGCCGAGATTTACGATGAGCTGGGCGAGGACACCATCGTCAACCCGACCTTCGTATGCGATTACCCCATCGAGGTCAGCCCGCTTGCCAAGCGTTTTGAGGACGACCCGCGTCTGACGCACCGCTTTGAGCTGGTCATCGCCGGCCACGAGTACGCCAACGCATTCTCCGAGCTCAACGACCCGGTCGACCAGGCCGAGCGCTTTGCTGCCCAGATGGCTGAGAAGGCCGGCGGCGACGACGAGGCTATGGAGTACGACGAGGACTACGTGCGCGCCCTCGAGTACGGTATGCCTCCCGCGGGCGGCATCGGCATCGGTATCGATCGCGTGGTCATGCTGCTCACCAACCAGGCTTCCATTCGCGACGTCCTGCTGTTCCCGCACATGAAGCCCGAGAAGGGTTTCCAGTCCGGTGCCGCCGCTGCCAAGGCTGCCGAGGCCGGCAACGCCGCAAGCCCGTTCGTCAAGCCGCTCAAGCCCACGCTCGATTACTCCAAGATCGCCGTTGAGCCGCTGTTCGAGGAATTCGTCGACTTTGATACCTTCTCCAAGAGCGATTTCCGCGCTGTGAAGGTCAAGGCATGCGAGGCCGTCAAGAAGTCCAAGAAGCTGCTGAACTTTACGCTCGACGACGGCACCGGCACCGACCGCACCATCCTCTCCGGCATCCATGGCTACTATGAGCCCGAGGACCTGGTCGGTAAGACGCTGCTCGCCATCACCAATCTGCCTCCGCGCAAGATGATGGGTATTCCCAGCTGCGGTATGCTGATCAGCGCCATCCACGAGGAGGAGGGCGAGGAGCGCCTCAACCTGATCCAGCTCGACGCTTCCATCCCCGCCGGCGCAAAGATGTACTAACTAGTTACGCGGTTCTACGAACCGCGTAACGGCCCGACGCTGCGCGGGCCGCATTTGGACAATCTGACGTTCAACTTCAAGGGCGCGA
>CABRGB010000071.1 GCA_902470345.1 uncultured Collinsella sp.
GGCATGGGGTCGCGCATCAGCAGCATAAAGCGATACGTATACGGCCCCCAAAACTGGCAGACAAGCGTACCCAGCGCCACGATGGCGGCGGCAAGATACACAATCGCTAGGGCTCGTTTGAGTACGCGCACGTGGCGCTCCCTTCAAATCTCGGCTCTCGAAATGCAAAACGGTTCGCATCATTATAAAAGAGCCGGGTCCGGTGCTCTACGCACGCGGATCCGGCTCATCTATTCCACGAGGCTTGCATGCTCGCTTCATTATGCCCAGATATGCACGGCTTAACCCGTGCGGGCGCTACTCCTCCTCGAGGGCAGCGATGACCTCGTCGGTCATGTCCATGGTGCTGTAAACATCCTGGACGTCGTCGAGCTCCTCAAGACGGTCGATGAGGCGCTGAACCTTCTTGGCATCGGCGCCAGAAACCTCGGTCGGGGTGGTCGGGACCATGGTGGTCTCGGAGCCCTTGACCTGGACGCCCTGCTCCTCGAGCGCCTTGGAGACAGCCATAACGTCGTTGGCAGCAGTCCAGACGATCCACTCCTCGCCGGCGTCCTCGTAGTCCTCGCCACCGGCCTCGGCGATGGCCATCATGAACTCATCCTCGTCACCGGCAGCACCGTTGGCGATCATGGTCTCCTTCTTGGCGTTCTCGTCCAGGATCTCCTTGGCGACGACGATCTGGCCCTTGCGCTCAAACTGGAAGGCGACGGAGCCGGAGGTGCCCAGGTTGCCACCAGCGTGGGAGAAGGCGGAACGGACATCAGCGGCGGTACGGTTGCGGTTGTCGGTCAGGCAGTCGACGTAGACGGCGACACCGGCGGGACCGTAGCCCTCGTACACGATGTTCTCGTAGACGGCGGCGTCAGCACCCGAACCAAAAGCCTTGTCGATAGCGGACTTGATCTTGTCCTTAGGCATGGACTGAGCCTTGGCCTTGGCAACGGCAGCGGCGAGGCTGGCGTTGTTCTCGGGCAGCGGGTCACCGCCGAGACGGGCAGCAACGGTGATGTTGCGGCTGAGCTTGGAGAAGAGGGCGGAACGCTTGGCGTCCTGCGCGCCCTTACGATGCTTGGTTGTGGCCCACTTAGAGTGTCCGGACATACGTGTCTCCTATCGGTTTCGACCTAAAGCCCAGCGCAGATGCTCGGGCAATATAAACAAACGTCGTTATGATATACCTACTGGCCTGCGAGATAAACCCCAAAATGGAGGCGTCGTGATGATGGCCCCTTTGGCGCAAAGAAACCTGACCCCAATGCACCAAGTTAGAACCAGAGGAAGTCGCTGCGGGTGACGGTGGCGCCGATGGCAAAGGGCATGCAGGCGATAACCGGATACAGGTAGCGCATGTAGGTTGAGCCGTTGCACGGGCCAATCAGGCACACGGCGAGCACACCCAACAGCGGCACCCAGATCGCCAGCGCACGCCATGAATGACGACGCAGCAGGTAGACCACCACGGCGATCATGATCCACACATAGGTGGCCGAGCTCATGGTGAGCGAGATAAAGGGAACACGCTGCACCGCCACACGGTACAAATTGATCAGGTGGTCGCACCAGCGCACCACGTTGCTGTCAACCGGATGGAAGTCGAAGTACTTGAGGTTATCGGGCTTTGCCATGATCTCGGCACTGCGCGCCGTGCTGTAGACCCACGCATCGCGGGCACTCGGATAAAAGTAGCCGTAGTAGTTATTGATGAGCGCCGAGATATAGCACTCGGGATCCTTTTTGAACATCTGAGCCCACACCTCAAAATAGGCCTTGATGTCCTCCTGCGAGGCGTACTCGTTAAAGCAATTTTTAACGGCGTCCGACTTATCCGGGTTGTAACGGCGGCCCAGATTCTCGTACTTGAGCACCCGGTCGATCACGGCGCGTTCCTCATCGGCCACCAAGCCGTCGCAAGGAGCCTCCACGATGGTGCCGTCCTCCTTAACCGTAGGGTTGACGCCCGAGTTGAGGCCGTCGTGCTTTTGGACGAAACGAGCCGTCTGCTGGAACGGAATCGAAAGGATTTCGCGCTTGGAACCAGGCGTGATGTCGTGCGCCGGCATAAAGACCTTGGTGAAGTACATATTAGAGGCAAGGCAGAGCGCGAGCACCGCGAGAACGCCAACCCAGCGGAAGCGCGGGATGGCGCCCGAAGGCGCAGCACCAGTCTGCTTGGCTGCACGACGAGCCACATGCACGTCCCATACGCAAAACGCCGCCGCGATTACGCATGCCGCCAGGGGAAACACCAGGCCGCCGTTGCGCAGAAACGTGGAACTCATGGCGCCCAGAGCGAGCAGCAGCCAGTCGTGGCGCGCAAAGAGCACGGGGGCTTTCTCGCCCGCTCGCTCGACATTGGCATCACGACGGGGCAAGCCACATGCCACGAGCTTAACGGTCTGTACCAGCAGCACCAAGAACGCATCGGCAAAGAGCACGTCTTTGGTGAGCAGCGCCGCGTAGTTAGAGAACATCGGCATAAACGCAAAGAACAGCAGGATCGCACCGCGAACCGGCAGGCTCACGCCCAGTTTGCGCAGCGATGAAATGGAATAGGCCATGCAGGCGGCCGTAATGACAAATTGAGCGCAGGTATAGATGATGAGGCCCGCGTTAGCGCTGTTGAACATCGAAAGCCCCAGCTGAACGCACGAGCCGATAATGGCCGTGTGCACTACGGGATGATGCCCGTTGAGCAACACATTAGGATTGAGCAGACGCAAGTAGTCGCTCGTGCCGTTGGGATAGTTGAACCACTGGCGAATCTGCGCGCCCGTATCTCCCATAAAAAGGCCAGGCAGCGAAGCGATGAGCGTGGGCGCCCAGGCGATCATAAGCACCAGGAAGGGCCCGGCAAAGGGATGGACCGAGAGCACGGCGTGAGTCACACGCCATACGCGGCCAAAGTGCACCTCGGAAAACGGAATGCGCCGAGTGCTCAGCCAATCTAGACACTCAAAGGCAAGGTAGAAGGCAACGACCGCCAAGAGCATCCAGCCCGCGCCGCCAATCCAGGCGCAGATGATGCGAGCTTTGTCGCCAAGGACAATCTCGGCCGAGTCGGTGAGGTCGTAGCTGCGGCCGAACACCATGCAGATGGCGAAGAACAGCGACGGCAGAATGATCGATGGACGCCAGGTGTCGCCACGGCCAAAGAACACGTAGCGAAACGGCAAGGTGAGCAGGCAGGCAAGTGCAAGCAGCATGACCGCGTCGGTATGGCCGGCAAACGAGAGGAGCACCTCGTAGCACACGTACAGCATGCCCGAGGCTTTGGGGTCAATCGCCAAGACTGCGTTGCTCGACACCGGGGAGGGGTCGATGGAAAACGCCGTGGTCGCCAACAGCGCGAGCAAAAATGCGATGAGCGTCTGCTTGGCGGGGTAGCGCTTAAACCAGACGATGCGGGCAGCGTCGCGCGCAGCCGTTGTGGAGAGATCGGAATCCTTCACAGTCCAAAGAGCCTTTCTAGAAACCTGCAAAAAAGGGACAGGTTTATTTTGGCAGGTTTTATCTGGGGAAACGTTACGGTTCTGTCATCGTTGCCCAGCAAACCACCACAAAGGTGCCTGTTCACTTTTTGGTGGTTAAGCGTCGAGGTAGATGCGCTGGGGCTGGTTGCGGCGACGAGCAAAGATGATGAGCGCCAGGCCCGCGATTACGAGCGGCAGGCTCAGCAGCTGACCCATGGTGATGACGCCGCCCAGCAGATAGCCCAGCTGGGCATCGGGCACGCGCACAAACTCAATGAGGAAGCGGACGATGCCGTAACCCATCACAAAGACGCCCATAAACGTGCCTTGGGGCAGTAGCGGCTTTTTGCGGCTGAGCACCTGCAGAATGCAAAAGAGCACAATACCCTCGAGGAATGCCTCGTAGAGCTGGGAGGGATGGCGCGGCATATCGCCCGCGGTGCCGCCAAAGATCACGCCCCAGGGCAGATCGGTCGGCTTGCCCCACAGCTCGCCGTTGACAAAGTTGGCACAACGGCCCAGGCACAAGGCCAGCGGCGCGCCTATGACGGCAAGGTCTGCCAAAGTCCATGCGTCGAGCTTATACATGCGGCATACGATGATGCCGCCGATAATGCCGCCCACCAAACCGCCGTGGAAGCTCATGCCGCCCTCGTTGGTGGCAAAGATCTCGAGCGGATGCGCCCAGTAGTAGCCATCACCGTAAAAGATGACGTAGAACAGGCGGGCGCCGATGATGAGGCCAAAGACCACACCGACCACGACACTCGTCAGGTCGTCGACCGTAATGTCGAAACCCCAACGGCGCTGTGTGCGGTACATGACGACCGCCGTGAGCAGAGCTCCGACCACATAGGCCAAGCCGTACCAGTAGATGGTGATGGGCCCCGCCGAAATGGCGACGGGATCAAGCATATGGTAGAGGTCGTTGAGCATATCGGTTCCCTGCTCCCTACATACAAATGCGGCCGCGGGCCTTTCGCTCGCAGCCGCATATTTGGGCGTAACGTCTATGCGGAGCGCACCGTCCGCAGCTTTCGCATCTTAAAACGGCGCGTACTCGTCGTACAGGTCCTCGGCCTCGCCGGAAGCATTGACCTGCTCAACGCGGGTAACGCCGGGCACATGCTCCTTCAGGATACGCTCGATACCCATGGAAAGGGTTAGCGAGCTCATGGGGCAGCCGGCGCAGGCGCCCTGCAGCTCCAGCTTGACGACACCCTCGTCGTCGACGCCCACATACTCCATATCGCCGCCATCGGCCTGCAGGTTGGGGCGGATCTCTTCAAGAACCTTCTTAAGCAGCTCTTCGTTAACAGCCACAGGGGCTCCTTTCTCACAATAACGCGGGCACGCCCGCGGACAGGGGCTATGTTACTACAGCCATGTACCCGCTTAGGCGCCAGCCATGCGCGCGGACACGACTTTCACGAGTAGTCAATTTGGGACGGGGCTCTTTGAGCTGCGCTCGTCGTCAGATAACGACAACGCATATTACTGCTGAGCCTGTCCCCCGGTACCAATCTGGACATCGACGATGACCTGGCGGTAGCTGATGCCGCAGGAGTCGAGAATGCGGCGGCTGATACGGCCGTCATCGGTGTCGGCATACTTATTGTCCAGGTAGACGACCTCGCCCACGCCCACCTGCGCCAGGATCTTGGCGCAGTCGTGGCACGGGAACAGCGTGACGTAGACCGTGGAACCCTCGAGGTCTTTGAGCGAGCCGCGGTAGTTGAGCACGGCGTTGGCCTCGGCATGGACTACGTAGTTATGCTTGTCCTGCAGCGGGTCATCGCTCGTGCCCCACGGGAAAAAGTCGTCATTGAGTGCCGAGGGCGTGCCGTTGTAACCCACCGAAAGGATGCGGTGGTTGGTGCTGGCGATGCACGCGCCCACCTGCGTGTTGGGGTCCTTGCTGCGGCGCTGCGCGGCGATGGCCACGCTCATAAAGAACTCGTCCCAGCTAATAACGTCGCGGCGCTTGCCCGACGCGGTTTGATGAAGATCGTCCGACATGGCAGACACCTCCGAAATCGCAATAGTTTGACCCATTGTAGCAGGTGAAAGGTGGGGCTGTTTCCTCCCCCGCCGACGTCCTCGACTTTATGCACGGCGAGGCTTTTGGTTGATGCGGTACAGCTCCGCGAGACCCCGCAGCGTCAGCGCGTCGTCTACCGTCAGGCTGTGGCCGACCAACGCCGCGAGCGCCTCGGCATCGTCGCCGGTGATGACGATGGGTACGCTGCCCTCGCCCGCCGCCTTGGTCGCGCGCATCTCGGCAAGCACCATGTCGAGCATGCCGTCGATGCGGGCCACCTCGCCCAGAACCACGCCCGAGCGCATGGCCTCGCGCGTGTTGCGGCCGATGACATGCGTGGGCGCCGAAGGCTCGACCTGCGGCAGGCGCGCCGCAGCGGCCGAAAGCGAGCGGGCGCCAAGTGCCAGACCCGGTGCGATGACGCCGCCGACAAAGGTTCCGCGCGCATCGATGACCTCGATATTGGTCGTAGTGCCCAGGTCGATCACGATGCACGGAGAGCCGTAGGCGGCACGGGCCGCCACGGCGTCGGCGATGCGGTCGGGGCCGATCTCTGCTGGATCGTCGTAGTGCACGGGCATACCGGTCTTGAGGCCCGGTCCCACGGTGAGCACTCGCCCCGTGCAAGTGCGGGAAAGCGCCGCCTTCCACGGGCGCTCGAGCGCCGGCACTACGCAGCTCAGCACTGCGGCTGCGGGAATGAGCGCACCCGTCATGCCCGCATCGGCTGACAGCGCGCCAATGACCTGCGCGAGCCTCATGCGCGCCTCGTCGGCCGTGATGCTCGACGGCGTCGTGATCTCGCACGTCGCAAGCGGGCATTCCTGCGCCGCGGCCGAATCCTCGGCAAACAGGCCAAAGCGAATGAACGTGTTGCCCACGTCGACCGTCAATATGTATGCGCAGCCATTAAGCATCGTCGGCGCTCCTTTCGTCTGCCCAGCAGTATATCGCCTACCTAAACCAGTCATCCCAAAATGACTAGCTTGCGGCTATACTGATGCGCGGTCGTACGCGAGCTCACGCATCGGCCCTTGGTAACCCGACTTCCCGCGCCGTATCCGTAGCGGCGCTCCCGGGGGAAGCGGATATACGCAAAGGAGTTCTATATGAGCAATCCCTCGAACCGCACCTCGGTGCGTGGTCAACTCACGCTGCGCGGCGTCGTCATCGGCGTCCTTGGCTGCGTGATCATCACGGCAAGCTCGGCCTATACCGCCCTCAAGATGGGCGCCCTCCCCTGGCCGATCATTTTCGCTGCCGTCATTTCGCTGTTCTTCCTGAAGCTCATGGGCAACGCCAGCCTCAACGAGGCCAACGTCACCCACACCATCATGTCTGCGGGCGCCATGGTCGCCGGCGGCCTGGCGTTTACCATCCCGGGCGCCTGGATGTTGGGCTATGCCGACCAGATCAGCTGGCTCGACATGTTTATCGTGGCGCTCGCCGGCACCATCTTGGGCCTTCTAGCGACAGCGCTCATCCACCGTCACTTTATCGTGGACGCCGCGCTGGAGTTCCCCACCGGCAACGCCGCAGCTCAGACCCTACGTGCTACCGAGGCCGGCGGCAAGACCGGTAAGCAGCTCTTTGGCTCCATGGCCATCGCAGGCATCTACAGCGTGCTGCGCGACGCCCTGGGCGTGGTGCCCAGTATGCTGTGCACGCTCAATATCCCCGGCGTGACCTTTGCCATCTACAACTCGCCCATGCTGCTGTCCATCGGCTTCCTCGTGGGCTTCGCCCCCGTCGCCTTCTGGTTTGCCGGCGCGCTGCTGGGCAACTTTGGCATCATCGTTGGCGGCACCGCTGCTGGCCTGTTCGATATTGTGACCGCGCAGGGTATCGTCAAATCCCTCGGTATGGGTCTTATGATGGGCTTTGGCGTCGCCGTCGTCCTTAAGGACATCCTGCCGCAGGTCGCCGGTATCGTCCGTGGCCTCGCCGCCGACAGCTCCACCGACACCGACGAGCAGTCGCTTATCTCGGGCTCGCTTAAGCTCGACGCCGGCATCATCGGCCTGGGCACCGCAGCCATCGCTGTGATCGTTGCCATCGCGCTCGACCTCGGTCCCGTCCCAGCCGTCATCGTCACGCTGTTCACCTTTGTCACCACCATTATGAGCGCGCAGAGCTGCGGCCAGACGGGTATCGACCCCATGGAGATCTTTGGCCTCATCGTCATGCTCATCGTGGCAGCCTTCGCGCAGCTCGCACAGGTCAAGCTGTTCTTTATCGCCGGCATCGTAGCCGTGGCGTGCGGCCTTGCGGGCGACGTCATGAACGACTTTAAGGCCGGCGCCGTACTGGGCACCAACCCGCGCGCACAGTGGATCGGCCAGGCCATCGGCGGCATCGTGGGCGCCTTGGTCGCCGCCGCTGTCATGGTCGCGCTCGTCACCGCCTATGGTCCGGACGCCTTCGGTCCCGACAAGAGCTTTGTTGCCGCGCAGGCAAGCGTCGTCGCCACCATGGTCTCGGGCATCCCGAGCGTGCCGTGGTTTGCGGGCGGCTTTATCGCCGGCATCATCATGTACTGGCTCGGCATTCCGGCCATGATGATCGGTCTGGGCGTGTACCTGCCGTTCTACATGTCGCTCACGGCCTTCCTGGGCTCCTGCGTCAAGCTCGCCTACGATAAGTGGGTCGCTCACCGCGACGCCGAGGCCGGTCTTTCGGACAAGGAGAAGGCCGCCAAGGATGCCGCCTTCCAGGAGCAGGGCCTGGTCGTTGCCAGCGGCCTGCTGGGCGGTGAGTCCATCGTCGGCGTTATCCTGGCGTTTGTCTCTGTTGGCCTGAGCCTGCTGGGCTAA
>CABRGB010000072.1 GCA_902470345.1 uncultured Collinsella sp.
ATACTCATGGAAAACCTCCCATTTCCCGATGTCCAAGAAATGGGAGGCAGTTCACTGTCCCCTTTGTGGTGGTTTTGGTGTTGGTTAGCCGATGGGTTCGGTGTATTTGGCGCGGTCGGTTCGTTGGATGCGCTTGGAGACGTGGAGCGGGCGGCCGTCGGTGTCGTAGACGTAGTCGGTGATCAGGATCAGCGCCTGCCCGCGCTCAACGTTGAGCAAAAACGCCTCGTTTTGCGAGGCATAGCACACCTCAAAGGTCTTATGCCCCTGTGCCGGTGCGCGATGGAATTCCTGGCGCAGCGTGGCGTAGAGCGAACCGTTGATATCGCGATCGATGAGCGTCTCGAAGCTTGGCGGCAGGTAGGTGGTCTCCAAGCACAGCGGCGCGTCGTCCAGGTAGCGCAGGCGGACAAGTTTGACGAGCTTGCTGCCCACGGCGGCGTCAAAGAACTTGGCTATGCTGCCGGCCGCCTTGGCAAAGCCTGAGTCCACGGTGCGCGTGGTGGGCTTCATGCCCTGGCCTTCGACCTGCTTGGTATAGCTCGAAAACACCAGGTTGTTCTCGTGGAGCGCGGGCGTGTCGGCCACAAAGGCGCCGCGCCCGCGCTCGGTGCGCACCAGGCCCTCATCAACGAGCACCTTAAGGGCGTGGCGCACGGTGCTGCGCGACAGCCCCGATTCGTCCATGAGCTCCATCTCGGACGGCAGCTTGTCTCCGCGTGCGTAGATGCCGGCGGCGATGCGGTCGCGAAGCGTACCCGCCAAGCGCTCGTATTGGCTCAGTTTCTTTTTAGATGAAGCGTTCATGCGATCAGCCTATATCTAACTTGTATGCCTATCTAAGCAAGCATGTATTCAACACAACAATAAAACCGCTGGTATCGAGCTACCGAAAACCTTACCAGCAAAATTTCTAAGATAAATATAGCATACAACTAGTCGACATAACCAAAACATGTATGTAACTTGTATGCCATCGAGAGCATCAAACGAGAAGAAAGGCTGATGCACGATGACTACTCAGGAACAGGTTAAGGATGTCGTCTCCCAGGTTTTGGCTGACAAGGCAGACAAGGGCGGCATCAAGCGCGTCGTGTGGATTGGCGCTGGCGGATCCAACGGCGGCAACTATCCTGCCCAGTACTTTATGGAGCACGAGGCCACGCAGGTCGTGAGCTCCAGCTACACCAGCAACGAGTTCGTGCACGCCACCCCGGCCTACGTCAACGAGAACACCCTGGCCGTCGTCGTGTCCATGCGCGGCACCAAGGAGACCATCGTTGCCGCCCAGGTCGCCAAGGACCACGGCGCCAGCACCATCGCCATCTATGTTGACGAGTCCGGCCTTACCGAGGTCTGCGACTACAAGATCAAGTACGACAGCCTGGCCGTCGACGAGTCCTGCATGGGCCGCACCAACTCCGCCGTCGTGACCATGATCGCCATGGAGCTTACGCAGCAGACCGAGGGTTATGCCGAGTACGAGACCGCTATGGCCGCCTTCGACTTGGTTGACCCCATCTATCGCAAGGCCGTCGAGTACACCCGTCCGCTTGCTGCCAAGTGGGCCGAGCAGAACGCCGACAAGCCCTGCATCAACGTCATGGCTCAGGGTCCGCTCTTTGGTGCCGCCTACGTCTTTAGCATCTGCAACGTGCAGGAGATGCTGCAGATCGACTCCTGCACCATCAACACCTGCGACTTCTTCCATGGCCCCTTCGAGATCCTGGACAAGCGCACCTCGCTGTTCCAGCTCATCAGCGTCGGCCGCAGCCGCTGCAACGACGAGCGCGGCATCCGCTTCGTCAACCAGTACGGTGGCGAGCGCGTCTATCAGCTCGACGCCAAGGAGCTCGGCCTCAACGACATCAAGGACAGCGTGAGCGAGTACTTCAACCACCTGATCTTTGCCCCGATCCTCAACAACGTGTATATGCGCGCGCTCTCTGCCGTCACCCACAAGGACTACATGACGCGCCGCTACATGTGGAAGCTGGATTACTAGGGGATAGAGCGGCCTAACAGCTCGATGTCCTCATAAGTTGCGGTGGAATAGTTCCTGTTTGGGGGTCTGAAGCCTCTATTCAGGAACTATTTCACCGCAACAGCCAAATGATCCGCTGGGGACGGAGGAAAACGGATCACTGACTCAGACCAGCCCCTCAGTGGTCCGTTTTCCTCCGTCCCCAGCGGATCTTTTCCGTTCGGCGATTTGTGTCTTGAAAAATGTATATAACGACTATAACGTAGTACGAAACATATTGGAAATAATACTGAGGAGGCTGCGTTGAAGAAAAGCAATCTGGGCTATGTGCTGGTGCTAATCGCCGCGCTTATGTGGGGCAGCATCGGAATCTTTGTAAACGGCATCTCGGCCATGGGCGTTTCGTCCCAGAGCATGGCTGCCTTTCGCTTGTTGGTCGGAGCGTTTATCTTGGCGCCGGTCCTGATGTTTATGGGCTGCCGTCCGGGTGAGGGGTCTACCGTGGCTCAGGGTCCCCTGGCACTGTTCAAGGCAAGTCCTAAAGAGCTTGTTCCCTGTGCGCTTGTCGGTATCGTCGGCCTCGCCGCCGCCAACACTTGCTATTACGAGTGCATGGGCGAGGTGGGCATGTCCACGGCCTCGGTGCTGCTCTACACCTCGCCGGTGTTTGGCGTCATACTCGGTCGCGTGCTTTATCGCGAGGACGTGACCCCCAACAAGCTCGTTGCCATTGTCTTTAACATCGTTGGCTGCGTGCTTGCAGTGACCAATGGCGACCTTTCCGGTTTCCATTTTTCGGTTTGGGGCGTCACTTCGGGCGTGATTGCAGGCCTTTGTGGTGCGTCGCTCGCGGTGTTTAGCCGGATAGCAACCAAGACGGTCCACCCGCTGGCTGTCACGTTTTGGGGCTTTGTTTTTGGCGGTACGGTTATGGCGGCTATCGCGGCTCCGTGGCCGGATGTCGCCGCGGCAATGTCGCCGCAGCTGCTGCTGCTGTTCCTTGGCTTTGGACTCATCCCCACAGCCGTGGCTTACATCTTATATATGCAGGGTCTGTCCATGGGGCTCGAGACGTCGAAAGTTCCCGTCGTAATGTCTTTCGAGACGGTCGTCACCGTACTGGTGGGCATTGGTGTCTATGCCGAGTCCGCCGGCGCGATCAAGGTTCTGGGCATTGTGCTGGTGCTCGCGTCCATCCTGATCATGAACACCGACTTCTCCAAGCTGCGCAACAGTGTGTTTGTCGGTCATGTCATTGAGAGCATGACCTTTAAGCCCAACGCGTGGTGGACCGAAAAATCTCAGGACATGGATCTGTTTAAGGAACGCACCGGCATTGCGCTGGAACCCACCGTGCAGGAAAGCCCCTGGTACTTCGTGCGATAGAGGATTGTGCGCGGCGTCTGACCTGGGGTTATCCAGCCAGCGCCGGCCTATCCGGCCCCAACGTTTCAAGTACGTTAAACCCGTCAACGGTCGATTTTCACCCGCGAACGGTCTTTATACTAATTAGCAATATAGGCAACGTATAAGACGTTATAATGACCATAACGAAAAGGAGGAGGCAAGATGAATCAGATCATTCTCGCATCTCATGGCGGCCTGGCCGCAGGCGCCAAAGACACGCTCGAGATGGTTCTCGGCGACGTGTCGAACGTCCACGTCGTGTCGCTTGCTCGTGACGACAAGGAGCCCATCACCAATAAGGTTGAGGCTATGATCGCCACGTTCAACGCGGACGACACCGTCTATGTGCTGACCGATATGCTCGGCAGCTCGGTCAACAACAACATGGTCGAGCTTTCCAAGAACGGCACGAAGTTCACGGTTGTCAGCGGTTTCAACATCCCGCTGGCGCTCACGCTCGCTATGAGCCCCGTCCCCGTCAAGGGCGCCGAGCTCGCGGCCCTCATCAACGAGGCCCGCACCGGTCTGACCAACCCCAACGCACCGGTCGAGGCTGCCGCGGCTCCCGCCAAGAAGGCCAAGGCGTCCCGTCACAGCTCCGGTCCCGCCAAGATCGTCCTCGCACGTCTTGACTACCGTCTGCTGCACGGCCAGGTCGTCTTTACCTGGACCACCAAGGTTCAGGCCGAGCGCATCATCGTCGTCGACAACGCTGCCGCCAACGATGACATCAAGAAGGGCGCTCTTAAGCTGGCCAAGCCCCAGGGCGTGCGTCTGAACGTCTTCACCGTCGAGCGTGCCCTCGCCAAGATGGACAAGCTCAACACCCTCGGCGAGCGCGTCATGTTCGTCTTTGGCAACACGGCCGAGATGCTGCAGTTCTGCCAGGGCTACAAGCTCGACGCCATCAACCTGGGCGCCACCGCCAACCACGACGGTGCCGATCAGGTCGGCGGCAAGGACAGCTCCGTCTTCCTCGACGCCACCCAGAAGGCAGACGTCAACCAGCTGCTCGACATGGGCATCAAGCTCTATGTTCAGCAGACCCCTACGTATCAGAGCGTCGACATCGACGCCAAGCTGTAATCAACCAGGCTTTTGCCTGACTGAAAGGAGAAGGGTATGAATACGTTCATCAGTGCGGTGCTCGTCGGCCTCGTCGGCGTGTTCTGCATGTGGGACTCCCGCCTGCTCGGTCGTCTTAACTTCGAGCAGCCCCTCGTTGGCGCTACGCTCGTCGGTCTGCTGCTGGGCGATGTGCCCACCGGCCTTGCCGTCGGTGCCGCCGTCGAGCTCGTGTCCATGGGCCTGGTGCAGGTCGGCGCCGCCGTTCCGCCCGATATGGTCCTGGGCGGCATCGTGGCCGCTGCCTTTGCGTGCCTGACCGACGCATCCGCCGAGACCGCCATGACGATCGCCATCCCGGTCGCCGTCCTGGGTCAGCTCCTCGGCATCGTGTTCCGTTCCATCATCGCCGCCCTCACCCATGTGGCAGATAGCGCGATCGATAACGGTAACTTCAAGACCGCCTACCGTATGCACATCTGCGCCGGCTCCGGTCTGTACGCCATCATGTACTTCCTGCCGATCTTCCTCGCCGTCTTTGTTGGCACCGACCTGGTTCAGGCCATCGTCAACATGGTTCCCGAGTGGCTGTCCACTGGTCTTAACGTTTCGACCAAGATCATGACTGCCTACGGCTTGGCCCTGCTGCTCACCATGATGATCAAGAAGGGTATGACTCCGTTCCTGTTCATCGGTTTCCTGCTCGCCGCTTACCTCAACCTGTCCGTCATCGCGGTCGCTCTGATCGGTGTGTGCCTGGCTGTCGTCTTCATGGGCTTCAAGTTCAACGGTTCCCATGCAGCCGCCGGTGTCGATTCCGACTACGATCCGCTCGAAGACGACGAAGACTAAGGAGGAACACACTATGGCAACCGCAACCAAGGACGTGTCCCTGAACAAGAAGGTCAGCCAGTTCTTCTGGCGCTCCTGGGCCATCCAGGCCTCTTGGAACTACGAGCGTCAGATGAACATGGGCTTCCTCTACGGCATGGTTCCCACGCTCGATCGCCTCTATCCGGATGAGTCCGACCCCAAGCAGCTCGCTGCTAAGAAAGAGGCTTACCACCGTCACATGGCGTTCTACAACTGCACCCCGCAGACGAGCGCTTTCATCCTGGGCCTCTCCGCCTCCATGGAGGAGGAGTACGCCAAGGATCCCGAGAACTTCGATCCCGATTCGATCAACGCGGTCAAGACCTCCCTCATGGGTCCGCTTTCCGGCATCGGTGACTCCTTCTTCCAGGGCACCATCCGCGTTATCGCCTTTGGCCTGGGCGTTCAGCTGGCTCAGCAGGGCTCCATCATGGGCCCGATCCTGGCCATGCTCATCTCCATCGTCCCCTCTGTGCTGATCACCTGGTTCGCAGCCAAGATGGGCTATCAGGGCGGCCACGAGTACCTGAGCAAGCTTCAGGGCGGCGACCTCATGGAGAAGCTCATGTATGTCTGCGGCATCGTGGGCCTTATGTCCGTGGGCGGCATGATCGCTACGCTGATCGGCGCCACCACCCCGCTGCAGTTCGCTGAGGGCACCGTCGTTATCCAGGACATCCTGGACGGCATGATGCCCCAGATGATTTCCCTTGGCCTCACCGGCCTTATGTACTGGCTCATCAAGAAGAACGTCAACACCGGTTGGCTTCTCGTGATCGCCATCGTGGGCGGCATCGCCCTCTCCGCGGCCGGCATCCTGGCCTAGTCGCGACCAAGCGTCTAACCGCTTTCCCCCGGGGGCCTGCCTGGCATCCCATACCCCAGGCAGGCTTCCATTCCCAAAATGCGACAATGGGACAGTCCCCTTGTCGCATCCTCAACGGGCCGGCGACTCGGTCCAAACCACGGTAACCCTGCGAGCGCCCGGCAATGTGGCGCCGCAAAAATCGAAAGGAATGTGTCAGATGTACGAGATCGACCTTAACCTCCCTAAGCAGATCGTCGCTGACGTCCTGTCCAACCACGAGATCCACAGCGTCGCCTTCGTCGGCTGCGGTGCTTCCATGTCCGACCTTTACCCCGCCAAGTACTTCCTGGCCAACAACACGGACAAGCTGAACGTTCAGATCTTCACCGCTAACGAGTTCAACTACGACACGCCTTCCTGGGTCAACGAGCACACCTTCGTGATCACCTGCTCCCTCGGTGGCTCCACGCCCGAGACCGTCGAGGCCAACAAGACCGCCAAGAAGCACAACTGCCCGGTCGTCTCCCTCACCAACAAGGCTGGCTCCGCTCTGACCGTCGACGCTGACTACGTCATCGTTCACGGCTTCCACGCCAACTTCGCTGCCAAGTGCGAGAAGCCCGGCTACGCCATCGCTCTTGCTGTCGAGATCCTTCAGCAGACCGAGGGCTATGACCACTACGAGGACATGATCACCGGCCTCACCAACGTCTTCGAGCTCTGCGAGAACGCCGCTCAGTCCTGCAAGAAGCTCGCCAAGAAGTTCGCCGAGGACTTCAAGGACGACAAGATGATCTACTTCATGGCTTCCGGTGCCTCCGAGAAGATGGCTTATTCTCACGCCGCCTTCCTGTTCACCGAGATGCAGTGGATCGACGCCGCTGCCTACAACACCGGTGAGTACTTCCACGGCCCGTTCGAGGTTTCCACCGAGGGTAAGCCCTACGTCTTCTTCATGTCCGATGGCGCTACCCGTCCGATGGACGCCCGCGCCCTCACCTTCCTTAAGCGCATGGGCGCCAAGGTCGCTCTGATCGACTCCAAGGACTACGGCCTGGCTGACGCCGTGCCCGCGAGCGTCGTCACCTACTTCAACCCGCTGCTGCACCTCGCCGTTATGCGTGAGTACGGCAACCAGATCGCCGAGGCCCGTCAGCACCCGCTGACCATGCGTCGCTACATGTGGAAGCTTTCCTACTAATCACAAGTAAGTAGACCTTACGGGTTGATTGAGAGGGGATGGGGTTTGCGCCCCGTCCCCTTTTTTGTTCTTGAGAGGAGATGCGTATGATCAAGGCAGTGCTGTTCGACATGGACGGCGTGCTGGTCGATACCGAGTGGTTCTACAACCGTCGTCGCGTGGCGTTTATGGAAGAGAAGGGGTTCCACTTTGACGAGATCCCCGATCTTTCGGGGTCTAACGAGCCTGCCATTTGGGAGGCGCTGGTGCCCGACGATGTTGAGCTGCGCGAGCGTCTGCGCGTGGAGTACAAGCAAGTCTACAGCCCGGTCCACCCCGTTCCGTATGCCGAGCTGCTCAACGAGCAGACGGAGCCGGTGATGCGCAAGCTGCACGAGCGTGGCGTGAAGTGTGCCATCGCGAGCTCGTCCTATCGCGAGCTGATCGACGAGCTGGTGGAGATTGCCGGCATCGCCGACGTGCTGGATTACACCATCAGCGGTCACGAGTGCAGTGCGTTTAAGCCCGACCCCGAGATCTACC
>CABRGB010000073.1 GCA_902470345.1 uncultured Collinsella sp.
AACTTACGCGCCATATACCCCTCTCCTCTCATATAGGTATACAGGCCCCGGCGATCGCCGGGATATTGGCGTGATGGGATTTTCGTTGTTGCTTCCAATCATCTGGCAGGCGGACTCAGCAGCAGGTACATGGCGTGGAGAGAAGGCATGCCGAGGCGAGGAGGGCTGCACGCGCTCCACAGGCCCAGCTACCCGTCTTGCACATGACCGAGCGCCGCAAAGGCCGCATGTCGGATGCTCCCGGGCACGCCCCGGCGATGGGAAGCGCCCGCAACGGAAATCCGCATGCGGGTTTATTGTACCCCGCCGTCAGGCCATATTTCGGCAAATATAGGTGGGCGGTAAAGGTTTACCTCGGGTGACTATTGTGCGCGCGGCACCGGCGGGCACAGTCCCCTGGAACCCCACAGCAGTTGCGGTGAAATAGGGAGTGTTTTTGCTGTTAACGGCCTTAATCAGTCCCTATTTCACCGCAAGTTATTTGGGGGGATGAGTTAGAGGGCACCGAGGAGGATGGCGTAGGTGGTGGATTCGCCGAGTTTGAGCTCGTCGCCGGGGTTGAGCTGGGCGGAGCGGCCAGGCTCTACTTGAATACACACGCTCGTGGCCCCGTTTACCACCACGGTGCCGTTCGTGGACGACAGGTCCTCGACAAACCATGTGCCAGAATCGTCGCACCAGATATGGGCATGGCGGGCCGAGACGTCGTCGCCGACGTCGGTGATGTCGCCCTCCCCCGTTGCCAGCGCGCCGATCTCGACGCCTTCTTCACTCGGCTGAATCCAGCGCGGGGCGCTCACCACGTAGCCGTTTTGCACGCGCAGCAGTCCCAGCGGATGCGCCGGCGCGACCTCGTGCTCGCCCACGACCGAAGATGTGCTCAGCGAGCGCGGCGTCGACGTGGCGCCGCCACAGGTCGCATGAGCGTAGTCGATGGCATAGGTCACCGACGAACGTACATCTGCCGAGCAACCCACGGCGACAAACAGCACCAGGATGGCCTCGGCGCGCTCGGCGGGCATGAGTTCAGCCGCCTGCGACAGGCGCTCGAGCGCATTGCGATAGAGATTCGTGTCCTGGTGGCATTCCTCGAGTGCCCGCACCATGGGCTCGCCAGCGGGGCCGCACACCATATTGGTCACGGCCGCGGCGTCCATGGGGTTGCGACGGCGCAGGGCCAGCTGCGACATAATGCGCGCGGCCGAGGTGCCGTAATCGGCAAAATAACGTTCCTGCAGCGTGCCGACCGGTGCGCGCACGATAAAGCGCGAAACCCAGGAGCGATCGGCGGCACGACTCTGCGGACTACGGCCGTCGGCGAGCGGGCGGCTCGAGAGCACCAGGCCGCACAGTTCGATATGGCTCAGGTGCGCTGCGCGCTTAAAGATGTCAAACATTGCCCCGCACGGGGTGAGCTCAGCTTGAGAAGCCATGGCTTAGCCCTCCTTGGTCGCAGAGATCGTGTCGGATACTTCGGCCGGCCCGCCAAAGGCGCGGACAGCCGCGGCTCCGCCGGCAAGCGGCGTCGCCATGGGAATTTTCGCACGTCGTGCTGACACGACGGGAAGCTCAAAGGCAAACCCCATCGCCAGCAAAAACCACGTAAGCGCATAGGTTGCAATTATGGCGGCCACCAGGCCGCCCGCCACGGCATGCTGGGAAAACACGGCACATGCGAGTGCGACCAGAGCCGGAACCTCGCAGGCGGAAAGGGCCAACACGCCCTGCAGGAATCCCGCACGGCGGTCGCGCGCCAAGGCCCCGGCAGCGATGCCCACCATGCCCGGCAGTGCCAACGCCAGCGCGGCGATAATGGCCGGCAGCTTCCCGGACCACATAAGCGGTCCCACGACGAGCGTCACATGGGCGCCCGACGCCAACAGCGCCGCTGATACCACGACCACGGTCCAAAGCACGCCGCATACCGCCGTCGCACCAACCATCGCCGCACGCCGGACTGTGTGCCCCGATACCTCCATCGGGCACGGCATGAGCGGCTCGGCGCGAAGCGAGCGGGCGACATTTTGCGCATAGTGGTCGCAAAATGCCGAGAGCGCCGCCTCCACCGCAGCCGGCTCGGGACGATCTTCCTGATGGCAGGACAGGCAGGTCATCACCACATCGAACAGCTGAGCGTCGACAAACGCCAGCGCATCGCGCAAATCCTCGGAATTTGGATCGAGCCCCAGCTGCTGAGCCTGTTCGGCCGCGGCAAGTGCCACATCGGGCTCGCGTCGCAGCAGTTGCGTCAAGTCGCAGCCGGGCGCGTGGGCGCCGACGGGATAATCGGGCAGCGTATCCATCTTGAGGCGATAAGGGCTGGCGATATCGCGCGTCTTTTTGCGCGAGCCCGAAGTACCCGACGCACCCGGCGCTGCTTCGTACGGCGCGACACCGGCGATGAGCTCGTAGACCGTACTCGCCGCTGCATAGACATCGATCGCCGGCGACATACGAAGCATGCGCAGGTCGGGGATATCGTCGGTGAGCATCTCGGGCGGGGCGTAGGCCACCGTCGCGCGGCGCAACGTGGCATAGCGCTCGGTAAACGACGCCTTGCCGCCGGTGCCGGCCACCGCAGAGGCGGGCTCGAGCGCCAGCGACGAGCCAAAGTCGATCAAGCACAGGTCGAAGGTGCCTTCGGCAAGCTGTCGGTCGAACGGCAGGCGCGCCGTGCGCACCATAATATTAGCGGGCGAGATATCGCGATGGACGAACCCCTCGCCTACCAAGCTCATGCGGCAGAGCAGATCGAACAGGTCGCGACCCAGGCGCGCCGCCACGAGCGGCGACAGACGCCCGGCATCGTCCACGGCAAGGCGCGGGCGCAGGCGAGCGAGCGTCTCGCCCTCGACCCACTCCATGACAATCGCGGGCACGCCGTCAACCTCGCCCCACCCGTATAAGCGGGGAAAGCCCTTAAGGCCCGAAAGGGCACGATGGCATTCATATTCCTCGCGAAACGCCGCCTTGAACTTGGTGACCAGCGCCTCGTGGGCGACATCGTCATCAAATTCGTCGCGCGTTGGCAAGATGAGCTGCTTGAGCGCCACGGCCTCGCCCTGCGCGTTGACGGCACGCGTCACACGGCCGATACCGCCGCGGCGCATGGTGGCGTCATCGGCAAACAGCATCGTAAAACGGCGCAGGTAGGCGGGAAGCTCGTCCGCGCCCAGGGCGACGGCAGGCTCAAACCCGTCGACGCGCGCCAGGCGCAGGCCCACCATGGGATCGCGGTTGAGCGACTGGGCTGCCGTAGAAGCGAGGTCGTTCGTCATAGGGCGATCGCCGCCACATTGGTGTTGAAGTTGTTGAGCGCGACGTCGTCGTCGCCATAGTGTCCAACCCATTGACACAGGTTGGTATAGCAGCCCCACAGATTGGCATACTGCCGATACCACTTAGATTTGGTCGAGAACCTTTGCCGACCGAACTCGGCACGGATAACAAACATGTCATTCGCCAGGGTGTCGCACGGTCCGGTATCGCCCGTAGCGTTATAGGTCGAAACCACGCTATTGGCGCGGGTGACGTAGCCGTCGAGCATGTTGTACTTGGTCACGAGCCAACTGTGGATGCTCGCCTCCTCGGTAGCCGAGAGACCACCCGAGCCTGTGTCGCCGCCGGCACCGCCGTCCGTCGAGCCACCACTCGAAGATCCACCGCCAGAGGCGGAGCCCGAACCGGAACCGCCGTCCGAGCCCGCCGAACCGCTGCCAGAACCGGACCCGTCCGAGCCGCCGGGCTTGCCCGTCTGCTGCGTATCCTGCTCCTTCTGCTGCTCCACCTTGTTAACGACAGAAGCCACGCTGTTATTGGAAAGCTTCGTAATGACCTTGGTGTTGGTGAGCACGATGGTCTTGCCGTTTGCCAGCGTGATCTCGTTGGACGCCTGCTCACCCTCGTCTGCGGGATCGACGCCAAACACGGTGCGCCCGACCACGCTCGCCCACGCATATCCAGTTGTCGTTCCCAAGTCGCTTTTGGCCTTGCGCCCAATATGCAGCTCGCGCGCAGCATGCGCCTGCACCATGGACGGCACCGTCATGCCATAAGCCGAAACACCGGCTATGACCAGCACGAGCGAGCAAGACAGCAGCACATACGCCCGAGGCGCCAGGCCCAGCCGGCGCCGCATGCGCACCGCGGCGCCATGCTTTGTCTGAGTGCCCCCGGGCCGCATGTGTTCTCCTCCAACAAAAACACGCCGCTTAAAAGCGGCGCATTCTTTCATATCCACATTTGAGTGTATCAGCGAACCAAAAAGGTTGCGCAACGAATGGGCAAATACGAGGTGCGAGCGGACCCATCCACGCGATAAGCGGATGAAAAGCAGGTTTGTTGCACAACAAATGCATAAACGCGCGCCCAATTATGAGTGCCCCGTGCGGCAGGCCGACGGGACATGCCATGGAGCTGACCCGCCTAGATCGCGCGGCGGGCCTCGATAGCGCGGCCAAGCGTAAGCTCGTCGGCATACTCCAAGTCGCCGCCCACGGGAAGGCCGCTCGCAAGACGCGATACCTCAACGCCCAATGGTTTGATGGTGCGAGCAAGGTAGCTCGCCGTGGTCTCGCCCTCAATGTTGGGGTTGGTGGCGATAATGACCTCGTGGATGTCCTCGTGGCCCAGGCGCGCCAGCAGCTCGCGGATATGCAGCTGCTCGGGACCGATCTTGTCCATGGGGCTGATCACGCCGCCCAGCACATGGTAGAGGCCATGGTAGCTGCCCGTGCGCTCAATCGCCTGGACGTCGCGCGGCTCGCCCACCACGCAAATGCGAGTGGTATCGCGCATCGGGTCCTGGCAGATGGAGCACTCGTCGGCCGTGGCGTAGTTAAAGCAACGGCTGCAAAAGTGGACCTCCTGCTTAACCTCCAGGATGGCCTCGGCCAGGCGGCGGGCCTCCTCGGCATCGGCCTCGAGCAGGTAATAGGCGATGCGCTGGGCCGACTTGGGGCCAATGCCCGGCAGGCGGCCCAGCTCATCGAGCAGTTTTTGCAGACTGTGATTCGCATTCATATATATGCGTGTCTTAGAACGGCATGCCCGGGATGTTGAGGCCGCCGGTGATGGCGCCCATCTGCTTGTTGGCGAGCTCGTTGACGCCGCGGACGGCCTCGTTGACGGCAGCCATGATCATGTCCTGCAGCATATCGACGTCCTCGGGATCGAGCGCATCGGGATCGATGGTGAGATTGACGAGCTCCATCTCGCCGTTAACGGTCACCTTGACCATACCGCCGCCGGCAGAGGCGTCGACGGTCTGGGACTTGAGGTTCTCCTGCGCGGCGGCAAGCTGCTCCTGCATCTTACGAGCCTGCTTCATCATCTGCTGCATGTTCATACCGGCCATGATGGCTCCTTTACGTGCGGCCGCACGCCGAGCTGCAAGGGCAGCCGGGACGCGGCGGGACTTTCAAACTCAAAAATCGTACCACGGCGCGCGGCCAGCAAGCGGGGCAGTCACGCTACCTCAGTCGATATACATGTCCTGGAGTGCAAGCCGCACCCGAAGATTATGCAAAGTTGAATAATTCGCATCTGCATAATATTGAAAGCTAAATCTTGTAGAGCCGGAATCCGACATTTCATGTGCACCGCTAAAGACCTGCATGCCGATCCGTTGCTCACGGTGACGCGCATGGCAGCGGGGTATAATTTGATTGCCATAGATAGTAATTTGGAGGTGCCCCATGAATGCCCCCAACGCGCTCCAAAACATCCGCTCAAAACACCCCGTTGCATATGTGGTTCTCTATCTCTTTGTCGGCTGGGCATTGCTGGTTGTCATCACCCATGCCATAGCTTTTGGAGCAGAACTGCTGATAGCCAGCTCGGACCAGCCCGTCGTCAAATGGGAGACGACCGATGAGTGCACCGACGGAACCCGAACCGTCTACTACAACAGCCCGTCCCTCTATCAAGAGTTCAAGGTCAAGATAAAGGACTTCAAGATTGTCGATGCCGAGCTAGGCGTTTATTTGGCAATCGGAGCAACCATTAACGCCGAGCAAGTCGAGTACACGGACAGCCATGCGACGTATCGTATCGACCTCAGCATCCTAGGCCGACCGTCACGCACCTGTCTGCTCAAATGCGACATACGCGGCATCACACTACACATGTCCGAAATACAGATGCGCCCGGACAAGGGGTCCTCTTCTTGAGCAGTATACCCGCCTGCGCAGTTACTCCACCGGCTTGAAGATGGTGGCCTGGCCGAAGACGCTGCGGATGAGGGCTTTGGCCTCGTCCTCGGTCTGCGGGATGCTCGGGGCTGCGCCCTGGTGGCCGAAGGGGCTGCCGGCACCGGGGTTGGACTCCCAGGGAGCTGCAGGAGCGTCCTCCTCTTTGGGGGCAGTTACAGCGGGCTTGGGCGCGGACGCCGCACCCGGCACGTCGAACGGAGGCAGGTCCTCCCCGCCGGCATCGGCAGCAAAACCGCCGACCATGGCGTCGTCGTAGGGCACCTGCTCGGATTCCCACGGCGCAGACGACGCGGCAGGCTGAGCCATGGGAGCGGACGCGCGCTCGGGCGCACGGGGCGCGGGCTCGGTCGGGAGCTTGCCCGTGGCAGGAGCGCCGGCAGGGTTGTCGGAGCGCAGCCAGGGGGCCTTAGCCAGGTCGGATGACTTGGGCGCGGGTGCCGGAGCAGCAGGTTTGGGCGCAGCGGGCTTAGGCGCCGACGGGGTCGGTGCCATCACCGGCGTCGCTTGCCGCTGCGGCGCGCTGGCGCTCGAGGATACAGGGGCCGCCGAGGACACGGGTTGCGGGTCCGCAGATGCCGCAGCCCGTGCAGATGGAGAATGCTCCTCATGTTGAGGAGCCGGCGTGCCACCTCCATCCAGGACGTAGTCGACAGTGCGACGACCGAAGACCGCGCAGACCGTCGGCAGGACCACCGACTGCGTGTCGGCGCGACCGAGCATCTTGATGGCAAAGGTCGAGCCCGCGGGGAACGAGACCGTGAGCTTGGAGCCATCGTCGGCCGTGGCGCGGGCGTTGAGTAGCAGGCCTGCATAGGAAGCCTGACGAGCCTTGACGCGCTCGACGACCTCGGCCCATTTGCGCTGGAGCTCGCCGGCGTCCTCGACCGCAGGGGTCTCGGCAGCACCGGCGGCGGCAACCTGGGCGGCGTTGTTGGGCTTGGACGCCGGCACGGTCGATGCAGCGGGCGCGGGAGCCGGAGCCGCGGACTTGGGCGCAGGCTGGGCAGCCGGAACAGCAGCGCCGCGGTCCCAAGGCATGCCGCCCTGATGCGCGAACGTAGCAGCGGGGGCGGCGGTCGCCGCAGGAGTAGCAGCTCGGGCACCCGAAATCAGCGTCGGCTGCTGGACAGCAGGTACGGATGCTGCAGGCGCACTCGCTTGAGCAGCTGCCACGCTCGCCGGAACGGCGGCGTTGGCAACCATGGCCTCCAAGCGAGCCACGCGCTCAGCCAAAGCCTCAATCGTTAAATCGGCCTCGGGACGCGCCAGGCGGGTGCAGGCGATCTCGAGCACCAGGCGCACGTCGCTCGCACCCCTCATCTCCAAGGCGGCATCGTCGAGCACCGTCAGCACGCGAGCCAGACGATCGGCAGGATGCTCGCCAAAGGCAGCGGCCTCGGCTGCAAGCGCCTCGGCCTGCTCGACACCGCCCTCAAACAACTCAGCACGGGCACCGGCAACGCAGGCAACATACACGTCGCGCACGTGCGCCACCAGGT
>CABRGB010000074.1 GCA_902470345.1 uncultured Collinsella sp.
GACGCTGCGCGGGCCGCATTTGGACAATCTGACGTTCAACTTCAAGGGCGCGACCAGAAGGTCAGCGCCCTTTCGTTTCACGTCACCTTGCCTCAAATGCGGCCCGCTCGCTGCCGTTGCCAAAACATCGGCGTTGCCTTGCTTCGGGAATGCGGCAGATAGGGACGTTCCTTTTTTGCCGGCAGTTTGGGACACTCCTTACGGGGCACCCCCCTCCACAGCGCCTATGCCAGCTTGTCGATTTGCCCAATCTCCCAGAGCGGAATGTTGACGAGCGTGCCCTCGTCTCTATATGCCGCTAACGATGTTCTCACGCAGCGTTCAAGCTTGAACTTCTCGCAGGCAATCCTCAGGCTCTTTGCTTTGAGGTTCTCTGCCGCCTTGACCTCGAGCGGAAGCACGGTCCCCGCATGGTCGATGGCAAAGTCAGTCTCTGCATTGCCGGAGGAGGATGACCAATACGCGGGAGTTTTGCCTTGGAGCAAAAGCTCCTGTGCGACGTATTGCTCGGTCAGCGAGCCTTTGAACTCCGTAAAAACAGCGGGCCCGTTCAGAACAATGGCTGGCGAGAGGCCGGAGAGTGCTCCGAGGATGCCGGTGTCGATGCAGAGCAGCTTGAAGCCCGAGAGATCCTCGTAGCTTGTGAGCGGTGCTCTTAGGGCGGAAACACGTGGTACCTTATGAACGATTCCATAGTCCATGAGCCACTGGAGGCTTTCCTCAAAATCGCGTGCGCGCGCCCCGGGACGGAGCGCACCGTAGACGAACTTCTTGTTTTCCTTTGCGAGCTGGCCGGGAAGGGATTTCCAAACCAGCCTCATGCGCTCGACGATGCGGGCCGGCGCATGCTTGCCAAAATCGGATTCGTAAGCTTCGATGATTTGCTGCTGAAGCCTGTGGGCCTCGATGAAATCGTGGGAGGCGGCGAAAGCGGAGACAACTTCTGGCATGCCACCGACAACGAGGTATTCCTTGAGCAGGCGCTCGAGCTTTTCGGAAACGTTTGCCAGCAGGTCCATGTCTGCGGCAAGGATGGCATCTGCGAGCGGATCGCCATCGACGGCACGAACGAACTCGACAAACCCCATGGGGCGCATGGTAAGCTGGTTAATCTTGCCGACGGGGAACGGCTCGTTTTCGCGTCGGAGCGCGAGCCCCATATAGGAGCCGGCTGCCACGATATGGTATTCCGGCGCCAGCTCGTTGAAGTATTTGAGCGAGGTGATGCCACGCGGTGCCTCTTGGATTTCGTCGAAGATGATGAGCGTGTCTGTCGGCGTTATGGTCTGGCCGCGCAGGAGCTCTATCTGGGAGATGATGCGTTTGGGGTCAAGGCTTCCGTCGAACAGCGAACGTGCGCCCGGTTCGAGCATAAAGTCAAAGCGGATGACGTTTTGATACTGCTGGCCTGCGAATTCGTTAAGAAGCCAGGTTTTTCCCGTCTGGCGGGCCCCCTTAAGCAGGAGGGGCTTGCGGTTTGCCTTAGATTTCCAAGCGATGAGTTCGTCCATTAGTTGTCGCTGCATACTGCCTCCTAACGATCATGGTTAGTATAAGACCGTTTTGGTCTTTCCATCGAAAAATGTGGGAGTAAACCACGTTTTTCCATCGAATAATGTGGGAGGCAACCACGTTTTTCCATCGAATAATGTGGGTGTTCAGGTCGGCACCTGGGAGCGTTCCTTCTCTGTCGGCAGTTTGGAACACTCCTTGTTTTGGTGCAAATTAGCTACCCTTGCATCAGAAAACGGCGCCCGTCGGCGATGTTGCCGGCGGGCGCCGTTGTCGTGTGGGCGGTTATGTCGTGGCCGCTGATGAGGCTCGAACCCGTATGCTACAGCGAGTCGATAAAGCGCTGCTGGGCGGCGCGTCCTGCCTCGTCCCACTTAAAGACGCCGGCGTTGTCGAGTACGTGGCCAAACACCACGCCGACCTCCTCGTGCAGGATGTCGATGGCGTTGTCGGCCGTAAGCTCGTCGGCGCGGCGGGCAAAGACGTCCTTGGCCCATGCGGCGTGGCTGCGGCATAGATCATCGCCCTCGAGCGCACCGGCAAGGTCGTAGCTGGCATCGGCCTTGGCCGCCAGCAAGTGCTCGCGGACAGCGCCGAGCTCGGGAACCAGGCGCGGCGGAAGAATGGCCAGGCCCATGACCTCGATCAGGCCGATGTTCTCCTTCTTGATGTGGTGGTACTCAGCATGCGGGTGGAATACGCCCAGCGGATGCTCGTCAGTCGTGATGTTGCAGCGAAGCGCCAGGTAGGCCTCGTAGATTTCGCCGCCGGCATTTCCGCGAGAGTCGACGCGGCGGATGACGGGCGTCACGGTGTTGTGGGCCACACCGTCAGCCGTGTATGCGATGACGCCCACAGACTCATCGGTCCACTCGCGCCAGGCGAGGATATTCTTCTCGGCAGCGTCGAGCAGCTGAGCGCGGTCATGCGAGCGCAGGCGCAGCACCGAGAGCGGCCACTGCAGCACGGTACCGCTGACCTGGTCAAAACCGGGCACGCTAAACTGCGAGACCTCGGCGGCATGCATCATGGGGAACTCGTGCGCGCCGCCCTGGAAGTGGTCGTGCGACAGAATCGAGCCGCCCACGATGGGCAGGTCGGCGTTGGAGCCAATAAAGTAGTGCGGGAACAGGTCGACAAAGTCGAGCAGGCAGGTCAGCCCCTTGCGGTCGACGTGCATCGGACGATGCTCGGAGCTCATGGCAATGCAGTGCTCGTTAAAGTACGCGTACGGGCTGTATTGGAAGCCCCAGCGCTCGCCGTCGAGTTTAATGGGGATAACGCGCAGATTCTGGCGGGCGGGATGGGCGCCGCCGTCGGCTGCAGCGGAGCGTCCGGGATAGCCCTCGTTTTCGATGCAGAGCTGGCAGGCGGGATACTTCTCGCCCGTGTTTTTGGCGGCGCCGGCCGCGGCAATATCGCGCGGGTCCTTTTCGGGCTTTGACAGGTTGATGGTAATCTCGAGGTCGCCCCAGTTGGTGGGGGTGCTCCATTTGATGTTGCGCGCGATGGCGGCACGGCGCACGTAGCCGGCGTCGCAGCACAGGCCGTAGAACCAGTCGGTCGCGGCGCGGGGCTCGTTGACGCCCATGCGGCCGTTGAACTCCTCGTTTACAACCGAAGGCCTTGGCATGAGCGCGCCCATGATGCGCATGGCGATGCGGTCGCGGCCCGATGCCGTGTCCTCGGCAGCACCGTTTGCGACGGCGGCCTCGGCAAGCGCGGCAAGCGTGCCCTCCAGGTCAAAGTCGGGGAGTGTATCGGGGTGCACGAGCGAAATCTTCTCGGTCTTGAGCGCCCAGGTCATGTCGAGTGCGGGGCCTGTGGCGCCGATGCACTCCAGAATGGTGTTGTATGCCCAGATGCGATCGTCCTGTCCGATCATCGATCGATGGATGGCATATTCGATGAGGCCCTGCACAGCCTTGCGCACGTCAGTCATTACAGCCATGCCGCGTAAGCCCCCTTGTCAGAAATCGCGTAGTGGCGGGCAGATCCTTCGCCCAGCCAGCCGTTCATCTTGGCAATGAAGGTGTCGACCAGGTCGAGCGGCACGAAGGCCTGGATAGTGCCACCAAAGCCGCCACCGTGGATACGGACGGCGCCGCGGCCGTCGAGCACGTGCTCGGCCAGCGCCAGGGCATACATCGAGGGCTGCTCGGAACCCAGTTTGGCAACAACATTCTGCAGGTACATGGCGGAGCTGGCGCCAGACTCGCGCGTCAGGACCAGGAACTGGTCGATGTCGCCGGCGTTCAGAGCTGCCCAGCGTTTGTCGACCAGGCCGTTCTCGTACCAGTAATGAACGGCGCGCAGGCAGGCGCGGTCGCCCAGCTTGGCGCGCAGCTCGGGGAGCTTGGCGTCAAAGTCGGCAACGCTGACCTCGCACAGGCGTGCCTTGCCAAACTCGGCGGCGACGTCCTGCATCTCGCGCGGAACGGCGGCGTAGTCGTCGGTAGCTGCCACATGGTCGGCACCCACTTTAACGAGCACGAGCGCATAGCCGTGATCCTCAAAGTTGAGCTCGAGCTTCCGGGTTTTAGGCTGAGCCTGGTCCTCAAAGTCCATGTAGGCAAGGCCGCCCAGGCACACAGCGGCCTGGTCCATCAGACCGCAGGGCTTGCCGTAGTAGTTGTTCTCGGTACGCTGGCTCATCTGGGCGAGTGCGACGGGCTCAATCGCGGGCGCGCCCCAGAGCGTCTCCATGGCGCGGCCGTACGCGGCCTCGACAGCAGCGGAGCTCGAAAGGCCGCCGCCCGAGGGGACGGAGCAGGTAAAGGCAAAGTCGAAGCCCTGGGGCTCAACGCCCAGAGCAGCGATCTCGTGGGCCATGCCGCGGACGAGGCTCGCGGACGTGCCCTTCTCGGACTCTTGAATATCCAGCGTGTCGAGCGTGATCTCAAAGGTGGGGTAGCCCTCATCGGCAACGCGGACCTTGTTGGTGTTGGTCGCCACGGCGATGCCGTCGACAGCGACATCGAGCGAGCCGGCGATGACGTGGCCGCCCTCGTGGTCGGTGTGGTTGCCACTGATCTCGGAGCGGCCGGGCGCGTGCACATAGAGCACCTGGCGGTCGCCGATGGGGCCAAACTCCTCCTCAAACAGCTTGGTGAGCTTGGCGAATGTCTTTTTGTCGGGAGTGGTCATGGGAGTCCTTTCCTTGGCGCGCACGGGTGAGTTTTGCGTCGTTATGAGTACGTTAACAACTTGAAGCGGCATGAACCCAAGTGTTCACGATACCGCACGTTACGGGCTATGTTAACGTACTCATAACACAACTCTTGTCACTTTTTGAGAATCTGGTAATCGGTAGAAATACAGCCGTGAACGGTACTGCCGTATGGACTTATAAAGCAGAAGAGATGCAGATAGAAAAAGTAGAGTACGTTAACATGCGTCCGACGATAGCGGGCCTCGGCGCGGGATGTATTTCTGCCCAGGCCGGCATTCACGCTATTCAGATCTCGCAAGGGTGAAGGTGATCCTGTGGCAAGGCGCCCGTCCAACGATACAGGTACGCGTCCGGTTTCCATGGCCGACGTCGCCCGCGCTGCTGGCGTTTCGCAGCAGACGGTTTCGCGCGTCGCCAACGGCTTGCCCAACGTTAACGAACAGACGCGCCAGCGCGTGCAGGCCGCTATGCAAGAGCTCGGCTTTCGTCCGAGTTATGCCGGTCGCTCGCTGCGCGACGGCCGTTACCATTCGGTAGGCCTATGCATCAACGATGTCACCAAGTTTGGCAACCTCTCAATGATCGACGGCATCGCCAGCGCTGCTCGCGAGCATAATTGCGCCATCACGCTGGTCGAGATGTCCAAGACCGAGGAATTCTCGCTTGCCGAGGCCACGCGTCGTATGGCCGCATTGCCGGTGGACGGCATCATCATCGGCATGAGCCGCATGGCGCCCGATTTTGAGACGTTTGATCCACTGCCGGGCATTGGCACGGTCATCGTTACCATGTATGCGCACCCGCGGGTGACCACGGTCGATTCCGACCATTACGGCTGCTCGCTATTGCTTATGGATCACCTGTTTGAGCTGGGGCACGAGCAGATTCGCTATATTGGCGGCCCGTCGTTCTCGGTCGACGAGCAATTTCGTCGTGCCGGTTGGCAGGATGCGCTCGAGCGTAAACACATCGAGCCGGCAGAGCCGCTCGAGGGCGACTGGTCTGCCAACAGCGGTTACGAGGCTGGCAGGTACCTGGCCGAGCACGATCGCACCATGACGGCGATTTATGCGGCAAACGACCAGATGGCAAATGGCGCGATTGCAGCGCTGCGCGATAGCGGTCTGCGCGTGCCCGAGGACGTGAGCGTGGTGGGCGTCGATGATTCGCTCGATGATTTTGTGGCACACAACGAGCTCACGACCGTGAGATTCGATCTACATCAGCGCGGACGCGAGGTATTCGAGCATGCGGTTCCCGAGGCGGGTACGGCGGGCAAAACCGTTGCCATCCGTATTCCCGGCCAGCTCATTATTCGGCATAGCACGGCGATACCACACTCATAGTTTGCGCAGGTAAACGGCGATTTATCGTATTTCAATAACAATCGGTATGGATGCTGGCAGATAACAGTTGGGATACTGCCGAGTGTTATGATAGAAGGGTTCTTTTGTCTATCTAGGAGGCTTTGCCTGATGGAGATCACCAAGGATATCCGCTACATCGGTGTCGACGATCACGACATTGACCTGTTCGAGGGCCAGTACGATGTGTCCGAGAACGGTATGGCATACAACAGCTATGTTATCTTGGGCGACAAGATCGCTGTCGCCGATTCCGTCGACGGCGGTTTTGTTGACGAGTGGCTCGGCAACCTCGAGGCCGTGCTCGATGGCCGTACGCCCGACTACCTGGTCGTCCATCACATGGAGCCCGATCACTCCGCCGGCATCGCTGCCTTTATGGAGCGCTATCCCCAGGCGCAGATCGTGGCCAGCATGGGTGCTTTCCGCATGATGGTCAACTACTTTGGCACCGACTTCCCCGAGCGCAAAATGGTCGTCAAAGAGGGCGATGTGCTCGATCTGGGCGGCCACAGCCTGACCTTTATCGGCGCTCCCAACGTTCACTGGCCCGAGGTGATTTTCTCCTACGAGTCCACCGACAAGGTGCTCTTTAGTGCCGACGGCTTTGGCAAGTTTGGCGCCAACGACATCGAGGATCCCGAGGGCTGGGCTTGCGAGGCTCGCCGCTACTACTTTGGCATCGTCGGTAAGTTCGGCAAGTTCGTGCAGGCCGTTCTCAAGAAGGCCGCCGACCTGGACATTCAGATCATCTGCCCGCTCCACGGCCCCGTGCTGACCGAGAACCTGGGCTACTACCTTGACACCTATAACACCTGGTCGAGCTATCAGCCCGAGGACGAGGGCATCACGATCGCCTATGCGAGCGTGTATGGCCATCTGAAGGCTGCCGTCGAGGAGCTCGCATCTGCGCTCGAGGCTCGCGGCCAGAAGGTCTCCGTCTTTGACCTGGCTCGTGACGACATGGCCGAGGCCGTTGAGGACGCGTTCCGCTACGACCGTCTGGTGCTCGCTTCCATCACCTATCAGGGCGAGATCTTCCCGTGCATGAGCACCTTTATCCACACACTTGCCGAGCATGCCTACCAGAACCGCACCGTGGCGCTTGTCGAGTCCGGTTCCTGGGCGCCCGCGGCTGCCAAGGTTATGACCAAGGAGCTCGAGGGCATGAAGGACATCACCCTGACGCAGAACAAGGTGACTGTGCTGGGCTCGCTCAACGACGCCTCGCGCGCCCAGATCGAGGCCCTCGCCGACGAGCTCTCCAAGTAGCGACACGTTCACTTTTGACGCTCAACCATCACAACCACCAC
>CABRGB010000075.1 GCA_902470345.1 uncultured Collinsella sp.
CTCGCGCGCCTTCTCGGCGGCGATGCGCTCGCGCTCCGCCTCGGCAGCGCGTGCTGCCTCCTCGGCGGCAGCGGCCTGCTCCTCGGCCTGCTTGGCGGCCTCGACTTCCTGGGCGCGGGCCTCGATCACCGAGGCGAGCTGCTTGCGGACCATGGCGACGTATGCGTCCTCCAGAGCGGAGGAAGCGGACTTAGCGGGAATCTTCATTTCGGCGAGATGACCCATCAGTTCCTTGGAGGTCATGCCGAACTCTTTGGCCAGGGTGGACACACGGACTTTTGCCATATGACTTCACCTACCCTTTCTGGCACCTTGGGTGCCTAGAGACTGAACGAGCATGGGGAATGCGCTGGAACCTGCCCAGCGCGACCGCGCGCTAGATCAGATCCTCCGCATCATCGAAGGCGTCGGTGTCGTGGACACCGCAGAAACGGGAGCCGGGACGGGCCTGGTTGCGGCACTGGATGCCGTCCTCGGACACGAACTCGCAGCGACGGACGTCCTCGTCCTCCTCGTCACCGATCAGGTCGGCGGCGGGCTCCTCGTGAACGGGAACGTTCTTGAGGATGTCGGCGGCAAGGGTCTCGGACTTGATGTCGATGTGCCAGCCGGTCAGGCGCGCGGCGAGGCGGGCGTTCTGGCCCTCCTTGCCGATGGCGAGGGACAGCTGGTCGTCGGGCACGATAACGCCGGCGTAGGCCTTCTCCTCGTCGATGAGAACGCGGGTGACCTTGGCGGGCGACAGGGCGTTGGCGACGTAGACGGCCGGATCGGCATCCCACAGGATGACGTCGACGCGCTCGCCACGGAGCTCGCCCACGACGGCGCGAACACGGCTGCCCTTGGGGCCGACGCAGGCGCCAACCGGATCCAGGCGATCGTCGAGCGAGTGGACGGCGACCTTGGAGCGCTGGCCGGGCTCGCGGGCGATCGACTTGATCTGGACGGTGCCCTCATAAATCTCGGGAACCTCCTGCTCAAATAGACGACGCATGAGCTCGGGGTGGGTACGGGAGATAACAATCGGCGGACGGCTGTGCTCGCCACGAACCGGCTGCAGGTTGGAGTTGGGGTCGCGAACGTCGATGATCACGGCCTTGATGTGCTGGTTGTGCAGGTAGCGCTCGCCCATCGGACGCTCGTTGCGCTCGTTCTCGTAACGGCGCTGGTCGAAGTGCGGAAGCTCGGCCTCGACGCCCTCGCGAATCTTGACGATCGTGAAGTCGGGCGTGGACTGCAGCACGGTACCGCTGATGAGGTCACCGATGCGGCCGGAGAACTCCTCGTAGATCTGCTCGCGGGCGGAGTTGCGCACGATGGCGTTGATCTCGGCCTTGGCGTGCTGGGCGGCGATGCGGCTCGTGTTCTTGGGGGTGACGTCAATCTCCTCGAACTCGGTGAAGTTGCCCTCCTCGTCCATGGAATCGTCGATCGGCTCCAGACGGTAGACGTAGATCTTGCCGGTGGTGCGGTCGATGGTCACCTTGGCGCCCCACTCAAGATGCAGGATCTCGGCATAGCTCTTGGCGAGCGACTGCTCCAGGCGGTCGATCAGGTAGAGCTGGTCGATGTGCTTCTCCTGGCAAAGCTCCATCAGGGCGGACATCATGTCGGATGCTGCCATCTTACTTTCCTTCCTTCGCGGGCTTGAAGTCATAGGTGGGCTTCAACTTGCACTTTTTAACATCAGAGAAATCGAGGGTAACGGACTCGCCGTCCTCGAGCTCGAGGGTCACGTTCGCCTCGGTGGCGGCGGCAATCTTGCCGGTATACTTGCGACGGCCCTCGGTGGCGGTGGAGGTGAGCTCGCAGTTCTCGCCCACAAAGCGGGCAAAGTCACTGGGGCGGCGCAGCGGGCGCGCCATACCCGGGCTCGACACCTCGAGCGTATAGCTCGAAGAGATGGGGTCGAGCCCCTCAATCACATCGCCGACCCATTTGGTGTTGGCCGTGACGTCATTGAGCGACAGGCTCTGACCCTCGGCACCCTCGATACGTACACGCACGCAGGGGGCCTTGGTGGCACCCACGAGCTCAACATCGACGATGTCGACATCGTGCTGGGGAGCGACGGCCTCGAGCGCGTCGATGATCGCCTGCTCGGTCTTGGTCTTGACCATTGCGGCACCTCCATCCATACAAAAAAGAAGCGGGGCCGAAACCCCACTTCTTTCAATTACAACTTCATTTGCAAGCAAACTATACCAATACCTGCGCAAACGTGCAACCACAACACAAACCCGCAGGTCAGCGTGAGCACAGGTTCTCCACAAGAAATGGATAATTGGGTGTTGTCGCAAGTAGCCATAACCAAAACGAGGGGCGACTCCCCGCGGAATCGTCCCTCGCTTTCTCATGTCAGCTATGCGCGCAGCGCTTACTTGACCACCAGGTTAACCAGCTTGCCAGGCACGCAGATGGCCTTGATGACCGTCTTGCCCTCAAGCCACTTGGCAACGGCTTCCTCGGCGGCAGCCTGCATCTCCTCGTTGGAGGCGTCGCGGGCGACGTCAATGCGGCCACGGACCTTGCCGAGCACCTGGACCACGATCTGCACCGTGTCCTCGATGGACTCGGCGATGTCGAACTCGGGCCAGGCGGCGGTGTAGGCGTTGCCTTCGCAGCCGAGGGCCTCGTGCCACAGCTCGTCGGCCCAGAACGGGCAGATGGGGGCAAGGACGCTCACGATATCCTTAGCCACGCCGTAGCACAGGGCCTTGTCGCGATCAGCGCCCTCGGTGGCGTTGAGGTAGGCGCTCGCGGCGTTGACGAGTTCCATGACGGCCGAGATCGCGGTGTTGAACTGGCCGCGGTCGAAGTCCTCGGTGCACTTGGCGATGGTGCGGTGACGCTCGCGATAGAGCTTCATCGCGACCTCGTCGAGCGCGGACTTGTCAAAGGCCACGCTGGCGTCGCCGGACTGGACGAGCTGCCAAACGATACGCCAGGCGCGCTTGATGAAGCGGTTGGCGCCCTCGACGGCCTTGGGATCCCAGTCGAAGTCCTTCTCGGGCGGGGCGATAAACAGGATCGCCAGACGCATGGTGTCGGCGCCGTAGGGCTCGATAACCGAGCTCGGGGGCACCACATTGCCCTTGGACTTGGACATGGTGTCGCCGTTCTCGTCCTTGACCATGCCCTGGCACAGCAGGTTGGTGAAGGGCTCGTCAACGCTAAGTAGACCGAGGTCGCGCAGGGCCTTGGTAAAGAAGCGGCTGTAGAGCAGGTGCAAAATGGCGTGCTCGATGCCGCCGATGTAGTTATCGACGGGCATCCAACGGTCGGCAGCCTCGCGGGAGAAGGGCAGCTCGGTGTTGTGCGGGTCGGTATAGCGCAGGTAATACCAGCTGGAGCAAGTGAAGGTGTCCATGGTATCGGTCTCGCGCTTGGCCGGGCGACCGCAGACCGGGCAGGTGGTCTCGTAGAACTCCTTGCACTCGGCGAGGGTCTCGCCGGCACCCAGGTCCAGGTTCTCGGGCAGCGTCACCGGCAGCTGGTCCTCGGGCACGGGCACGATGCCGCAGTGCTCGCAGTGGATGGCCGGGATGGGGTTGCCCCAGTAACGCTGGCGGCTGATGAGCCAGTCGCGCAGACGGAACTCGACCTTGCGACGGCCGCAGCCCATGGCCTCGAGGTCGGCCACGATCGCAGCCTCGCCCTCGGAGTGCTTGCCGCCGCGCATGCCGGTGTACTTGCCGGACTGGACAAGCGTGCCCTCGGCAGCGTGGGCGCAATCCCAGTCGACGGTCTCGGCATGGAAGGTATCGATGGTCTCGCCGCTGGCCTCGACGGCAGCGCGGTCGTCATCGTCCAGGATGATCGGCACGATCGGCAGGTCGTACTTGCGGGCAAACTCAAAGTCGCGCTGGTCGCCACAGGGAACGGCCATGACGGCGCCGGTGCCGTAGTCGGCAACGACATAATCGGCAACCCACACGGGGACCTTCTCGCCGTTGACGGGGTTCACCACGTAGCGGCCGGTAAAGGCACCGTGCTTCTCAAGGGTGCCCTGGGCACGCTCGACGGCAGAGATATGCTTGGAATCCTCGACGATCTTGGTGACGGCCTCCTCGTACTCCGTGCCCTCGACGAGCTCATGCAGGCGCGCGTACTCGGGAGCTAGGACAAAGAAGGAGACACCGAAGAGCGTGTCGGCACGCGTGGTAAAGACGGTGATCTTACCCTCGTCGCCCTCGATGGGCTCGCCATCCTTGTCACACAGGGTAAAGTCGACCTCGGCGCCCTCGGAGCGGCCGATCCAGTTGGCCTGCATCTGCTTGACGCGCTCGGGCCAGCCGGGGAGCTTCTCCAGATCGTCGAGCAGCTCCTGAGAGTACTCGGTGATCTTGAAGTACCACTGCTCAAGGTCGCGCTTCTCGGGCTCGGTGCCGCAGCGCCAGCACTTGCCCTCGGTGACCTGCTCGTTAGCCAGAACGGTCTTGCAGGTGGGGCACCAGTTGACCGGGTTCTTCTTGCGGTAGACCAGGCCCTTTTCCCACATCTTCTCAAAGATCCACTGGCCCCAGCGGTAATAGTCGGGGCTGCAGGTCTTAACCATGCGATCCAGATCGTAGGAGAAGCCCATGCGCTTCATCGTGGAAAGCGCCTGATCCATGTTCTTATACGTCCAGGCGGCAGCCTGCGTGTTGTGCTTGATGGCGGCGTTCTCGGCGGGCAGGCCAAAGGCATCGAAGCCGATGGGATGCAGCACGTCGTAGCCGCGCATGCGGGCCTGACGGGCCATGGCATCGCCGATGGTGTAGTTGCGGGCGTGGCCCATGTGCAGGTCGCCCGACGGATACGGGAACATCTCGAGCACGTACTTCTTGGGCTTACTGTCGTCGGTGTCGACGGCAAAGAGGTTGGAGTCCTCCCAGGCCTTCATCCACTTGGACTCAATGGCCTGCGCGTCGTAGACAGGGATCTCGTCCTTATGATCTGTGCAATCGCACATATCAGCTCCTTTAATCTTAGCTGGGGTCGGTCGGCTTGGCTTTGTTCGCTACTGCGACAGTCCTGCGCAAGACGAAGAGCACATTAAGTGCTCTTCTTTGCGTGCGGAACTTGTAGCGAACAAAGCCAAGCCGACCGACCCTAAGGTTAACTTGACTGATGATAGCAAATACAACAAGCGAGATGCCTGCGACTTGCATGCATCTCGCTTTATCTAAATAACGTGGTTGAAACTCAACCTTTGTCTGAAACTCGTTCTAGCACGAACGGGTTTTCCAGGTGCCGCAGATTGCAGTGAAAGAGGAGCAACGCGTACTTTGGTACGCGAGCGACGGTTTGAACGGCAAGGTGCGGTGCTTGGGAAAGCCGCTTATCGATAGGAAACGCTCTGCTGGGAGTCTTTGACGACTACGTCATGCGCGCCGCCTTCGACGATGGAGGTGGAACTGACCAGCGTCAGGCGTGCCTTTTCCTGGAGCTCGGGGATCGAGAGAGCGCCGCAGTTGCACATCGTGGACTTAACCTTGTAAAGCGTGCCGCCCACGCCGTCCTTGAGGGAGCCGGCGTAGGGAACGTAGGAGTCGACGCCCTCGACGAAGCTGAGCTTCGCGGCACCACCCAGGTCGTAGCGCTGCCAGTTGCGGGCACGCGCAGAACCCTCGCCCCAGTACTCCTTCATGTACTGGCCGTTGACGTTGACGCGCTCGGTCGGGCTCTCATCGAAGCGGGCGAAGTAACGGCCCAGCATCATAAAGTCGGCACCCATGGCAAGGGCGAGCGTCATGTGGTAGTCATAGACGATACCGCCGTCGGAGCACACGGGCACGTAGACGCCGGTCTCCTCGTAGTACTCGTCACGGGCGCGGCAGACGTCGATCAGCGCAGTGGCCTGGCCACGGCCGATGCCCTTGGTCTCGCGGGTGATGCAGATGGAACCGCCGCCGATACCGACCTTGATGAAGTCGGCACCGCAGTCGGCCAAAAAGCGGAAGCCCTCGGCGTCGACGACGTTACCGGCACCGACCTTGACGTCCTCGCCGTAGTTGGCGCGAATCCACTCGATGGTGCGCTTCTGCCACTCGCTGAAGCCCTCGGAAGAGTCGATGCACAGGACGTCAGCACCGGCCTCGATGAGCAGCGGCACGCGCTCGGCATAGTCGCGGGTGTTGATACCGGCGCCGACCATGTAGCGCTTGTCGCCGTCGAGCAGCTCGTTGGGGTTGGTCTTGTGGCTGTCGTAGTCCTTGCGGAAGACGATGCCCATCAGGTGATCGTTGTCGTCGACGATGGGCAGGGCGTTGAGCTTGTTGTCCCAGATGACGTCGTTGGCAACCTTGAGGCTAATGTTCTTGTCGCCCACGATGAGCTGCTCACGCGGGGTCATGAACTCGGAGACCTTCGTCTGGTGGTCATCGCGACTGGGACGATAGTCACGGCTGGTGACGATGCCCAGAAGCTTACCCTTGGGAGTGCCGTCGTCGGTAACCGGCATGGTGGAGTGACCGGTCTTCTCCTTGAGCTCGATGACCTGCTCCATGGTCATGTCGGGGGTCAGCGTGGAATCGGACTGAACGAAGCCGGCCTTGTGATCCTTGACGGCCTTGACCATAGCGGCCTCGGACTCGGCGCTCTGGGAACCATAGATGAAGGACAGGCCACCCTCGGTAGCGAGCGCGACACCCATGTCGACGCCCGAGACGGACTGCATGATAGCGGAAACCATGGGGATGTTCAGGGTGATTGCCGGCTTCTCACCGCGCTTAAAGCGGGTCAGCGGCGTCTTAAGAGAGACGTTGTTGGGGATGCACTGCGAGGACGAGTAACCAGGAACCAGCAGATACTCCGAAAACGTGTGGGACTCACCGGGAAAGAACGTAGCCATGTTTCTCCTTTTTCCATGCGACCGGTCGGCTGCAGGCCTCGTAGGACCCAGCCCAACCTTGGGCGCCCAATACTGGGGAAGTATCTTAACGCACTTTGACTGCTACAATGCATGATTTAAGAAGAGCACACGAGGG
>CABRGB010000076.1 GCA_902470345.1 uncultured Collinsella sp.
GCGGTGACGGTCGATCCATGGCGTCCGGGGGTGGTCATGTGACCGCGGTCTCGTCCTATATCGCCTACGCGCAGGCGCTTAACAGGTTAGGCTGGACGCCGGCCGAGTTTGTGGTGGCGGAGTCGTTTACCGTGCGTCTGCGCGGCATGCTGGGACGGCGGCCGATTGCCGCCAGCGGACTGCCGCTTGTCATGGCGTTTCCGCGCTGCTCCTCGGTTCACACCTGCTTTATGGCCTATCCCATCGACATCGCCTTTATCGATCGCAATGGCAATGTTCTTGCTTGCTACGAAAACGTACGTCCCTGGCGCATGTGTTCCTGTCCCGGTGCCTGGGCGGCACTCGAGCGCCCTTCACTCATTGTTTCGCCCCCTGTTCTCCAACGCGTGCCGGCTTAAGGGACTGAGCGAAAACTTCTTGCGGCCGGTTGATGCTTCTGACGTGCCGTTCTATAGGAGCGAGATTGTGGCCGATGTCGCGCTCAAAAACTTTTTTAAAATTCTCGGTTGACCGGAGCGCGTCCTTGGTTATACTAGTCAAGCCTTGAAACAAGGCACACCTCAAATGGCTGGGTAGCTCAGTTGGTAGAGCAGAGGACTGAAAATCCTCGTGTCAGGGGTTCGATTCCCTTCCCCGCCACCTTGAATTGACTAGGACCTCTGCAAAGGGGTCCTTTTCTTTTATGTGGTACCCGCGCGGAATCGAACCCCGTGAGGGCGCGGAGCTGAGTAAACGCGTGAGCGTTTGCCAGCGGAGCTCGCAAGGCGCGCAAGCGCCGCAGCGGTCCGTCCGCGCAGCGCGCGGACGCGATTCCCTTCCCCGCCACCTTGAATTGACTAGGACCTCTGCAAAGGGGTCCTTTTCTTTTACCGAGGGCTCCTGCGGAAACTGCATCCCGGAATTTGGCTTCAGAGCGGGATGCGTTTTCCGCTTTGAGCCTGTTTGGGAAAGTGTGGACCGGAATTTCGCGGAATTGCGGGATGCGCTTTCCGGTTGGGCCTGCCAGCGGAAAACGCATCCCAGTCTCTTGCGAAAAAACGGGGCGCGCTTTTCGGCCGCCTACTTCCGGCGCACGTGCGCATCTCGGCGCGCTATCTCGGGCCCGCCCGCCCGGACATTCCTCCCACTTTTGCGCCACTTTGTAGACCGTTCGGTCGCCTGTCCGCACGCGCGGGTATACTCAAAACGATACTTTTCCTATGCAATGCGATGCAGGTTCGACCTGCGCGATTCGAAGGGGGCCGTGATGGAGAGGATTCTCGGCGTTAATCTCTCTGGCTGGTTTATTCCCGAGCCCTGGGTGACCCCGTCGCTCTATGCAGCGACCGGAGCATCCAATGCAGCCGAGCTGCAGGAGGCCATGGGCACCGCTGCCTATAACGAGCGCATGCGTCGCCATTACGAGACGTTTGTGAGCGAGGACGATTTTCGCCGTATGGCGCAGATCGGTCTCAACGCCGTGCGCCTGCCGGTGCCGTGGTATGCCTTTGGCTCGCAGGAGTCCGACGCTTCCTACATCTCGGTCGTCGATTATATCGATCGCGCTATTGAGTGGGCCGCCAAGTACAACATCCGCGTACTGCTCGATCTGGCGACTGTACCCGGCGGTCAGGGCGATTCCAACGATTCGCCCACCACTCCGGAGGCTGTTGCCGAGTGGCATTCGTCCACCAACGGCCGTCACGTTGCGCTCGATGTGCTCGAGCGCCTGGCCGATCGCTATGGTGAGGCCGAGAGCCTGCTGGGCATCGAGCTGTTGGATACGCCGCAGATGAGCGTACGCAAGAGCCTCTTTACCATGACGGATGGCATTCCGGCGCACTACCTGCGCAACTTCTATCGTGACGCGTACGAGCTCGTTCGTTCGCATATGCCCGAGGACAAGATCGTCGTCTTTTCCTCTTCGGGACACCCCGGCGAGTGGAAGCACTTTATGCGCGGTGCCAAGTACAAGAACGTCTACATGGACCTTCACCTGTACCATTACCGCGACGAGTATGCGCTCGACATCACGAGCCCGCGCGGTCTGACGACGGCGATTTCGCGCAACAAGCGTGAGCTCAAAGAGGCGGTCGCAACTGGGTTCCCCGTTTTGGTGGGCGAATGGTCGGGCGCGGCGATCTTCGCCAACTCGTCGGTTACGCCCGAGGGCCGCAATGCCTACGAGCGCGTGTTTATCGCCAACCAGTTGGCATCGTTTGCGCCGGCTGCCGGTTGGTTCTTCCAAACGTGGAAGACCGAGAAGCGCATTGCAGCATGGGACGCCCGCGCGGCACTCGGCACGCTCGAGCGCGGCATGATTGAATAGGTTGATATGACGCAAAACAGCGCCCGCACGGGCAAACTTTATGTGGTCGGTACGCCCATCGGTAATCTGGGCGACCTGTCCCCGCGTGTCGGCGAGGCATTTGCCGCCGCCGATGCCATCTGCTGCGAGGACACGCGTGTGACCTCAAAGTTGCTGATGCACCTAGGCATCTCCAAGCCGCTCGTTCGTTGCGACGAGAACGTGATCGCAAGTCGCGCAGCTGGCCTGGTCGACCGCCTGCTGGCGGGGGAGACCCTCGCTTTTGCCTCGGACGCCGGTATGCCGAGTGTGTCTGATCCCGGCCAGGCTTTGGTTGAGGCGGCGCGCGAGGCGGATGTGCCTGTCGAGGTTATTCCCGGTCCCTCTGCTTGCGTCACGGCGCTCGTATCGTCCGGTATTCCCTGCGAACATTTCTTCTTCGAAGGCTTTTTGGGTCGCAAGCACGGCGACCGCGTGCGCCGACTGCAGCGCCTTGCCGTCGTCCCCGGCGCACTCATCTTCTATGAGTCTCCACATCGCATCGTGGCGACGCTCGAAGCCGTGGCCGAGGTTTTTCCCCAGCGTGAGGTTGCCGTCTGCCGCGAGCTCACCAAACTGCACGAGGAAGTCTTGCGTGGATCCGCCGCCCAGCTAACCGAGGAGCTGCGTGCCCGTGGCGAGGTAAAGGGTGAGATTGCGCTGGTCATCGCGCCGCCGAGTGAGGACGAGGAGGCTGGTATCGCGCCGGTTGGAGCCGCAGCGGTAGCCCCTGACGAAGCCCTACGCGAGGACATTCGCACCGCGCTCGAGGAGGGGGAGCCCGCCTCTGCGGTGGCAAAGCGCCTGTCTCAGAAGTACTCGCGCCGCAAGCGCGATGTCTATGCCATGGTGCTCGATATGCAATAGATGGAGGATATCCAGCCCTTGCGCTAGAATCATCCCCTGTATGCAACGTTTTTCTGGAGGACAAACCCCATGGATCAAAGCAAGCCTTCGTTCTTTATCACGACGCCCATCTACTACGTCAACGCCGATCCGCATCTGGGCACGGCTTATTCCACCATCATCGCCGACGTCCAGGCTCGCTATCGTCGCTCCGCCGGCTATAACGTCAAGTTCCTGACTGGCATGGACGAGCATGGCGAGAAGGTCGCCGAGGCTGCAGCCAAGCACAACATGACGCCGCAGGAGTGGACCGACAGCCAGGCTCCGCACTTCAAGGAGCTGTGGAGCAAGCTCGAGATCTCCAACGACGACTTCATCCGCACCACCGAGCCGCGCCAGCATCATGCGGTGCAGTATCTGTGGGAGCGCATGAAGGAGTCCGGCTACCTGTATAAGGGCAGCTACGACGGCTGGTACTGCGTGCCCGACGAGACCTACTTTACCGATACGCAGGTCCAGAAGGGCGACGAGGAGTACGGCAGCGTCGGCCAACATCTGTGCCCCGACTGCCACCGTCCGCTCGAGCGCGTGCAGGAGGAGTCCTACTTCTTTAAGCTCTCTGCGTTCCAGGACAAGCTGCTCAAGCTCTATGACGAGCACCCCGACTTTGTCGAGCCCGCGTTCCGCATGAACGAGGTGCGCAGCTTTGTCGAAGGCGGCCTTAACGACCTTTCCGTGAGCCGCACGAGCTTTGACTGGGGCATTCAGGTCCCGTTTGACGAGGGCCACGTGACCTACGTGTGGTTCGATGCGCTGCTCAACTATATGACGGCCGTCGGCTACGGTGTCGACACCGACGAGGCGCGTGCCGAGCTGGCCTATCGCTGGCCCGCGCAGTTCCACATCGTGGGCAAGGACATCATCCGCTTCCACTGCGTCATTTGGCCCGCCATGCTCATGGCCATCGGTGAAGCCCTGCCCGAGCACGTCTTTGCCCACGGCTTCCTGACCGTGCGCAACGCCGAGACCGGCAAGGCCGAGAAGATGTCCAAGAGCCGCGGCAACGCCATCGCTCCGCAGGACGTTATCGACATGCTGGGCGTTGAGGGCTATCGCTATTACTTTATGACCGACGTGGTGCCCGGCACCGACGGCGCCATCAGCTTCGATCGCATGGAGCAGGTCTACAACGCCGACCTGGCCAACAGTTGGGGCAACCTCATCTCGCGTTCGCTCAACATGAGCGGCAAGTACTTCGACGGTTGCGCGCCCGCCAAGCCCGCATCGTTCGATGCGTTCGACAACCCGCTGGCAAAGATTGCCGATGGCCTGGTCGATCGCTACATGGCCAAGATGGACGTGCTCGATTACGGTGGAGCTAAGGACGAGGTCATGGAGCTCATCCATGCCGCCAACCACTACATCGAGGACTCCGAGCCTTGGGCGCTTGCCAAGGACGAGGCCAAGGCTGACGAGCTGGCATTTGTGATCTACAACCTGCTCGAGGCCATCCGCATCGCCGCTCACCTGCTGATGCCGCTCATGCCCCAGACTTCTGCCGAGGCCCTGCGCCGCCTGTCCTGCGAGGACGAGGCCGCGAGCGACGACCTCAAGGGCATTTGCGCTTGGGGCCTGCTTGCCGGTGGTCAGCCCGTCGAGAAGGGCGAGCCGCTGTTCCCGCGTTTGGGCTAAGCCGCTGCGCGCCATATCGGCAATTTGCTGTTTAGATGTAAGGGCATGGCCGCAACGGTCCATGCCCTTTTGCTTTACGATGCAGCCACCATGTTAAGGAGGCAACCATGACAACTTCGCCTTTGGCAAACCCCACGGCAACTAGGGAGCTGCTAGAGGAGTTTGGCCTTGCGACCAAGCATCGCCTGGGCCAAAACTTTCTGATCGATAACCATGTGATCGAACGTATCTGTGAGCTCGCTCAGCTTACGGGCGATGAGCGCGTGCTCGAGGTCGGCCCGGGTTGCGGTACGCTGACGTTGGCCCTGCTGCAGGAGGCGGCGTGCGTTACGTCGATTGAGGCCGATCCCGAGCTTGAGCCGGTGCTCGACGCCCACGCCGCCGACTACGCCAACTTCCGCTTTATCATGGGCGACGCGCTCAAGGTGACGTCGGAACAGATTGAACAGGCTGCGGGCGGTAAACCGACGGTATTTGTCGCGAACCTGCCCTATAACGTGGCGGCGACGATCATCCTTCAGTTCTTCCAGACGATGCCCGCGCTTAAGCGCGCTGTCGTCATGGTGCAAAAGGAAGTTGCAGATCGTATTGGCGCAACGCCGGGCAACAAGACCTATGGCGGCTACACGGCAAAGCTCGGCCTGTATGCACAGGTGACGGGGCGCTTTGAGGTGCCGCCGCGCTGCTTTATGCCAGCGCCGCATGTGGATTCTGCCGTAGTGCGTATCGATCGCGTTGACGGCGTGGTGCCCGAGGGCATCGACCGCGAGTTTGTGGCCCGTGTGATCGATGCCGCGTTTGCTCAGCGCCGCAAGACGATCCGCAACTCCATGAGTGCCAACGGCTTTGCCAAGGACGCGCTCGACGCCGCCTTTGAGGCCTGCGGTATCGCACCTACCACGCGCGCCGAGACGCTCGACGTCGCTGCCTTTGTCCGCTTGGCTCAGGAGCTAATCTATGACGCCTAATGTCGAACTCGTGACGTTTACCAAGAAGAAGAAAACGGTGGCCTGCCCGGTGCCGCTGGCGCCGCTTGCCGATACGCATGCGCACCTGCTCTCATTTTGGAGCAAGGAAGTGCCCGAGACGCTTGAGCGCGCCAAAGCCGCGGGCGTCGACCTGTTGGTGACGGTCTTCGACCCCATTGCCGATAAGCGCAGCGTGGCGGACTATAGTGACTGGCTGGTTCGCGAGATCCTGCCGATGCGGGATATCCCGCAGATCAAGTATCTTGCCGGCGTGCATCCGTATGGCGCACCGGACTATACCGACGACGTTCACGCACAGGTCGTTGCCGCACTCGATGATCACTTATGCGCCGGTATTGGCGAAATCGGCCTGGACTACCACATGGACTATGACGACGATATCGCGCCGGCGCCTCACGACGTGCAGATCGACTGTATGGCGCGCCAACTCGAGGTCGCCGTACGCCGTAATGTGCCGGTAGAGCTGCATCTGCGTCATGAGGATACGGACGAGGAGCGCACCTCGCATGTGGACGCCTACAACGTGTTGCGCGAGGTCGGCGTGCCCCAGGCCGGTTGCGTACTGCACTGCTTTGGCGAGGACCGAGCCACGATGGAGCGCTTTGTGGATTTGGGTTGTTACATCGCCTATGGCGGCGCGGCTACCTTTAAGCGCAACGACGACGTGCGCGAGGCATTTGCGGCGACCCCGCTCGACCGTATTTTGTTCGAGACGGATTGTCCCTATATGGCGCCGGAGCCCATTCGCGGTCTTGAATGCGAGCCTGCAATGATTTCCATCACAGCAAACGCGCTGGTCAACGACCGCGTCGATCGTACCGGCGAGGACGCTGAAGCAATCGCTCGAGCTGCCTGGGAAAATGCCTGCAAACTTTTTCAAAAATAGTTCTTGCGTTCGCGGTGGCGCTCCGTTATTCTAATTCCTGCACGCGGGCGTGGCGGAATTGGCAGACGCGTACGGTTCAGGTCCGTATGGGGGCAACCCCATGAAGGTTCAAGTCCTTTCGCCCGCACCATT
>CABRGB010000077.1 GCA_902470345.1 uncultured Collinsella sp.
GCCGATCGCGTAATCGAGGTTCTCGCCGGTAATACCTGCGGTATGAAAAAGACCTCTTGCGCCGATCAGCTTACGCGCGCTATCGAGGCCGCTCGCGCAGAGATCGCCTAATGAGCATCGCTGATCGCTTTAAGAATGGAATAACGCGTCGCGGCTTTGTGCTCGGTGGGGCTGCCGCGGGCGCTGCCACGGTGCTTGCCGGTTGCTCGAAAAAAACGGGCACGAGTGATGACACCGCTGGCGAGCCGCAGGTTATCAAGGACGATTCGAAGATTGTCTCGATCACTGATGACTACGAAGCTGTCGATATCGATCTTGAGCCCGCGGCCTCGTGGACGCTGCCGCTGGGCACGCTGCTGTACTACTGCGATGGCGACTACGCTGCCGCGATGATGGCGCCTGCTTCTGCCCTGCATGCCAATACGCTTGGTGTGCTCAACCTGGGCGATGGCTCGCTTACCACACTTATTGAGGATCCCATTGAGGGAACCGGTTATGCGTTTTATGACGTTCGCGCGGGTGATGGCGTGTTCGCGTGGGTCGAGATGAACTTTGCCAATGCGTCCTGGAAACTCTATGCGCAAAACCTTGCAGGCTCCTCCCTTACCGGCAACGCTGTCGAGCTCGACCGCGGTGGCGAAAACTACGATCCGCCGCTCTTCACAGCGTATGGGTCGTCGGTCATCTGGTATAAGATGCCTTCGTCCGGCGGCACCAAGACGAGTAACGATTCGTACTGCTACCGTCAGTCGCCCAGCGAGTCCAAGCCTGAGACTATTTGGAAGTCGACGGGCCGTTTCGCATCCGCCCCGCGTGTGAGCGACGGCATCCTGACCATCTCGCCCCGCGTGCACAATGATGAGGGCGTCTATTACGGTATGACGGCGATCGACCTGACTGACGGCAACAACACGAAGCGAGCTCAGCTGGTGCTGCCTTCGTCGGTTTCGCCTTTCGAGGCCGTGTATATGGGCGACACCTTCGTGTTCTCCATCGAGGCGACGTATAGCGGTGTGGGTAGCCTGGGCAATATGGGCACCTATATCGGTAGCGAGGGCGGGCCGTACCTCTTCCTTTCGCGTGAGCCGCTCGCGTGCGCCGCGGGAAGGAAAAATAAATACCTGGTTAAAGTTCAGGCGTCGCATTTTTTGATTGACACTTCGGCTAAGACCTACGGCTCGCTTCTGTCGCCCGACCGAGCCTTGGAGTATGGCGATTATCCTGCTACGGCGGGTAAATCGAACTCGTTCTTAACGTACGCAACGGTGCGTAACAGTCAGGGGATTCCCGAGACGGTTACCGCTCGCTTGTTCTCTCTTTAGTCTCCGAGGGGTTAAAAAGGCGTCGACAGGGGAATAAGCGCGTTGTGACTATGAGTACCGCCCGCCGAGCTATCGCACCCATGCGATACCCGGTGGGCTCAGGTGCGTTAAAATGAGCTTGTTCTTAGCTAATTGAGACAGGGGGGCCGTGTTATGGCTTCAGATGCAAAAAAGATTCTGCTGGTCGAGGATGAGAAGGCAATCCGTGACGCTGTCGCTGCCTATCTCGAGCGCGAGGGCTATTGGGTTGTGGGCGTGGGCGACGGCCAGTCCGCTATCGAGGAGTTCGAGAAGCATCAGTTCGACCTGGTCGTGCTCGACCTCATGCTCCCTAAGATTCCCGGCGAGCGCGTTTGCCGCACCATTCGCGACACCTCGGATGTCCCCATCATTATGCTGACGGCCAAGGGCGAGATCGAGGACCGTATTATCGGTCTCGAGCTCGGTGCCGACGACTACCTGATCAAGCCGTTCTCGCCGCGCGAGCTTGTCGCGCGCGTGCGCGCCTTGTTCCGCCGTGCCCACCAGGCCGATGAGCCGGCCGTCGAGGTGCTCGACTTTGGCGATCTGGTCATTGACATCTCGGGCCACAAGATTTTGGTCGAGGGCAAGGAAGTCGACCTGACGGCTTCCGAGTTCAAGCTGCTCACCACGCTTGCCCGTCACCCCGGCCGCGTCTACAACCGCATGGAGCTGGTCGAGAAGGTGCTCGGCTACGACTTTGAGGGTTACGAGCGCACTATCGACAGCCACGTGAAGAACCTTCGCGCCAAGCTGGGCGACGACCCCAAGAAGCCCAAGTGGCTCTACACCGTCCACGGTGTCGGCTACCGCTTCGAGGCTCCGACCAAGACCGATAAGTCGGACGAGAAATAAAGGAAATCACATATGACACCTGCGCGCTTTGAAATCGGGCAAAAGCATAAGCAGGAGAACGAGGCGGGTTCCAAGGCTAGTTGGAACACGCCTCGTTCCGATTCACGGCCAACGATGAGCTATCCCTCGCGCATGGCCCTGGCTTTTGCCCTGACATCGCTCATGACGGTATTGGTATTGGTGGGCGTAGTCTCCGTTGTATGGGGCACGGTTTTTACGGATTACACGCGCTCCAATATTGTCGAAATCGCCAATTCCGCTGCCGAAAAGTTGGCAACGTCATATGAGGAAAACGGTTCTTGGACTGCGGGGGAGCTGCGTACGGTCGCGACATCGAGTTTGGTGTCCGACGATCTTGGTATGCAGGTCGTCAATAAAAAGGGCGTCATCGTCTACGACGACTCGTGGCCCTCGGCAAGCGCTACTGCCGATGTGCGCGAAAATCAGGCGACGACCGACGATGCGAGCGGAAAGAGGGCATCGCACAGCCCAGTCTCGTCTGCTCCCACCGATTCCAATAGTGTTGCCAACGTTGAGATCGTGACGTCCTCCGGCGAGCACGTGGGTCAGGTCAAATTGTGGGCGGTTGGCTCCGATGCCCTGCTCACCAGGGCAGACTCGGCATTCAGAGAGAAGACCTTTAACGCCATGGCCCTTGCCGCGGTTGTGGCCGTCTGCATCTCGGTCGTTATCGGAGCGCTCATGTCGCGCATGCTCACCAAGCCGATTCATCGTATTACCAGCACCGCCAAGCAGATTCGCGATGGAGACCTGTCCGCTCGTACGGGCTTGCGCGGCGATGATGAGATCGATCAGCTGGGCGAGACCTTCGACGAGATGGCCACCTCACTCGAGAAGGACATGAAGCACGAGAAGCGCCTGACCTCTGATGTTGCCCACGAGCTGCGCACGCCGCTCATGGCCATGCTTGCGACGGTCGAGGCCATGCAAGACGGTGTGTATCCCACCGACGACGAACACCTGGAGACAGTCGCATCCGAGACGCGTCGTCTGGCCCGTCTGGTGCAGCAGATGCTCGATCTGTCGCGCATGGAAAACAGCACCGCGCCGCTCAACCTGGAACCGGTGGACATGGTTCCGTTCGTACGATCGATTGTGAACGGCCAGGAGCGCCTTTTTGCCGACCGTGACCTGCGTTTGCGCTTTGCAGATGAGACGCAGGGTCACGATGACGTTGTCGAGGCAGATCCCGACATGATCACGCAATGCGTCATCAACCTCTTGAGTAACGCCATGCGCTATACCCCCGAGGGGGGTTGGGTCGTGGTGTCGGTGCTCAGCGACCGCAAGCACGTCGATATCGCGGTTTCGGATACGGGCATCGGTATCGCCAAGGATGATTTGTCGCGCATCTTCGGTCGTTTTTGGCGTGCCGACGCCAGTCGCGCCCGCGAGGCGGGTGGCCTGGGCGTGGGCCTCGCCGTGACCAAGCAGATTGTCGAGCGTCATCACGGCTACATATCCGTGGAGTCGGAGCTTGGAAAGGGTACGACTTTTACGATTCATCTGCCTCGCGAGCACACGGCGGACGCGGCATCTACTACAATGGAGCACTAGCTTTTCGCTATTCGGTGAAGGAGGGGTTTCGTCCCTGCCGCTCCGAGTTTGCGAAAACGTGCGGGAAAGAACCCGCATTACTGTCGTATTTTGGTAAGGAGTGACTCACGTGACAACGATGGAGCGTCGTCCGGATTCCCGTGGCAAGGTTCGTGATATCTACGATGCCGGTGAAAACCTGCTGATGGTCGCCACCGACCGCATTTCTGCGTTCGACTTTATTCTCCCCGACGAGATTCCGTTTAAGGGAGAGGTGCTCAACCGCATCTCGGCATTCTGGTTCGATAAGTTTGCCGACATCGTTCCCAACCACCTCGTCTCCATCGACCCGGCGGATTTCCCCGAGGAGTTTGCCGAGTATCGTGACTACCTCGCAGGCCGCGCCATGCTGGTCAAGAAGGCCCAGACGATTCCTGTCGAGTGCATCGTCCGCGGTTATCTGACCGGTTCGGGCAAGAAGACCTATGACGAGAACGGCACCGTCTGCGGCATTCAGCTGCCCGAGGGTCTGACCGAGGCCTCCAAGCTCCCCAAGCCGCTGTTCACGCCGTCCACGAAGGCCGAGATCGGCGACCACGACGAGAACATTTCGTTCGAGCGTTGCTGCGAGATCGTGGGTGAGGACATCGCCACGCAGATTCGCGACCTGTCCCTCAAGATCTACAAGGCCGCTGCCGAGTACGCCGCGACCCGTGGCATCATCATCGCCGATACCAAGTTCGAGTTTGGTGTCATCGATGGCAAGGTCACGCTGATCGACGAGTGTCTCACGCCCGACTCCAGCCGTTTCTGGCCTGCTGCCAGCTACGAGGAGGGCAAGATTCAGCCTAGCTACGACAAACAATTCGTCCGCAATTGGCTCAAAGCCAACTGGGATATGACGGGGGAGACCCCTCACCTGCCCGCCGAGGTCATCGATGGCACGTCCGAGCGCTATCGCGAGGCCTTCCAGATCATCACGGGCTCCCAGTTCACAAGCATGAAGGAGAACGCATAAGTGAGTACCCGTAGCGCCACGAACAAGCGTACGCAATCCCACGAAGTTACCGGGGTTGCGCGCAAGTCCGCCGCATCTGCTAAACCCGCCCGCCAGGCAGCGAGCTCCGTTCGCGTCGTGCCGGCTTCGTCTAAGGCACGCCGCAAAGAGCTCGAGAAGGGTGAAAACCTGGAAGGTCTTTCCAAGGAGGAGAAGCGCGCCCGCAAGGCGAAGCAGCGTGCTCGTGAGGATCGTATCTACACGGTGTCGAATATCCTCCTCAAGCAGGATGAGGACTACACCAAGCGCCGTCGTATCTGGTGGGCCGTGCTCGCCATCGGCATGGTACTCGTCGTGGCAATTTGGGCTTCGCTCTACTTCGCTCCCGGCGGTACGGTGTCCAGTCCCGTCCAGATGGTCGGCATCGTTTTGTCCTATGTCATCATTCTGGGTGATTTTATCTACGACTTCGCTCGTATTCGTCCCCTGCGCAACATGTACCGCGCGCAGGCCGAGGGCATGTCCGAGAACAAGCTTAACGCTCTTATTGAGCGTGCGGCTGCCGAGGAGGACAAGAAGGACTCCAAGAAGAAGTAGCGTTTGCATTCATACTTATCGCTAAGATATAAGGCGCGTCGTTTTTGCGTCGCGCCTTTTTACTGTTCTATAGATAGATGGAGTGGCACATGATTCGGGCTGCCCTGACGGTCGAAGAGGCTCTGGAGGGCATGAAGGCCCTGGAGCCCAAGATTAAAAACTACGCGCGCCTGGTCGTCTGCAAGGGCGTAAACGTCAAACCCGGCCAGGAGGTTGTCGTTCAGTCTCCGGTCGAGTGCGCGCCTTTTGCCCGCGTGGTGGTCGCGGAGGCTTATGCCGCCGGCGCTGGTCACGTGACGGTTGTTTGGGCTGACGATGCCGTGACGAGGCTCACGTACGAGCATGTCGATAAAAGCTATTTTGAGCAGACGCCCGAGTGGAAGCGCCTGCAACTGGATTCCCTGGCCCAGGACGGTGCCTGCTTTATCTTTATCGAGGGTGCGGATCCTGCGGCCCTCAAGGGCATCGATCCAGCCAAGCCGGCCGCGGCATCCAAGGCGAGGAATACGCAGTGCAAGGTTTTCCGCCGTGGACTGGATTACAACATCAATCCGTGGTGCATCGCCGGCGCTCCGGTCGTGGCTTGGGCACACGAGGTGTTCCCGGGAGACGCCGACGAGGTTGCAATCTATAAGCTGTGGAATGCGATTCTGCACACCGCTCGTGCCGATGGCCAGGACCCGGAGAGCGACTGGGAGCTTCATGACGCGGCGTTCGAAAAGAACTTGCGCTTCCTGAACGACAATCGTTTTGACCGCCTGCATTACACCTCGGCAAATGGAACCGATCTGACGATTGGTATGACGAAGGGTCACGAGTGGGCCGGCGGCAAGGGTAAGACGCCCGATGGGCACCCCTTCTTCCCCAACATTCCCACCGAGGAAGTCTTCACCTCGCCTGATCGTATGCGTGCCGACGGTATCGTGTATTCGGCTATGCCGCTCATTCACCACGGTAACAAGGTTGACGATTTTTGGATTAAGTTCAGGGCCGGCCGCGTAGTGGACTACGATGCCCGTGTGGGCAAGGCGACGCTTGCGAGCATTATTGACACCGATGAAGGTGCCGCTCATCTGGGCGAGGTCGCGCTCATTTCCAAGAACACTCCGATCCGCGAAAGCGGCGTTCTGTTCTATGACACGCTCTATGACGAGAACGCTAGCTGCCATCTCGCGCTAGGTGTCGGTTTCCCCGAATGCATCGAGGGTGGGTACGACATGTCCAAGGAAGAGCTCCTGGAGCATGGCGTTAACGTTTCGAGCACGCACGTCGATTTTATGATCGGCACGGACGACATCGATATTACGGGCATTACGCCTGATGGACGTGAAGTTGTGATTTTCCAGAACGGCCAATGGAGTTGGGAATAGTCCCAGACCGTGGTACAATGCCACCCGCGGGCCGTTAGCTCAGCTGGCAGAGCAGGGGACTTTTAATCCCAAGGTCCAGGGTTCGAACCCCTGACGGCCCACC
>CABRGB010000078.1 GCA_902470345.1 uncultured Collinsella sp.
GGATTCGAACCTCGGTCGAGGCGCGGGCGTCAAGAAAACGCGGAGCGTTTTTAGCGAGCGGGCGAGTCCGCCGGCAGGCGGGCGAAGCCGGTGCGGATCAGCATGACAACTTAATCAGCGCTTCGTAAAAATTTTCCAAATTGTCGCTTGACCCATCGGGGGCTCGCGTGCATAATAATCCGTGCGTTGCGGCGTTACCTCAGCTGGATAGAGGGTCTGACTACGAATCAGAACGTCATAGGTTCGAATCCTATACGCCGCACCAATTGAAATTGAAAGCCTCCGGCAACGGGGGCTTTTCTTTTATGCCGGCACCGCATGGATTCGAACCTCGGTCGAGGCGCGGGCGTCAAGAAAACGCGGAGCGTTTTTAGCGAGCGGGCGAGTCCGCCGGCAGGCGGGCGAAGCCGGTGCGGATCCGCGCAGCGGATGCGCGGAATCCTATACGCCGCACCAATTGAGTTTTAAGCCTCCGGAAACGGGGGCTTTTCTTATATCGCGATGCACCGAAGATCGTGCCAAGCCCTCCAAATGAGTAAAAATCAAATTCGATAACTTTTTTTGAAAAAACGCTTGACCTATATTCAGTCCATGTGCATAATAATCAACAAGTCGCGGCGTTACCTCAGCTGGATAGAGGGTCTGACTACGAATCAGAACGTCATAGGTTCGAATCCTATACGCCGCACCAATCGAACTTAAAGCCTCCGGCAACGGGGGCTTTTCTTTTACGCCGGCACCGCATGGATTCGAACCTCGGTCGAGGCGCGGGCGTCAAGAAAACGCGGAGCGTTTTTAGCCCGCGGGCGAGTCCGCCGGCAGGCGGGCGAAGCCGGTGCGGATCCGCGAAGCGGATACGCGGAATCCTATACGCCGCACCAATTGAAATTGAAAGCCTCCGGCAACGGGGGCTTTTCTTTTGCGTAAACACCGCATGGATTCGAACCTCGGTCGAAGGGGACTATTTCTCATCGACTCGTGTAAGATTTCGAGTATGCGCCTCGGTGAGCCCGTGGCGCGCTCTTTCTTTAGACGACCGATCAGGGTGATATTTCGTGGCAGAGCGTCCGACATACAAGCTCAGGTTTCTCGATTCCAAAAAGCGCTTTCCGGCCATGCCCGAGCAGCCTGCGGGACGCTCGTATGGCGTGGTTTGGAAGCTCTTTGGCGAGGACGTGCATGAATCATGCTATGTCGTCGAATTCGTCGGCAAAAGCCATGTGTCGCTTTTGGGCTACGTGAGCGTTTCGGGTGAGGTCTATAAGGTGGACCGTCCCGTTAACGAGGTATCGCTGCCCGACGATCCCGACATGCAACTGATTCTTGACGAGTCCGATTCCAGCATCGGTGAGATTGCGGTCAGGGGCGCCGATGGGACGATGCGTTCCCGGGCGCGAGTCATCGGCTCTCCCGAAGGCCCCATGCGCGAACAATCCGATCGCGAGACGTGGAATTCGACGCGCAGCCTTCGCTACGGCGAGTTCATGGCCTCGATGTTCTTGCGTTACGTAATATTTGCCGATTCCGAAAACGCCGTCGCAACCAAGGCAGACGGTGACGGCCTCGACGAGGGCATGAAAAATGCCGTCGACAAGATCAAGCTTGTAAAACTCCCCGAGCCGGTTGAGGTGCTGCTGGGTTTTGATTCCACGCCGCTGCCCGATGCAATCGAAACGCTGCTCTACCGCATTGACCATACAGATAATCCAAGTGGCATCGAGCGCTATGCCGCCGCTTTGATGGGCGAAGTTAATCTGCCTCGCCTGCGCACCATAGCGGCTAAAACCGAAATGAGCCTGGCGCGCATCGATCGCTCGAGGCTCTTCTATCTCAATTTTGACCGTAGCCTGCTGGACCAGGACGAGATCGATACCCTGCTTGCCGTCGAGTGCCGCCTGAACCGCCTATCGGGCATCCTTGAGCGTATTGGAGCAGGGTTGGGCCCCGTTGCCTCGTCGCCAAGCTTTGAGGGCTGCTCGCTCTTTGACCTCTGGCATATCAGCAAGACGACAAACGACGTTCCTCGCTTGCTCGAAACGCTGTCGAATGACAACCCGTGGGCCAAGCCGGGGACGGTTGCGTGCCAGCCGGGTGGCGAGTGGGACGTTCGCACCCGCTTTGCACGTATCGTAGAAGCGCTCAACGTGGTCACGCGTCTCGATTACACCTATCGAGCGAACGTCGCCGAAGGCATCATGCTGGTGCGATTTGGCCGCACGGTTGTCGATGCTATGCCGCAGCGCGAATACGATGCTCAAGATGACGCCTGGCGCGAGGTGGATGAGCCTAAGCGCGCGGCATGGGCCACTGAGCACGATGCGCGTATTGCGCTTACACTCGCGGCGGCTTGCTTTGCTTCGGGCACTCGCATCACGCGCTGCTACGTGCAGATTGCGGTTCCCGACGGCGAGCAGGGCGAGCGCGTTGTCGAAACGTATTCCTTTGGCCGTGCGGCCTATCTGGCTGATTGCGTTTCTGTCGCCAAGGATCTTGAGAGCATGGATATGGACGACATGCCCTGCAAGCATTTGCTCGAGGCATATGAGGCAGATGCGCCGGACATGATTGAGCCTGCAGAGGTTCACGCCCGACCACGCGATGACCATCGTCCATTGCCGCCTGCGCTTCGCGATTTGCTGCTCGCTGATACGGCTGACGAGCTTGAGGTCATGGAGGAGGACAACGATCCGTATGTCGCCCGTGTCGTCGAGCTGCGCGAGCAATCCAAAGTTGACCGAGCCGGTGCTTTCGAGGGCTTTTCTCGCCTTGTCGAGGAGCTGGAAGCCAAGTGTACTGTTGCTGAGCTTTTGGCGACGGGCCCGGTGCAGACCCAGTTCTGCGATAACCAGCTGGTGCGCATGGTGCTGCCGGTGATGGAGGAGGACCGTTCCGTGCGTATCCTTCGCGCTCCCGATGCGCTGTATTTTGCCCAGCACGAGATTTGCAGCTTTTACGCCGAACAAGAGGACTTTGAGCGTGCGCTGCCCGAGGCGCGTCGTCTCTACGATTTGGCACGCTCGTCTATGCAGTCTCACTTTGCCCTGATCAACGTGCTGGCACGTCTGGAGCGCTATGACGAGATTATCGAGGTGGCGCGCCACGGCCTGCGCATCGCCAGCGACCGAACTTCAATCGGTTACCTGTTCTATCGCCTGGCATTCGCCTACTGGAACTGCGACCAGCTCGAGCTGGCGCTGGCATGTTATCGCCTGGTGCCGCGCGGCGAGGAGTCGGGTGGCAGTGCGCAGGAGGAAATGCAGGGCCTTATGAACGAGATGGGCGTCATCAAACCGCCCACGTTTGAGGAGGCTGTCGAGACCATCCGCAAGGCAGGTCTTGAGCTGCCGCCGGTGCCCGCCGTGACCAATCAACTCGCGGATGCCGCCGTGCAACTCGTCGATAACGGTTTCTTTTTCTTGGCGCGCGGCTGTATCTATCAAATGTGGCGCACCATGGGCAACGATGAGCTCGGCTCCCTCAACCGCTCGCTGGGGTAGGGGCGGTATAGAGGGGCCGCACCGCGCTATTTGTATCGGCGCGGGCGGGAGGACCCGACAGAATCGGTAAGGCATAAAGCCGCCGAGCCTGCTAAACCTGTTAAACTCTGCTAAAGTTGCTAAACTTTGTTAAAGTTGTTAAAACTGGCAGAGGAGGTCGAATGTCAAAAGCTATTAATCCCTTTAAGCCAACAGCGGGCATGAATCCACCTGAGCTTATCGGACGCGACGCTGTTTTGGATGACTTTGACGAGGCTCTTGAGAATGGCCCTGGTGCCCCCGATCGACTCATGCGCATCTCGGGTGTCCGAGGCACGGGTAAAACGGTGCTCCTCAACGCATTGGGCGATCTTGCGCGCAAAAAAGGATTCGAGGTTGTCGACGTCGCCTCAAATGCCGGTTTTTGCGACAGAATTCTCGAGGCTCTGCAGCGAAATGTTCGTCTTGCATCAATGTCGATTTCCCCATCGATTTTAGGAGTCAGCCTTGGCTCCGTGGAGCTGTCGAAGTCAGCCTCTCATCTGGGCGAGGCGATGTACGATGCCGCGAAGCGAGGTGGTTTGCTCATCACACTCGATGAGATTCAGGACGCCTCAACTGAGGAAATGCGCGAGCTGGGTAATGAAATGCAGCTCTTGATTCGCCAAGGGGCGAATGTCGCCTTTGCATTCGCTGGTTTGCCAACCTCTGTGGATGGCGTGGTGGTGGATGATACGTTGACGTTCCTTCAGAGGGCGAAGCATATCGAACTCACGCGGCTTTCAGATTTTGAAGTCGGCGGATCGTTTGAGGATACGATGAGGCGTGCGGGCAAGGAACTCGACGAAGGCGTTGCTGAGCTTTTGACAAAGGCTTCGGCAGGCTATCCCTTTATGGTCCAGTTGGTCGGATATTACGCTTGGCAGGTTGCTGCGCGCAGCGGGTCGGAGAGCGTGAGTGAAGAGGCGGCTCGCAAGGGTGTCCAGGCGGCTCTTGATAGTTTCAATGCCATGGTGATTGCCCCCGCGCTGCGCAGGGTGTCGGAGCGGCAGTTTCAATATCTCGCGGCGATGGCGCAATGCGAAGGCGGCGAGATTACGAACGGTGATATTGCCAAAAAGATGGGATTGCCGGCGAATAAAGTCGGGTCGTATCGCAAACGTTTGATCGATACGGGACTGATTGAGCCTGCTGGCTACGGCTGTGTTTCGTTTGCAATTCCGTATATGCGCGACTATTTGTTGGAGGCGGTACGGGAAAGGTAAAAATGGAATCGCTCCAAATTCCCTCTTGCCCATCCTCGACTGTTTGGTTACTATAGAACGGCTGTTACGGAGAGCTGACCGAGAGGCCGAAGGTGCTCGCCTGCTAAGCGAGTATGCCCCAAAAGGGCATCTGGGGTTCGAATCCCCAGCTCTCCGCCAGTAAGACTTTAAAGAAGGGTTCCAAAAGGGACCCTTTTTTAGTTGAACCACGTTAGCTGGGGATTCGAACCCGAGAGGGCACGGGCGTTAAGCAAACGCGAAAGCGTTTGTAGCCCGTGGGCGAAAAGCCGCCAGGCTTTGAAGCCGGAGGGCATGCGCAGCATGCCCGGATATCCCCAGCTCTCCGCCAGTATGACATGAAAGAAGGGTTCCATTTGGGGCCCTTTTTTTAATTAGAAGAACGTTAGCTGGGGATTCGAACCCTCAAAAAAATGAGGCGCTCCGTTGGACGCCTCATTTGGTTCGATGTGATAACGCTTTGGCCCTACACCTCAGGAGCCTTGGCTACGGTCTCGCTTTCGGCTGTGAGCGGGCGGTTGTCGATGCGGCGGCCCAGGCGGTCGAGCTTCACGAGCAGCCACTCGATGGGATTGGGCCCCGTTCCTTCCTCGTCGGCAACCAGGTCCATGATGGCAATCTTGGTGCCGTCCTGCTTAAGCGTAACGCTGCCCACCTTATCGCCAACATGCACCGTGCCCGAAAGGTCATCGTAGCTAACCTTTTCGGTCACTTCGCCGGCGAGTGAGAACACCGTTGCCTGTGCGGCGGGGTCGGCGAGCGTGGCATCGATCGTCTTATCCGTCCAGTCGGTTTGGCCAATGCGCACCATAAGCGGGTTGCCGTTGGCGGTCTTCTCCTGTGTATTGGCGATCGCGACCGTCACCTTGTGACCGTAGTACCAGTTGGCAAGGGTCGCCGTATCGGTAAAGCGCTGATCGTTGGTTGTGGAGTTCAAAATAACGGTGTAGACCTCGTCGCCGTCGCGGTTGTAGGCGCTCGTAAAGCAATAGCCCGCGTCGTCGGTGGTGCCGGTCTTGCCGCCAATGTTTCCGTCCTGACCGAGCAAAACGTTGTGCGTGTCCATGGAATGCGAATGGTCTGAGCCATCGGCGCCTGTGACCTCGATCCAGGAGTCCTCGCTCGCCACGACTTCGCGGAACGTGTCGTTTTTCATAGCCTCCCGCATCATCAGCGCCACATCATGTGCGGTCGAGTGCATGTCGCCGGCCCACTCGTCAAAATCCAGGCCGTGAGGGTTCTCAAAGACCGTGCCGGTGCAGCCGAGCTTTTTGGCGCGCTCGTTCATGGCCTTCACAAAGGTTGCCTCGGCGTTTTTGGTCTTGGGGTCGATCTTTTTGCCCACGTGCTCGGCAAGCACGATGGCGGCGTCGTTGCCCGAGGGAATCATCAGGCCGCGTAGTGCCTGCTCCACGGTGAGCTCGTCGCCTTCGAGCAGTCCGGCAGTCGAGTTGCCTACGGTGGCGGCAGCGTTGCTCACCGTGACCTTCTCGTCCATCTTGCAGTTTTCGACGGTCAGGGTTGCGGTCATGACCTTGGTGATCGAGGCGATCTTGACCTGTTCATCGGCGCCGCGTCCATAGTAGACGGTGCCGTCCTTGCCCATAACAAGGGCATTCGTTGCCTCGATATCGGGCAGGTTTTCTGTCGTGATGCCGCGGACGTCGGCGGTCTTGCCGCAGACGTCGTCGGTCGTGAGCACTTGGGCGCCGGCAACAGCAGGCACGCCGGCAACAAGGGCGATGGCGCAGGCAAAGCCGGCGGCAAGCTGGGCGGAGCGCTTTGCAAAAGAGGTGAGGGACTTCACAGATTTCGCTTTCGACGGGATGGTCTCTTCTGGCACTAGAGTATATCGTTTGCCGGCGACGACGATCGTTGCGTGCGCGCATGGCCCGCATTCGTGCTCGAACGGGCGCAAGGGTGCTTAAGGTCGACTTAATCGCCCGCGCTTGTTGTGTGTGGCGGGCGCCGCCTCGGGCATAATGGAGCGCGAGAGGAGCACGCATGAACGAGCGCATACTGGTAGTTGATGACGAGAAGGCCAT
>CABRGB010000079.1 GCA_902470345.1 uncultured Collinsella sp.
GGAATCACGCGGACGGCCGTGGTCTTGTTGTTGATGACGCCGATGGCCATCTCGTCGGCGATGATGCCGGCGATGGTTTCGACCGGGGTGTCGCCGGGGATGGCGATCATGTCCAGGCCGACGGAGCACACGCAGGTCATGGCCTCGAGCTTCTCGAGCGAAAGCGCACCGGCCTCGACGGCGGCGATCATGCCGGCGTCCTCGGACACGGGGATAAAGGCGCCCGAGAGACCGCCCACGCTGGAGCTGGCCATGACGCCGCCCTTCTTGACGGCATCGTTGAGCATGGCGAGCGCGCAGGTCGTGCCGGGGCCACCGCAGGTGCCAACACCGATGATCTCGAGGATGCGGGCAACGGAGTCGCCGATGGCAGGCGTGGGGGCCAGCGACAGGTCGACGATGCCCTTCTCGACACCCAGGCGATGGGCGGCCTCGCGGCTCATGAGCTCGCCGGCACGGGTGATCTTAAAGGCGGTCTGCTTGATCTTCTCGGCGACTTCCATCATCGATGCGGAGTCGGGCAGCGTTTCCAGGGCTGCGGCCATAACGCCGGGGCCCGAGACGCCTACGTTGATGACGGCGTCGGCCTCGCCACCGCCGTGGACGGCGCCCGCCATAAACGGGGAGTCCTCGACCATGTTGGCAAAGCAGACAAACTTGGAGGCGCCAACGGAATCCTGGTCGGCCGTGAGCTTGGCGGCATCGATGATGGTCTGGGCGGCCATGAGCACAGCGTCCATGTTGATGCCGGCGCGCAGGCTGGCGACGTTGACGCTGGAGCAGACGCGGCTCGTGGTGGCGAGCGCCTGGGGGATGGACTGGATGACGCGGCGGTCGGCGTCGCCGATGCCCTTCTGGACGAGTGCGGAGAAGCCGCCCAGGTAGTCGATGCCGAGCGTCTCGGCCGCGCGGTCGAGGGCATGCGCGATGGGGGTGAGGTCCTCATCCTTGCAGCATGCGGCGATCTGCGCCACCGGGGTGACGGAAACGCGCTTGTTGACGATGGGGATACCGTACTCGCGCTCGAGGTTCTCGGCGGTCTCGACCAGATGCTCAGCCGTGTGCGTCACGTGGTCGTAGATCTTCGTGCACATGCGGTCGAGGTTCTCGTCACCGCAACCCATGAGCGAAACACCCATGGTGATGGTCCTGATGTCGAGGTTCTGCTCCTCAACCATGCCGCGGGTTTCCGCGATTTCTGCGGGCGTGATCGCCATCCTTGCGCTCCTATCTGCCAAAACGAGCATAGTCTTATCTATTCTAACGTGCCGCACGTGCCAAGTGGCGCGTGCGGCACGTTTTGGTGCTCGGTTGTTTCCGTTGTGTTACTGCCCAAAGACCTCTTCGGCGATACGAGCGCTTTCGGCGGCGTCCTTGGCGTAGTAGTCCGCGCCGATTTGCTTGGCGTATTCGGGGGTGAGTACGGCGCCGCCTACGATGATCTTGACGCCCGGCACCTCGGCATGAAGCAGCTTGATGGTCTCTTCCATGGCCACGACGGTGGTGGTCATAAGCGCCGAGAGGCCGACGAGTTTGATATCGCGCTCCTTGACGGTCTTGAGTACCTCTTGCGGGTCGACGTCGCGGCCTAGGTCAAAGACGGTGTAGCCGTAGTTATCGAGCAGCATCTTGACGATGTTCTTGCCAATATCGTGGATGTCGCCCTTGACGGTGGCCACGCAGATCTTGCCCTTGTCGGCGATCTCGCCGGCGGGCATCAGGCGCTTGATGGTGTCGAAGCCCACGCGCGCGGCCTCGGCCGAGGCCATGAGCTGCGGCAAGAAGAACTTGCCCTGGTCAAAGAGGACTCCGACCTCGTCGAGGGCGGGGATAAAGTGATTGTTGATGAGGTCCATGGCGTCGTGGTCTGCCAGCAGACGCTCGGTCTCGGCAGCGATCTCGCCTTTGCGGCCCGAGACGACCATTCGACGAATCGGGTCGTCGTTGCCGTCGGTGCCGGCGGTGCCAGCAGCAGGCGCGGCATCACTCGATGCGGCCTGAGCCGCTGCCGGGTTTGCGGCGATCTTGTACGGATCGGTCCAGCCGGCGTAGCGCTCGATGTATCCGGTCGAGCCCTCGTCCTCAACGCTCAGGACGCGATAGCTGTAGACGGTATCCATAAAGCGCTTGGAACCCGGGTTCATGATGGGGGCGTCCAGGCCCGCGCCGAAGGCGGCGGCCAAAAAGACCGAGCCCAGCAGCGGGCGGGCAGGCAGGCCAAAGCTGATGTTCGACACGCCGAGCGCGCATTTGACGCCCAGGCGCTCCTTGCACAGGGACATGGCGCGCAGGATCTGCTCGGCCTGGCGTTGATTGGTCGAGGCGGTCATGACCAGGCAGTCGATGAGGATGCGGTCCGGTCCGATGCCGTAGCGGGCAGCCTCGGCCACGATGCGCTCGGCGATGGCGAAGCGGGCCTCGGCGGTATCGGGGATGCCGCCTTCGTCGAGCGTAAGGCCGACAACGTTGGTGCCGTAGTGGGCGACCAGAGGAAAGATCTCATCCATGATCTGCTGCTTGCCATTGACCGAGTTGATGATGGGCTTGCCGGCGTAGCGGCGCACGGCGGCCTCGACAGCGGCGGGATCGGTAGAGTCGATCTGCAGCGGCAGGAGCGTGGAGCCCTGGAGCTGTTCGGTCGCCTGTTGGATAATCTTGACCTCGTCGATCTCGGGCAGGCCCACGTTGACGTCCAGGATGTCGGCGCCCTGCTCCTGCTGGCTGATGCCCTGGCTCACCACGTAGTCCAGATCGCCGTCGCGCAGGGCCTGCTGCAGGCGCTTTTTGCCGGTGGGGTTGATGCGCTCGCCGATGACGGCGATCTTGTGGCCGTCGCAGGGAAGGTCTACGACCGTTTGGGCGCTTGTGACCGACATGCTGGGCTTGCGGTGGCGCGGGCTGGGCGTGTGGTTATCGATAAGCGTGCGCAGCGCTGCCATGTGCGCCGGCGTGGTGCCGCAGCAGCCGCCCACGACGCTCACGCCGTCGGCGATCATGCCGGCGACGGCCTCGGCGTACTCGGGTGCCTGGATATCAAAGACGGTGTTGCCGTCGTCGTCCACATGGGGGAGTCCCGCATTGGCCTGCACCATAACGGGTTTGTCGGTAACGGTGAGCATACGTGCGGCGAGTCCTCGTAGCTCGGCCGGTCCTTGGCTGCAGTTGATGCCCAAAACGTCGGCGCCGATGGCGTCGAGCGTGATAGCGGCCACCTCGGGGCTCGTTCCCAGGAAGGTACGGCCGTCTTCCTCGAAGGTCATGGTGGCAAAGACGGGCAGGTCGGAGTTCTCGCGGCAGGCGAGGACGGCCGCCTTGATCTCGGCAAGGTCGGTCATGGTTTCGATAATAAAGAGGTCCACGCCCGCGGCGACGCCGGCGCGCACTTCCTCGGCAAAAAGGTTGTAGGCCTCGTCGAAGCTGAGGGTGCCTAAGGGACGAAGCAGCGCGCCGATGGGGCCGATATCGCCGGCGACGTAGCGGGCGCCGGCCTCGCGGGCGCAGGTGACGGCCGCGGCAAAGACATCTGCCACGGTGGCGGCACCGTCGAGCTTGTGGGCGTTGGCGCCAAAGGTGTTGGCGGTGATCACGTCACAGCCGGCCTCGACATATTGACGTTGGATATCGGTGATAACCTGGGGCTCATCAAAGTTGAGCAGCTCGGGCAAGGCGCCCGCCTTCATGCCAGCGGCCTGCAACATGGTGCCCATGCCGCCGTCGAACAGCAGGTGTCCCGTGCCCTCGATGGCCGCACGCAGGCGATCGTCCTTAATGCGCAGATCGTCGATCGTGCGCGTCTTGTACGTGGCACCGTTGCGACGTGCGGCATCAACGGGTGCCGCCAATGCAGTGCCGTCAGAATCATGAGTGATAAGCGGAGTAAACATCGGGGGCTCCTAATGGCTGGAATAGCAGGTGGTGTGGGCGGCGCGGAAGCGACAGCTCTCGCGCATGCGGCAGATATTGCAGGTGGGGCGGGTCTGGGCGTCGTGGACCTCGCCGTCAAACAGACCGATCACCGCGGTCACGCTTTTGGTGGGCATGAGCAGGCTGGTGGGTGTGACGGTCAGGCCGATGAGCCGCGTGGCGTTGAGCGCATTGACGATCGAGCGCTGGGCCGAGAGCGGGCAGTCGCCGTAGCCGGGACTAAAGCGCCAGTTGCCGGCGAGCCCATGAACGGCGGCGTCCGTCTTGACCTGCTGGTCCATTTGCTCAACGGCGGCTTCCACGTAAGCGGAGCACGCGGCGTCGAGCACGGCGCCCTCCAGGGGATGTTGGGCTCCCGTGGTGCGCAGGCGACGCTCGGCGTCCATGCCGAGGGTGCATGCCATGAGCGCGGCAAAGCGGGCATCTTTGAGATGTCGATAGATATCGCGACCTCGCAGCTCAACGTTGGTGCCGACCAAGTGAATGCAAGGCTCACTTTGTTCGTCCACGCCCGTGGCATCGACGGCAAACACGCGGCGCACGCCACGGGGCTCAATGTCAAGTTCCAGACGCTCGACCACAAGCTCAATACGTCGTGACAGCTCGGGTTCAATCTGCTGGCCGCCGTAACCCAGATACCGCAGCATCTCGGCACGGTCGACACGGGGATGGTGCGCAGCATCGACACGGTAAAGCGCCGGCGACGCAAGGTCGGCCGGCACTTCGACAGCGGTTGTATCGATGTGCGGTTTTTCCATTACCCCAGGCGCTCCATAATGGTCGCGGCGATCGCAGGACGGTTCATAGTGTACAGGTGCAGGCCGTCGGCGCCGTGCTCCTTGAGGTCGCAAAGCTGGCGGGCGGCATAATCTACACCGGCTGCCTGCAGGCTCTCGGGGTCGTTCTCGTACTTGGCGAGAATCTTGATGACGGGGGAGGGCAGCGACGCGCCGCACATAAAGACCATGCGGCTGATCTGCGACTTGCCCATAAACGGCATGATGCCCGCGGTAATGGGCACGGTGATACCGGCCTTGTCGGCAAGCTCGCGAAAACGGTAGAAGCACTCGTTATCAAAGAAGAGCTGTGTCACAAAGAAGCTCGCGCCGGCGTCCTGTTTTTGCTTGAGGTGTTCGACCGAGAGGTTGAGATCCACACAGGCAATGTGGCCCTCGGGGTAGGCTGCGGCGCCCACGCAAAAGCCGGCGTCGACGAGCTCGGGGATGAGGTCGCGGGCGTAGGCGTAGTCGGAGGCGGGCTTGTCGTCCTCGGTCGCGCCGGCAGGGAGATCGCCACGCAGGGCCAGGATGTTTTCCACGCCGGCGGTGCGATACTCGTCGATCTTGGCGGCGATGTCGGCGTGGGTGCGGCCTACGCAGGTGAGATGCGCTACCGAGGGCGTATCGAATTCGCTCGAAATCATATGCGCGATGGGGGCGGTGGTGGCACCGTTGCCCGAGCCGCCGGCCGAGCAGGTGACCGAGACAAAGCTCGGCGAAAGCTTGCACAGATTGCCTGCCACTTCGCGAGCCGTGTCGAGGGTGAGCTCGCCCTTGGGCGGGAACATCTCAAACGAAACGGGCGCGGTGCCCTGGGATGCTGCCTGCTTAAAAACCTCGTCGACGCGCATATCGTGCTCCTCTAGATACGTAATAGTGTGATGTGTTGTAAGGATTCTACAGCACCACTGTGTCACGGTGGAGTTTCACTCGTTATTCGGGGATACCAATCAAAGATGCCTTGCTATCGGCTTTCTCTATAACAGAGCGGCTAATCTAGGCACGGACTATAAAGACTGGTATCTGATGCAAAATACCAGTTAATAGAGCTCCATCTCAAATTGACTACCCTTAAACCATGGGGAGAGGTCTGCAATTTATGCAGTTGATTGGCTGTTGAGGGTGGCAACGCCGCCTCGATAGGGTAACCTCATTGATTGGTTTCGCGACAGCAACATAACGGTAATGTCGCGGAAACACGGCGAGTCTAAGCTATGACTCGTTCGTTAGTAATCAACACCGCTTCTCACGCGGTGCCGATACGAAGGGAGTTCCGTATGGCCGAACTTACTGACCGCTTCGGGACCATGGTGTTCTCTGAGGAAGTCATGAAGGACTACCTCCCCAAGGACATTTGGAAGCGCCTTGCTGCAACCCTCGAGGGCGGTGAGCCGCTCGACCTGGATGTGGCCAACGCCGTTGCCCATGCCATGAAGGTCTGGGCCATCTCCAAGGGTGCGACGCACTATGCGCACTGGTTCCAGCCGCTTTCGGGCATTACTTCCGAGAAGCACGACAGCTTCCTGGAGCCCAACCACGACGGCACCGCCATTACCAAGTTTACGGGCAAGAACCTCATCCAGGGCGAGCCCGATGCCTCCAGCTTCCCCAACGGCGGCCTGCGCGCCACCTTCGAGGCCCGTGGCTACACCGCTTGGGATCCCACTAGCCCCGCCTTTATCAAGGACGACGTCCTGTGCATCCCCACGGCTTTCTGCTCCTACACGGGCGAGGCCCTGGACAAGAAGACCCCGCTGCTGCGTTCCATGACCGCGCTCTCGCGTGAGTCTAAGCGCGTTTTGGCGCTGTTCGGTAAGACCCCCAAGAAGGTCGTTCCTTCCGTGGGCGACGAGCAGGAGTACTTCCTGATCAAGAAGGACGCCTACCGCAAGCGCAAGGACC
>CABRGB010000080.1 GCA_902470345.1 uncultured Collinsella sp.
TGACCATGGTCGATGTCATGCGTCGCGGCGGCGTGCGTGCCACGCTCGTCTCGATTATGCCCACGCGCGAGGTCGTAAGCTCGCTGCAGATTCCCGTAACCTGCGACGCACTCTTTGACGAGATTAACTTTGACGAATATGACTGCGTCGTGCTGCCCGGCGGTCTGCCCGGCGCCACCAACCTGCGCGCCGACCAGCGCGTCTGCGACGTAGTCTGCGAGTTCGCCGCGACCAAGCATGTTGCCGCCATCTGCGCCGCCCCGTTTATCCTGGGCGAGCTTGACCTGCTCGAGGGACGCCACGCCACGTGCTTCCCCGGCTTTGAGAAGAGTTTCCCCGAGGATGCCTATACCGGCGACAAGGTCACGCACGACGGCAACATCATCACCGCCAGCGGCATGGCCCAGTCGCTCCCCTTTGCGCTTGAGCTGCTGCGTACGCTCGCCGGCGACAAGGCTGTCGAGAAGGTTGCCGAGGGCATTCAGCTATGATTTTGGCTTCGCAATCACCGCGCCGCATCGAGTTGATGCGCGAAGCGGGCTATGACATCCGCGTCATTCCCGCCGACATCGACGAGACTCCTTTTGATGACGAGGCCCCGCTTACGCTTGTCGAGCGCTTAGCTCGCGCCAAGGCTGCCGCCGTTGCCGCCGAGCACGCCGAGCCCAACGAGCTGACCGTCGCGGCCGACACCATCGTCACCTTCGATGGCAAGCTTTTGGGCAAGCCGGCAAACGAGGACGAAGCCCGCACCATGCTCCACGAGCTCTCGGGGCGCACACACCAGGTCGCAACCGGCGTCTGTATCGTTAGAGCCGGAGACGCCACAACCCCGCACGCCGCCGAGAGCCTGTCGTTTGTCGATGTGACCGACGTGACGTTCTATGAGCTCACCGACGAGCAGATTGAGCGCTACGTCGCCTCGGGCGAGCCCATGGACAAGGCAGGCGCCTACGGCATCCAGGGCGTCGGCGGGCGTATGCTCGTGCATGATATTTCGGGCGACTTCTATAACGTGGTGGGCCTGCCCATCGCTCGCGTCGCACGCGCGATTCAAAAACTATCGTAATTGCATCTGGCGCTGGGTATCCCCCAGCGCCTACAATTTTGGCGTACCGTACGGATCCCGACCGGGCATAAGGCCCGGCGGAAAACCGATAGGAGTAAAACATGGATACACTGCTTGAGGCCATTGACGTTTGCGATGTCGATGGCTTTTGCTTTGGCAACTATACGGACGAGGAGGCCGGCACCGGTTGCACCGTAATCGTGGCACCCGAGGGCGCCACCGGCGGTGTTGACGTTCGCGGCGGTGCACCGGCATCGCGCGAGACCGACCTGCTGCGTCCCGAGAACACCGTGGACAAGGTCCACGCCGTCTGCCTTTCGGGTGGATCGGCCTTTGGTCTGGAGGCCGCAAGCGGCGTCGCCCGCGAGCTCGAGAGCCGCGGCATCGGCCTCCCCGTCGGCCCCACTCAGGTGCCCATCGTGTGCTCTAGCTGCATCTTCGACCTCGCGTTTGGCGACCCCACCGTACGCCCCGACATTGAGGCTGGCATCTCCGCCGTGCGCGAGGCGCTCGACAACACCCCCACCATGCTCGAGCAGGGCAATGTAGGTGCCGGCACCGGTGCCACCGTGGGCAAGCTCATGGGCCCCGCCACCTGCATGAAGGCCGGCCTAGGCGCTGCCGCCGTGGCACTCGGCCCTGTTAAGGTGGGTGCCGTGGTCTCGGTCAACGCCTGCGGCAATATCGTCGACCCCTTCACCGGTGAATGGGTCGCTGGCATGCGCGCCGCAGCCGATAGCGACCAGATCGTCGACATGGAGCTCGCAGCCTTTGCCGCCGCCGGCTCCATGCAAATGCCACTCGACCGCACCAACACCACCATCAGCTGCATCGTCACCAACGTTGAGCTCACCAAGGCTCAGGCCACCAAGGTCTCCCAGATGGCAGCAGACGCCTATGCGCACGCCATCCGCCCCACGCACACCACGAACGACGGTGACACCATCTACACCCTCGCCAGCGGCAAACTAGACGCTCAGACAAGCGCCGCCGTTCCCTTGGACCTGTTGGGCATGCTCGCCGTAAGGGCTTTGCAAACCGCCATCGTAAACGGAGCCAAAACCGCCAAAACCTCCCACGGAATCCCGGGTGCCGCGAAGTAACCTTACTCGACCGGTTGCCCGGTGGGGCTTGGTTATGTTTGCTGCTCTACAGTCCTGGCTCGCACGAAGAGCACATTAAGTGCTCTTCGGCTCGTGCGGAACTCGCGACAAACATAACCAAGCCCCACCGGGCAACCTACTCAACAAGATCCCTTTCAGCCCAGGCCCCTGTGTACCGCGCGTCTAAGATCTTCAAATTCAAATAATCCGACAATCGATTCTTATAGCAAAGGCCCCTTGGCCTTTAGTTTGATACAAGTTCCGCACGAGCCGGAAAGCACTTAATGTGCTTTCCGTGCGAGCAGGACTGTTCGCAGTAGCAAACTAAAGGCCAAGGGGCCCAGTCAACCTATCGGCAGCGATTACTCAACAGTTAGTTGAATTTGAAGATCTTTGAGGCAAGATGGTATAGGCCGAGTGTGGTTTTGTCTCCGGCCCGTCCACGCAGGTTGGTGAAGAATCCGACCACGCCGTAGCGAGCGCGACGATACATGCGCTCGTCGTACTCCTTCAGGTCCTTCCACAGCGTCTTCAGGCGCTCATCGGCACAATCTTCCTCGGAAAGCTTGGTAAGCACCGAGCAAATCGCCATCATCATGGTGAAGTAGCCCATCATGTACGAACGCAGACGCGAGGACTCAACGTCCTGGTACAGGTGGAACGATTCCATCATGATGCGCGTTACGCGGAACTGCTGACCCAGGCGCTTGACCATCGTGGCCTCATTGACGCTCTGGCCCTCGCGACCGATAAAGTAGCGATAGAGGTCGATGTCGGCGTAGTACATGGTCTTGCAGCGCGGCAGCGGCACGTATGCGTAGATATTATCCACGTAGAACGTGTGTGCCGGCATAGGTAGATTGGACTCGCGCAGCACATCGGTGCGATAGCACAGGCTATGCATAAGCAGGTTCTGATCGGGACGGAAGTGCCCGATCTGGTCCCAAGAGAAAATCTTTTTGCGCGGCAGGGCAAACTTGTAGCCAATAGCGGTATGCGTGCCCTCGTAAACCTTCTCGTACACGTAGTTCGAGATAAACAGGTCGACGCGCTGGTCGCGCTCCTCAAAGCCACGCAGAATCGACAGCATGGTCGAAAGCGCCGCACCGTCGAGCCAGTCGTCCGAGTCGACAACCTTGTAGTAGGTGCCCTGCGCCTCGCGCAGGCCCGAAAGAACGGCGATGCCGTGGCCGCCATTCTCCTGGTGCACCGCGCGGATGATTCCAGGATAACGGGCCTCCCACTCGTCGGCCTTGGCGGCCGTCTCGTCCTTGGATCCGTCGTCCACCACGATAATCTCGATATCGGTAGCGTAATTGCTCCCCTCCAAGATGGAGGTGATGCAATGGTCCATGTCCTTGGCGGCGTTATACGAGGGAATACCGAATGTTATGACTTTATGCATGGCAGGCGATAATCTCATCCGAAAGATCGAGGGCGGAATTGGTCACGGCGTCCATATCGTAGTAACGATACTCGGCCAGACGACCCACCGGGTGGAAGTTCGTCAGGTTCTGGACACGCTCAAGATAGCGCTCGTAGAGCTCACGGTTCTCGGGCTCAAGAATGGCGTAGTACGGCGTCTCGCCCGAGCCGGGTGTATAGGCTTTGGAGTACTCCTTCATGATGGTGGTCTTGCCGGGCAGGACCTGACCGGTCATGTTCTTGAACTCGGTGATACGCGTGTAGTCCTCGCTCGTGGTGTAGTTGACGGTGCCCACGGGCTGGAACTGATCCATATCGAGCGTCTCGAACTTCATATCGAGCGTGCGGTACGGCAGCGCGCCCAGGTCGAGGTTGAACAGCTCGTCGAGTGGACCGGTGTAGACGATCTCGCCACCATAGACCTTGCCGTCGATCTTGACGGTAGTCTCGTCGATTTCAAAGAGGTCACGGGCGTCCACGTCACAGAATACGTCGATCAAATCGTGATCGAGCATATGCTCGAACAGCGCGGTATAGCCGTCCTGCGGCATGCCCTGGAAAGGAGCCTGCGGGAAGTAGCGATCGTCATCGCCCACAAAGACGGGGACGCGGCCGGTGATCGAGGGGTCGATCTGGTCGGGCGTCTGGCCCCACTGCTTCATGGTGTAATGCAAAAAGACGTTCTCATAGACATAATCGGCGACCTCGGCAAGATCCGGGTCGTTCTTCTTGCGCAGCTCCATAATGGGCACCTTGACGTCCTTGCCAAAGGTCTCCACGAGCTTTTGGTACAGTTCCTCGCCGCGCTCATCGCCAAAGGCAAGCTTAAGGCTCGCATGGTTAAAGGGCACGGGCATTAGGGTACCGTTGATGTTGGCGAGCACCTTGTGCTGGTAGTCCGTCCACTTGGTAAAGCGCGACAGGAAATTGTGGACGCGCTCGTTAAAGGTATGGTAGATGTGCGGACCATACTCGTGGACCAGGATTCCCGCCTCGTCAGTGCAGTCGAAGGCATTGCCCGCAATGTGGCTACGGCGCTCCAAAACGGCAACACGATAGCCGATGGTTTCGGCAAGACGGCGGGCGCAAACGGCACCGGCATAACCGGCGCCGACAACGATCATGTCGTACGCACCGGCATTAAAGCCTTCAGGCAGGCCTGAGGTAATCTGCATCGATACTCCTTGTCAAAAGCCACGTGCTCGTTAGCTGGGCTTTTCTCGAACATTCTTCGAGACATATTTATCAGAGCGATTATAGCGCTAATGCGTCCTATAATGAGCTTGCCACACAAGGAAAGCTCAAGCACCGCGGCGTACATTATTGAAAGGTAAACCCGCTAGCAGCGGGTTTATTCGTGAACAGCCGGGCGCCTGGAGCTTAGTTAAACGCTTGTAAGGAGTAACATGAGCGATTTCCTTAACCGTATGAAGTCTGCCGCCAAGGCCGACCTTAAGACGATCGTCCTGCCCGAGGGCGAGGATCCGCGTACCATCGTCGCGGCAAACAAAATCATCGAGGAGGGCCTGGCAAAGCTCGTCATCCTGGGCAACCCCGACGAGATCGATGTTCCCGGCGCCACCGTCATCGACCCGCGCAACGCCGAGAAGCACGAGGAGTACGCGCAGAAGTTTGCCGAGCTCCGCGCCAAGAAGGGCGTTACCATCGAGCAGGCTCGCGCCCAGGTGATGGACGCCACCTACTTTGGCACCATGATGGTCAAGATGGGCGACGCCGACGGCCTGGTCTCCGGCGCCTGCCACTCCACCGCCGACACCCTGCGCCCCGCGCTGCAGATCCTCAAGACCGCCCCGGGCACCAAGCTGGTCTCGGCCTTCTTCGTGATGTGCACCGACACCCCGCAGTTCGGTACCGACGGCACGCTGATCTTCGCCGACTGCGGCCTCAACATTAATCCGTCTTCTGACGAGCTCTCCGAGATCGCCATCGCCTCCGCTCACTCTTGGTCCACCTTCATGGGCAACGTTGAGCCGCACGTGGCCATGCTCTCCTACTCCACCATGGGCTCCGCCGGTGGCGAGGTCGCCAAGAAGGTCCAGGAGGCTGTGAAGTTCTGCAAGGAGAAGGCTCCCGAGCTCGCCATCGACGGCGACCTGCAGCTCGATGCCGCTATCGTCCCCACCGTCGCCCAGCTCAAGGCTCCCGGCTCCTCCGTCGCCGGTAAGGCCAACGTGCTCGTGTTCCCCGACCTCGAGGCCGGCAACATCGGCTACAAGCTGGTCCAGCGCTTCGCTGGCGCTGACGCCTACGGCCCCATCCTGCAGGGCATCGCCAAGCCGGTCAACGACCTGTCGCGCGGCTGCTCTGCCGACGACATCGTGGGTGTCGTGGCCATCACCGCCGTCCAGGCTCAGATGGCTGAGTAGCGGA
>CABRGB010000081.1 GCA_902470345.1 uncultured Collinsella sp.
GCGCCTGCTCGCATCGCTCGAGCTGGGCGACGCCACCGGCATTCGACTCGACAAGCTGTTGGCAATCTTCAATGCTCTCGGACTGGCGCTCGCCGCTCAAGGGGATATCGCCAAAACGAATAACGAGCAACCAGTCGACGCCCCGCATGCCGATTTGCAACCTTGTAGCACCCCCAGGTGCCATCACGCTCAACGTCCCTCTCATAGCCACCGTCGCTGCGCCGCCATTCCGGTTCTTGCAGACGCCCCCTTTACGTCCGAGCTCTACGACAAGGCCTTCGCCGATTTCGCCATGTCCAATCTCGGAGTCTCGATTGCCACAAGCGCATCTGCCCAAACCAAGCCCGAAGGGAGATAGCCAATGGCCAGAAAAACGCTTCGGACTATTATTTGCGGCGTACCCGCAGGAACGCTCATGCAAGATGAGAGCGGTCTAGTCAGTTTTGTCTACGATCAAGATTATGACGGGCCAGCCCTATCGACCAACATTCCCATATCAAATCGCACATACGGCCAACAGGTCATGAATCCGTACTTGTTTGGTCTTCTACCCGACAGCGAGGATCAGCGAAAGGCGATTGCTGCCGAATTCGACGTTAGACCCAACAATGCCGTTGCGCTACTCAGCCATATCGGACTTGACTGTCCGGGTGGAGTGCAGTTTTGCGCCGAAGAAGACGTCAACGCCGTCTTGCATCGCACCAGCGAATACCGCCCTATAGGCGATCACGAGATTGCACTGCGACTCAAGTCAATCAGAGATGACCGCAATGCATCGTGGATGGGCCTAGATGAAAGTTGGTCACTTGGAGGCAATCAGGGCAAGTTCGCTCTCGCACTCATAGACGGTCGCTGGTGCGAATGCGTGGGCTCCTCGCCCACGACGCATATTTTCAAAAATGGCGTCATCGGATTTAAACTTGAGGCTCTTAATGAGTTTGTCTGCATGAAAAGCGCCCAGCGCGCGGGTATCGCAACGGCGAACGTTGAGTATCGCTTATTTGAGGACGAACCCGCCCTCATTGTTGAGCGATATGACCGCGTGAAAGTCAAAGACGGAACAATCATGCGTCTACACCAAGAAGACCTCTGTCAGGCTCTTGGAGTGATGCCCGCTCAAAAGTACACGGCAGACGGCGGCCCGACCGCACGCGATATTCAGGAACTCCTCGTCAATACGAGCCACCATCAACTTAACCTGTATCTGTTTACGCAGATACTTTTCTTTAACGCCATCATCGGCGCACCGGACGCGCATGCGAAGAACTATTCCCTGCTTCTTGGAAACGGCGGCACAGCTATGATGGCTCGTATGTATGACGTTGCATCGGGGCTGGCATACGAACGTATGCGCCGCCGAGCGCGCCTTGCCATGAGCGTTGGCGGCGAAAATCGTGTGGGGCGCATCGGTCCAGGCGCTATCCGTCGATACCACGGTATGGGCGACCCCGCGCTGGAGGCGGCGCTCATCGATGCCGGACTATCTGAGAAGTTTTGCTTTGCGACCATGATGGACCTCGCCTACGAGGTACCCGTTTGCATGGAAGAGGTCATGGACGAGTACGCCGACCTGCCCGGCATGGCGGACCTGCGAGAGCATATGCTCGGCCCCGTCCGCGAAAACTGCCAGCGAACCCTCGACCTCATCAGGGCGGATATGGGCTAGGTGGCCACAATTTCCCATTTCCCAAAAGAAGAGAGGGGGCACCCGTCGCAAAAGACCGGGTGTCCCCTCTCGTAATGTCATTTGCAATCCGCTAGCACGTGGCTCGGACTGCTGCTAGCGCAACCTTTATGCAGCGAGGCGCTTGAGGACGTCGATGAGCAGCTCGTAGAAGCGCTCGGCAGAAGCGAGCTCCATGCTCTCGTCCGGGGTGTGGACATCGGAGAGCGTCGGGCCCACGGCGATGGCGTCCAGGCCGTGCAGGGCCTCGGCAAACAGGCCGCACTCAAGGCCGGCGTGGATGGACTCGATACGCAGCTCGGAGCCAAAGAGCTCGCGATAGCTCTCGACGAAGACGTCGCGGACCGGCGAATGCTCGGCATAGCTCCAGCCGGGATACTCGAACTCAAACTTGGCGTCGAAGCCCAGGACATCGGCCAGCGTCTGCAGGCGGTCCTTGAACTCGTTCTGCAGCGAGGTGATCGAGGAGCGCGGGGACAGCATGATCTTGACCTGGTCGTCAGAGGTGGCAACCACGCCGATGTTGGAGGAAACCTCGACGGAGCCGTCGGTGGCGACGTTGCGGCGAATCACGCCGTTAGGGGCAAGACGCAGGGCGCGGATGAGGGCAAGCGCGGACTTCTGATCCATGGCCTCGACCTCAGCGTTGTCGGCAATCTCAACCGTGCAGGTAAAGCCGGGGTCGAAGACCTCGAGCTCGGCAGTAACGTCGGCGATGATGCCCTTTGCGATCTGGGCCGCGGCCTCGGCGGCAGCGTGGTCGGCGTAGACCAGAACAGCCTTGCACTCACGGTTGATGGCGTTGTCCTTGGTGCCGCCGTTAAAGCTAACGATGGCGGGCTCGCCGGCAACCATCAGGCGGTCGATGATGCGGGCCATGATGAGGTTGCCGTTGCCGCGCTCCAGGTTGATATCGCTGCCGGAGTGACCGCCCAGCAGGCCGGAGATGTCGAGCGTGAGGGTGCTACCGGTCTTGTGCTCGCGCACGATGGGGCAGGTGTAGGTAACGACGACGCCGCCGGCGCAGCTGACGGTGGCAACGCCCTCTTCCTCGGAGTCAAGGTTAATCATGGTGCGGGCGCTAATCTGGGACTTGTCGAGCGTCTCGGCGCCGACCAGGCCAGTCTCCTCGTCGGTGGTGAATACGCACTCGAGGGCGGGGTGAACGATCGAATCATCATCGAGAACAGTGAGCATCAGAGCGACGGCAATACCGTTGTCGGCGCCCAGAGTGGTGCCGTTAGCGGTGAGGACGCCGTCCTTGACGACCAGGTCGATACCATCGGTCGTAAAGTCGTGCTCAACGGAGCCCAGCTTGTCGCACACCATGTCGATGTGGCCCTGCAGCATCACGGTCGGGGCATTCTCGGCGCCGGCAGATGCGGGCTTGCGAATGATGACGTTGTAGACCTCGTCCTGATACACGTCGAGGCCGCGCTCCTTGGCAAACGCGACCAGGAAATCGCTGATGCCCTTCTCGTTGCCAGACCCACGGGGGATCGCGCTGATCTCCTCAAAGAAATGGAACAGCTGGGCGGGCTCGTAGCCGGTAATCTTGTAGTCCATGGTGCCTCCTTGGCGCAACTGGTTAGACAGTAAGACATGCGACTTGTATATTCCCAGACTTTGCGTGCATAAACCAGTCGAAAACGCCGAGCGCCCTCGCATCATCGGCTAACGGTGGACCGTATAGCGTAACGGCCACAACTTCCGCAGCTCTACAAATCGAGGCGCCCTTTCCGGAGCGCCTCGATTGCGCGTATCAAATTGTCGCCACGCCCTACAGCGCGCCGGAACCGGCTTGCATCATGCCGCCGGGGCCCGAGCTCACGCCACTGCTCACAGGCGCGGCGTTTCCGGTGTGCGGCGCCGCCGGAGCGGTATCGCCCCCGAGTGCACCCGCCGGACGCGGCGCCGGAATCTCACCCGTGCCGTGGCTAAAGACAAACTTGCCGTCGACCACGTCGCACAGGACGGTATCGCCCTCGCCCCACTCGCCGGCCAGCAGCTCCTCGGACAGCGGATCCTCGATGAGCTTTTGGATGGCACGACGCAGAGGACGCGCGCCGTTGGTGAGGTCGGTACCCTCCGCCACAATCTTGTCGTAGGCCGCATCGGTAAGCTTGATGTTCATGCCGTTTGCGATCAGGCGCTGGCGCAAATCGTCCACCAGCAGGTGCGCGATCTTGGTCAGGTTCTCGCCCGAGAGCTTCTGGAACACCACAATATCGTCGATACGGTTGAGCAGCTCGGGGCGGAACAGGCGCTTGAGCTCGCCCATCGCGCGGCCGCGGATCTCACTCGAGGTGAGGCCCTGCTCGCCGGTGGTGCCAAAGCCAACGCTCGCATCCTGCGCGATCTCGCGGGCGCCCACGTTTGACGTCATGATGATCACGGTGTTGCGGAAGTCGACCGTCTTGCCCTGGCTATCGGTCAGGCGGCCCTCCTCCAGCACCTGCAGCAGGATATTGAAGATGTCGGGGTGCGCCTTCTCGATCTCGTCGAACAGCACGACCGAGTACGGGTGACGGCGAACAGCCTTGGTGAGCTGGCCGCCCTCGTCGTGGCCCACATAGCCCGGGGGGCTACCGATGAGCTTGGAGACCTCGAACTCACTGCCAAACTCCGACATATCGAAGCTGATGAGCGCGTCCTTGCTGCCAAAGAGATACTCGGCGAGCGTCTTGGCGAGCTCGGTTTTGCCCGTGCCGGTGGGGCCCAGGAAGATAAAGCTGCCGCCGGGGCGACGCGGGTCCTTGAGCGGCGAGCGGCTGCGGCGCACGGCCTTGGCAACGGCCTCGACGGCCTCGTCCTGACCGATGATGCGCGTCTTGAGCACGCTTTCGGCCTGCAGCAGGCGGCGGCTCTCGCTCTCGGTGAGCGAGGACACCGGCACGCCAGAGGTCACGGACACGATGTCGGCAATCTGGGAGACATCGATGGTGAGCGGGCTGGCGTCGAGCTCGGCCGTCCAGGCAGCCTTGGCCTCGGCGAGCTCAATCTCGGCAGCCTTTTGCTGCTCGGTGATCTCGGCGGCCTTGTTCATGTCGTCGCTCTCGGTGGCCTCCTGCGCGGCGGCCTTAAGCTCCTCCACGCGATGCTCGGCCTCACGCACCGGCTCGGGCGCGCGATTCGCGGCGATGCGAGCGCGGGCACCGGCCTCGTCAATGAGGTCGATAGCCTTATCGGGCAGGAAGCGATCCTGGATGTAGCGGTTGGAAAGGTTCGCGGCGGCCTCGATAGCACCCTGCGTATAGCGCACATGGTGGTGCTCCTCGTAGCGCGGCTTGAGCGCGGTCAGGATCTTGACCGTGTCCTCGACGCTCGGCTCCTCGACATCGATGGTCTGGAAGCGACGCTCGAAGGCCGGGTCCTTGGTGAGGTACTTGCGGAATTCCTCGGCCGTGGTGGCGCCGATAATCTGGAAGGCACCGCGCGCGAGCACGGGCTTGAGCATGGAGCTCGCGTCGATGGAGCCCTCGGCAGAACCGGCACCGATGATGGTGTGCATCTCGTCAATAAACAGGATGACGTCGTCAGCCTCGGTGGCCTCCTGGATCACGTTCTTGAGGCGCTCCTCAAACTCACCGCGATACTTGGCGCCCGCAACGAGGCCCGGCAGGTCGAGCGTCCAGATGTTCTGGTTCATGAGGTTCTCGGGCACGTTGCCGGCAGCGATCTGCTGCGCCAGGCCCTCGACGATGGCCGTTTTGCCCACGCCGGGATCGCCCAGGATAAGCGGGTTGTTCTTGGTGCGGCGCGAAAGGATCTCCATCATGCGCTGGACTTCCTTTTCGCGGCCAATCACGGGATCGAGCTCGCCGTCGCGCGCCTTTTGAGTGAGGTTGGTGGCGAACTGCTTGAGCGTGTCGGTGCCACTCCCCTTTTGCTGAGAGGCATCCGAGCCGCTAAAGAACGGCAGGC
>CABRGB010000082.1 GCA_902470345.1 uncultured Collinsella sp.
ATACTCATGGAAAACCTCCCATTTCCCGATGTCCAAGAAATGGGAGGCAGTTCACAGGCACCTTTGTGGTGGTTTTTGCTTGCGGTGCGTTAGGCCAGCAGGTCGATGACGTTAAAGCCGGCGTTGCTCTTGGCGATGACGTCTCGGCCGCCAAAGACACAGGTGGGCGACTCGGCTGCGATGCGCGTTACGTCGGCGCCGAGCGTGCGCAGCTCACCGGGTGTGGCGGCGAGCATCTGGGCGCGACGCTCCTCGCGCGCGTGCGGATCGAGCCCAGCCAGGTAGGTCGTATTGCGGCGCTTGGTGAGCGCGTACGGCTTCACCGGTGCGTCCATGCCGCTCACGCAGCTCACGATAAAGCCCTCGAAGGCGGCCTCGTCGGGCTCAAAGCTGCCGAGCCATGCGCCCGCGCGTTCCACGCGTTCAATCGAAGGATCGATCGCCGGATCGCGGTAGGTGTAGAACGCCGTCTGACGCTCGCCGGCCGCGCGGAATCCGCAGCCGTACGCACCGCCCTTCACGCGGATCTCGTTCCACAGGTAGTCGTAGGAGAGCGCGTTGGCGGCAACCGTCCAGGCGCCCGTCACGTCGATGCCCAGACGGCGCGGGTCGCACGCGCGCGCAGCAAAGCAGATGTCGCTGGGGATGACGAAAGCCTCGTGACGGTCGCGCGGCTCCGGCACCACGAGCGCGTTGCGGCCGGCATCGGCGCCGTCGCCCGCGCCAAGCCCCAGGTCGCCCGCGGCATCCCAGTACGCGTTAAAGTCCTCGCCGCTGCCGGTAAAGCTCGCCATGCAGCCATCGGCCACAAAGATGCGGTCTGCCAGCTCGGCAAGCTTGGCGCGCAGGTCGTCCAGTCGCTCGTCAAAGTGCTCGAGCAGATCGCGCAGGAACAGGTAGAAGTCCACGCCCGAAAGCTGCTCGCGCACCACGGCCGAAGGCGAGCTGTAACTCATCGCGCGACCCAGCGCCGCCGAGTGTCCGTTGTTGATAAAGCCCTGCTCAAGCCCAATGCGAATCTGCGTGAGCACGTCGCGCACGCGGTCGGCGTCAGCATCGAGCAACAGCGTGCTCGACCACACCTCGCGCGGCAGGCTTGCCAGCGCGTCGATCTTTTCGGACAGGGCGCCGGCGCTCACCAGCAGGTAGGGGCGCACGCCGTCCACGTCGGGCTGCGTCATGACCTCGGTCGTAAAGCTCAAAAAGCCCAGCTTGCCGGCGAGCAAGTTGTCGAGTTCCTCGGCCGAGTGCTCGCTCGTGGGCAGCTGTTTGAGCAGGCGGCAGAGCAGCGTCACATAGGGCAGGTCTTCAAACGCGACGCAGCTCAGGTCGAAATACTGCATGGCGTAGGCCAGGCGGTTGGTGGGGATGCCGTGGCGCAGGCAGGGGATGGGCGCAGTCGTGTCCACGACCAGCGGCGGCTCGGGGCGCGCCTCGCCAATGTCGGACACGCGCAGGCGCGGCAGCGTGGCCTTGGCCTCGGGCGTGTCCTCGGCCTCCTGTGAGGAACGAAGTGCGGCCGTGCGCTCGACCACGTCGGCCAGCTCGGCATCGGTCATGGCATCGCGCTTGGCTGCCAGTTCGGCGGCCTCGGCGCCCTCCGAACCCTCGGCGGCGTCAACCGGCACCAGCTCGACCAGCGCCATGTGATCGTTTTCCAGCACCAGCTCGCGCAGCAGGTCCTCAAAGTAGCTACCGCCTAGCTCGCCACGCAGCTCCTCGTACACCGGGCCGTACTTGAGCGCCAGCGTCGCGGCGTCGTCATCGTAGAGCCAGGTGCTCAGCGCGTCGCACGCAATGGCCACGCCGTCAGCGATGCCGTAGTCGCGCTGGCGCAGGTCGTATTCGTTGCTGCTGATGATGGCTTCCAGGCGCTCGCGCGGAACGCTGTGCTCGCACAGGTCGCGGCAGGCGTCCTGGAACACGCGACGCAGCTCGCGCGCCACGCCGGGCTGCGCGTTTTGCAACATGATGAGTTCGTAGGGCTGCAGGCACTCGGCAGCGGTGTAGCTCACCACGTTGCCGCCCAAGCCGGCAGCCAGAATGGCCTTCTTAACCGGCGCTTCGTTGGAGCCCAGCAGCGCCTCGAACAGGATGTCCGCCGCGATAGTGCGCTTGCGGTCGAGCGCGCTGCCCAGCACAAGGCCTAGGCCCACCAAGGCGTTCTCGGGTGTGGTGGCCATCTCGACGCGCTTATACTCGCAGGTCACGGGCGCCTGCACGCCCAGTGGATTGGGTGCTAGCGTGGACGGGTCCTCGCCGGCGGCACCGGCTGCGTCCATGCGGCGGCTTGCGGCGCTCGGCTGCGACAGGTAGCGCTCGTTCAAAAAGGCTAACGCGCGGTCCACGTCCAGGTCGCCGTAGAGCGTGATGTAGGAGTTGGAAGGATTGTAGTGGCGCGCGTGCGTGTCCAGGAACTGCTCGTAGGTGAGCGCGGGAATCGCGCGCGGGTCGCCGCCGCTCTCGTGCGCATAGGCGGTGTCGGGATAGAGCGCGGCGTTGACGGCGTCGTCCAGCACGCTCATGGGGTCGGACAGCGCACCCTTCATCTCGTTGAACACCACGCCGTTATAGCACAGCGTGCCCTCGCGCAGACTCGCGGGGCTGCCGTTGCCATCGCAGTCCTCGCCCTCCGGCAGGTCCAGCTCGTAGTGCCAGCCCTCCTGCTCAAAAATGGTGGGCTTGGTATAGATAGCCGGGTTGAACACCGCGTCCAGGTACACGTCCATCAGGTTGTACAGATCCTGCTCGTTGGTGGTGGCAACGGGGTAGATGGTCTTGTCGGGGTAGGTCATGGCGTTGAGAAACGTCTGCATGGAGCTCTTGATCAGGTCGACAAACGGCTCCTTGACGGGAAACTTGGCCGATCCGCACAGCACCGAGTGCTCAAGAATATGGAACACGCCGGTGGAATCGGCCGGCGGCGTCTTAAAGCCAATGGCAAAGGCCTTGTTCTCGTCGTCGCATGCCAGGTACAGCAGGCGAGCGCCCGAGGCGGCGTGGCGCAGCACGTAGGCGTCCGAGTCGAGCTCGGGCACGGTCTCACAGCGCTCGACGGCAAAGCCGTGGCAGGTAGTGCCGGGCACTAGCAGCGCGGCAGCAGCGGCGCGCGGGTCGGTTGGGGTAGCGGGCATATGCAGTCTCCTTTGACGCCCCAGCGGGGGCGAATCGAGTCGAATCCTCGAGAGTATACCCATATGGGGCCGCGATCCTGCGGCGAACTGGAGACGATGTGGGTGGACTAGCCTAGCTAGGTTGATAACGAATGTCGCGGGTAGCCGCTGCACCACGATAAAGTGAAATAACACCCCGTTTACCGAATCATTTAGGAAATATATGGACTCCTAAAAAGTTCTAATACAATATAAGTCATCTATCTATAAACTGCTGATTCCTTGCAAAGGTATGGTTGATATGGTTGAAGCAAATAGCGTTATCCCCCTGTACAAACAGATTGTCCGTGCGCTCTCTGATTCGATCGCCAACGGCACGTACCGCCCGGGAGATAAGCTTCCGACCGAGGCGGAGCTCATCGAGCAATTTGGCGTGAGCCGAATAACGGTTCGCTCCGCAATTAAAGAAATGGAAGATGCTGGGCTTGTTGAGAGGGCCCGAGGCAAGGGCACGTTCGTTTCGTCGGACACACAGATGTATGCCGCGGACGACCGTGAGAGCTTTACCCATTCGTGCCAGCTTGCGGGAAAACAGGCGTCTACCAGGGTTCTCGCAATGGGCTGGGACTTCCCAAGCCTGCGAGACGCGAAGTTCCTGGGCGTAGACGATACCCAAAAGGTATTGCGTAGTCGTCGTCTGCGCCTTGTGGATGACAAGCCCACGATGCTGGAAACCAATAGCTATTCCGCTGCGCTTTCTTTTTTGGAGCATGAATCCCTCGAGGATTCGCTGATGGCGGTACTCGATCGCCAGGGGATCAAGATGGGCCCCAACACGCGTACGCTCGAGGTCTGCTATGCGAGCGAGCTCGAGGCGGCATACCTTAACGTGGAGCTGGACTCTCCGCTGCTTCTGTTTGTCGATAGACGTTATGCTCCAAGCGGCGAGCCGCTTTTCATCTCCCGTCAGGTGTACTGCACCGAGCGACTGAAGTTCTATTTGTAAATTAGAGATAGATTAGTCTATTTACCGACCAATTGTTACCGTTCGCGGATTTGGAAAATAGACACACCACGTAGGGCAGATTGCTAATATACTTTGTTATGACAATATAGTACGTCCTATTGGTATTGGAGAACTATGAATAAGATATTGCTAGCGAGTCATGGTTATCTCGCCCAAGGCATGAAAAGCTCTCTGGAGATTCTGATGGGCACCAACGATCGAATCGAGTGCCTGTGCGCCTATGTCGATGACGATTCAAGGGACGTCGCGGCGTTGATTGATGCGTGGATGGAAGCGAGGGACCCTGCCGACTCTTGGTTTGTCGTGACTGACATCTTTGGCGGCTCTGTAAATAACGAATTCATTCAGAGACAGACCACCGGATCATTTACGTTGATCGCCGGAATGAACTTGCCGCTGCTGGTGGAAATGGTTACACAGCTGGACTCCCTGGATGCGGACAAGGCCAAAGCCGCGGTCGAGGGGTCGCGTTCGTTTATTCAGCTTTGCGAGGCGGCGGACATGCTTGCCGATGTCGAAGAAGAAGAGTTCTAGCTCAAGCTTCAACGAATAATTCAACCCTGTCATTACCTTTATTACGTGTGGAGATGTTTTTGATGATTAAGCTTACGAGGGTCGATTACCGATTGATTCACGGCCAGGTCGCCATGTCTTGGACGCATGCGCTGGATGTCGATTGCATCCTGTGTGCCAGCGATGCCGTGGCAAAAGACGACATGAGAAAAGCCGCTTTGAGGCTGGCTCGTCCCAACGGCGTGAAGCTCGTCATAAAAGACGTGAACGCTGCTATCGAGGCGCTCAACAGCGGTGTCACCGACAAGTATTCGCTGTTTATCATTGTCGAGACGATCGAGGATGCCTATCGCCTTGCTAAGGGTTGCAAAGACATCAAGGAGATCAATTTGGGCGGAACTCGAAAGTCTCCCGAGACCACGCTTCATCCGACCCCCGCGATCTTTGCGACCGAAACCGATGCCGAGCATATCCAAGAGCTTGTCAACGATGGCGTGGTTATCGAAATCCGTCAGGTTCCCAATGACTCAAAGGTACTTGCCAAGGACGTTTTCTAGCTGGAAACATGCCATTGTCTGGCATTTATTAACCAGGTCCTCCTTTCTTAAGCCTGTCGATCATTTGATCGGCGGGCTTTTTATTAAAGAAAAATCAAAAAAATCTGAAATAGTACTTGCATAGTTAGTTATATAAAGTATTATAACGTTATGGGATGAATGAAGGGTTCATCTAAGTGAGTTAGGAGTAAGGGATGTTCAATTTCGATGAGCCTCGTTACGAGAAGGTTGTGAGCGATGCCCTCGCTC
>CABRGB010000083.1 GCA_902470345.1 uncultured Collinsella sp.
GGACTTGCAGCGACGGACCTCAGGACGCTCTTACACCACGTCTGCGCGCGCCACCTGCCGTCGTGCGTCGCGGAAACTACGACCCGGAATTTGCGTCCAAAACGGGTCGTAGTTTCCCAAACAGGGTCCTTTTGGAAACTGCGACCCAGAATCCAGCCAAATAACGGGACGCGCTTTCCGGTCGAGCTTCTGGTGGGCTTCAACAAGCATCTAACGCTACAATAACTACCACGTGGCTGGGTTTGCCGGCCGAATGTGCGATGCCGCGGGAGGGGACATGGTCGAGTTTACAAAGACGATTAAAGATCCGTTGGGATTACATGCCCGCCCGGTTGCGCTGCTCTATGACATTATTGCCAAGCATCGTAGCGACGTGTCAGTCAGCATCGGCGATCGCTACACGGATGGCCGCGATGTCATGGGACTCATGGCTCTCTACGGCGAGTGCGGCGAGGACATCATCTTCCGCGTTTCGGGCGTAGATGAGGCCTCCTGTGTCACATCGATCAGAAATCTCTCGCTTTAAGCATGACAGGGCGTGGTAAAGGATGGTCCTTTGCCGCGCCCTTTTGTTTCGTATAGGAAACTTTTTCGAAATCTGAATGGGGACCCTTTCCAAAAAGTTAACCACGTGTTAGTTTACTAAAGCGAACATAGACGTGGTTAACTTTTACCGCGTCGATGTTGAGGACGAACTGACGTTAGGAGCCACTCATGTCTTGCGGACCGCAGATGCCGGCAATGCCGCTTTCGATGGTAAAAGCGGGCGAAACCGTGCGCGTGTCTCGTGTAAAGGGCAATGAGGATATGAAACACCACCTCAAGGACCTCGGCTTTGTCGAGGGCAACGAAATCCACGTGGTGAGCTCGAGTGGTGCCAATATCATCGTCACGGTGCTGGGCGCACGCTTTGGCATCGATTCCAAGGTTGCCATGCACATCATGACCGTCGGTTAGTCCGCAGCATTTCATAAAAACCGAAAGGGGGACAAGAGGATGAAGACGTTGGGTGACGTCAAGGTGGGCGAGAGCTCCACCATCGTCAAGCTTCACGGTGAGGGTGCGCTTCGCCGCCACCTTATGGACCTGGGGCTCATCAAGGGCACTTCGTTCAAGGTCGTGAAGGTTGCACCGCTCGGTGATCCGGTCGAGATCAACGTGCGCGGCTACGAGCTTTCCATCCGCAAGGAGGAGGCGGCCGTCGTCGAGGTCCAGTAGGGGCTTGCGGCGTATATTTCTGCAGATAAAGTTAGGTTTTTCTAACTTAATGCAGCACTTTGAAGCACATTATCCAGCCCGTGCGGAGAAAGCAGCGCGGGCACATAAGGAAGAAGGATTGAATGGCGGATTCTCAGATCCATGTCGCACTGGCGGGTAACCCCAACTGCGGCAAGACCACGCTTTTCAACCTGATCACCGGCGCCAACGGCTACGTTGGCAACTGGCCCGGCGTCACGGTTGAGAAAAAGGAGGCCAAGCTCCTAAGCGACAAGAACGTTACCATCACGGACCTCCCTGGTATCTACTCGCTTTCCCCCTACAGCCCCGAGGAGCAATGCTCGCGCGATTATCTCATGAGCGGCGAGCCCGATGTGGTCGTCCAGGTTGTCGACGCCACCAACCTCGAGCGCAACCTGTACCTGGCGCTTCAGGTTATCGAGACCGGCCTGCCCGTAGTCGTCGCCCTCAACATGGCCGACTTGGTCGAGAAGAACGGCGATAAGATCGACACGGACAAGCTCTCCAAGAAGCTCGGTTGCCCGGTCATGATGATCTCGGCCCTTAAGAACAAGGGTATCAAGGAGCTTTTCGAGCAGGTTAAGAAGTCCGCTGCTTCCAAGGGCCAGGTGCCGGAGCACAAGTTCGATTCCTCCATCGAGGACGTTCTAACGCACATCGAGAATAACCTTCCGGCGAGCGTTCCCGCTAACAAGCGTCGCTATTACGCCGTCAAGCTGTTCGAGCGTGATGCAGACGCCTGCAAGCTCATCAACCTCACCAAGGAGAAGGCCGCTCGCGTGGAGGAGCTGGTCGCCCAGTGCGAGCAGGACTGCGACGACGATGCCGAGTCCATCATCACCGGTGAGCGCTATGGCGTCATCGCGCACATCATCGATGAGTGCCTCACCAAGGCCCCGGCCAAGATGAGCACCTCCGAGAAGATCGACCGTGTGGTTACCAACCGTATCCTGGGCCTGCCGATCTTTGTGGTCATCATGTTCTGCGTGTACTACATCGCCGTTTCCACCCTGGGCGGAACGGTGACCGACTTCACCAACGATCAGCTCTTTGGCACCGACGGTTGGTATGTGCTCGGTCAGGGCCGCGATGCTTACGATGAGGCTGTCGAGGCCGCGGGTGACGACGCCGACTCGGTCGACCCGGCACAGTACGGCCCCTATGTCCCGGGTATCACCACCATGGTGCACGACGCCCTCGTGGCGGGTGGCACCGAGGACGGTGGCCTGGTCGATTCGCTGGTCTGCGACGGTATCGTCGGCGGCCTGGGCGCCATCTTCGGCTTCGTCCCGCAGATGTTCCTGCTGTTCGTCATGCTGTCCTTCTTGGAGGACTGCGGCTATATGGCCCGCGTCGCCTTCATCATGGACCGCGTGTTCCGCCGCTTTGGCCTGTCCGGTAAGTCCTTCATCCCCATGCTCGTGTCCTCGGGCTGCGGCGTCCCCGGCGTCATGGCTACCAAGACCATCGAGAACGAGAAGGACCGCCGCATGACGGTCATGACCACCACGTTCATTCCCTGTGGCGCCAAGCTGCCGATCATCGCCCTGCTCATGGGTTCCATCATCGGCGATTCTTCCACCACCGCCGCGTGGATCAGCCCGCTCTTCTACTTCCTGGGCGTCTTTGCCGTCATCGCCTCGGGCCTCATGCTCAAGAAGACCAAGCTTTTCGCCGGCCGCCCGACGCCGTTCGTTATGGAGCTTCCTGCCTACCACTTCCCGGCGATCCGCTCTTGGGCGCTGCACGTGTGGGAGCGCTGCTGGGCCTTTATCAAGAAGGCCGGCACGATCATCTTCGCTTCTACCGTCGTGGTGTGGTTCCTCTCCAACTTTGGTAGCTACAACGGCTCCTTTGGCTTCCTGCCTGCGATGGACGGCATCCCCGAGGAGTTCATGGACTACTCCGTGCTCGCCATGCTGGGCAACCTGGTCGCTTGGATCTTCGCCCCGCTCGGCTTTAGCACCTGGCAGGCAACCGCGCTGACTGTCTCTGGCCTCGTCGCCAAGGAGAACGTCGTCGCCACCGCCGGCTCGCTGCTGTCCGTCGCCGACGCGGGCGAGACCGACCCGAGCCTGTGGACCGCGTTTGCCGGCATGTTCCCCACCATGGGCGCCTGCGTTGCCTTTGGCGCGTTCAACCTGCTGTGCGCTCCGTGCTTTGCCGCTATGGGTACCATCCGCAACCAGATGGATTCCGGCAAGTGGACCGCGATTGCCCTCGGCTACGAGTGCGCCTTCGCTTGGGTGATCGGCCTGTTCATCAACCAGTTCTATAACCTGCTTGTCCTTGGGCAGTTTGGCTTCTGGACGGTTGTGGCTATCGTGCTGCTGGTCGCGATGCTCTTCCAGATTTTCCGTCCTATGCCCAAGCACGCTTGGACCGACGAGGACGAGACCAACACTGCTTCCGCTGCAGTTTCCGCCTAAGTCCGAATAAGGATCAGCCCCTTTTCACGAGCCCGGGTGTCCCAGCGACACTCGGGCTTTTGGTGCAATGGGGGACAGATTGCTTTGCTCCAGAAGTTAAGATGTGGCGTTTCCGCAGATAAAACCGACCAAAATAAACCTGTCCCTTTTTGGTAGGTGGAGAATGGGGTAAAGTAAGTGATGGTTAACTAGAGGAGGCTTGCTATGGCACCTATCGATATTGTTGTACTGGCTGTTATCGGTATTGCGTTTGTCGCCGTGTGCGTGCGCATCTACCGCAAGGGCACTTGCGCCGACTGCGCTCAGGGCGGCGTTTGCACCGGGCATTGCTCCAACAAAAAGACTTGTGCCGCGCTTAAGGGCGTGGACAAAATCGCCGAAGACTTGGGTCGCGGTATCAAATAAGGTCCGGACATCCAAGCGCTCCGCGGGCATCCGTTCGCGGGGCGCTTTGTGCATTTGAGGGAGAGCACGGCGAGTCGAAGAGTATTTTTGGGGTATCGTTAACTGGACTATTAATTGGCAACTTATCTATAACGGAGTAACCGCATGAGCGCTCGCGTAACCATGAAGGACATAGCCGCCGAGCTTGGCGTTTCCATCAATACCGTGCACAAAGCCCTGACGGGAAAGGCCGGCGTGAGCGAATCCGTGCGCGCCAGGGTGAACGCTAAGGCCGAGGCCATGGGCTATCACCGCAACACAAGTGCCTCAAACCTGCGTCGCAAGGACATCAATCTGATGTTTTGCCTGCCCCGCGCATCGCGCGAGGGAGCGTACTTTTTCCGTTACCTGTGGGAAGGCTGCAATCGCTTTGAACAGGAGGTCATCGACCAGGGCATTACGGTTGAGCGCGTTGAATTTGGCGTGGGCGGCTACGCCGATGCGCTCGAGCAAATCGACGAGCGTCTGCAGGTGGGCGAGAAGATTGATGGCTTGCTCGCCTATGCGCCGGGCGACGATCGTGCGACTGAGCTTTTGGGGCAGATCGCCGAGGCGGGCGTGACGATTGAGCTTGTCGACGGCGACCGTCCGCATTTGAATCGTTTGGGTGCGAGCTTGGCCGATTATTCGACGGCAGGCAGCCTTATGGCCGAGCAGGCGGCAAACCTGGTCCATGCTTCTGGGGCCGACGCCCGCGTGCTCCTTTTGACAGGCGACCCATATACCGATTCGCACTATCTAACCGCCCGCGCCTTCCACAATTACCTGCGCGAACGTGATATTCCATGGCAGGTTGAGGATCTTGCAGGTGCCCATGCGCAAGTCAAACAACTCGAGCATGAGCTCGAAAAGCGCTTGAGTGCGCCGGACGCCCCTGAACTTATCTGTAGCGTTTTTGCCGTTGGTTCCGAAGTGGTTGCCGACGCGCTCGTCTCGACCGGCAAGGCCGGTCAGGTCATGGTGATCGGCAACGACCTGTTTCCCGAAAGTGCTCTGGCCTTGCGCCGCGGTATCTTTACCAATATTGTCTATAAGGACCCGACGAGCCTGGCGTATCGCGGCGCTAAGACGCTGGGCGATTATCTGCTGTGGGGAAGGACCCCGACGGTGCCCGTCCAGAAGGGTGCCGTCGAGATGGTATTTGCCAGCAATGTCGATCGCTACTGCGAGCTTGCGGGTATTTAGCCGATTGAGCAGGTACCCCCTCTTGCGACGGGTGGCGCGCGCAGACGTGGTGTAAGAGCGTCCTGAGGTCCGTCGCTGCAAGTCC
>CABRGB010000084.1 GCA_902470345.1 uncultured Collinsella sp.
GAAGGGTCGGATGACTAATCATGAATAAAGCCGATTTGACGCGCTGGTCCTGGGTTGAGATTGACCGAGGGGCGCTTCGCCGCAACACGAGGGCTTACAAGAACCTGCTCGATCCGCGTCAGCGACTGTGCTGCGTGGTCAAGGCCGATGCCTATGGCCATGGTGCCGTCGAGTGCGCCAAAATCATGTACTCGGCCGGAGCCGACATGTTCGCGGTGGCAACGGTCAACGAGGGTGTTGAGCTCCGACAGGGCGGAATTACCAAGCCCATCCTGATTTTGAGCGAGCCGCCTATCGAGGCCATTCCGACGTTGCTCGAGTTCGATATCATGCCTTCGGTCTATACGTCCGATTTTGCCCTTGCCTATGGCGAGTGCGCTGTCGCGGCGGGCAAGGTGGGTAAGTACCATCTAGCCATCGAAACGGGCATGAACCGCATCGGTGTTCACTACACGCAGGTGCTCGACTTTGTTCGTGGTATTAGCTTCCATCGCGGTATCCAGTGTGATGGCGTCTTTACGCACTTCGCCACGGCCGATGAGCCTGGCGGTTGGGACTACAAGCTGCAGTGCCAACGCTTTACCGAGGCCGTTCAGGCGATAAAGGATGCGGGCTTTGAGTGCGGTATCGTGCACTGTGCCAACACGCCGTCCTCGATGCTCGATCCCTCGATGCATTTTGATATGATTCGCGCCGGCATCGGTCTATATGGCCTGCAGCCGTGCGAACTGAGCAGCCGCGTGATGCAGCTGGATCCCGTTATGAGCGTTCACGCGCGCGTGACGCGTGTGGCACATCCTGCAATGGGCGAAGGCGTGGGCTACGGATTTACCTATCGCGTGCCGCGCACACGCGTTCAGATTTGCACGCTGCCGATTGGATATGCCGACGGTCTTTCGCGTACGCTCTCCAATCGCATGGACGTGCTGTATCGCGGTGAACGTGTGCGTCAGGTGGGTAATATCTGCATGGACCAGTTTATGGTCGCCATCCAGTCCAATCCGGCGCATGAGATTCCCGAGGCCGAGTATGGCGACGAGATGATCATTGTCGGCCGCGACGGTGATGCCGAGATCACCATGGACGAGATGGCGCGCCTGCGTGGCACGATTAACTACGAGGTTGCTTGCGGCTTTGGCATGCGTCTCGACAAGGTCTACGTGTAGGAGCCACTATGGGTGTCATGCACATCCCCGGACATAGTCATCAGGCGCCGCGCGAGGTTGCGCTCGAGGAGATTGAGGCTGTTTTAGGCGACTGCCATCTCTGCCAGCTCTATCAGTCGCGCCATAACATCGTGTTTGGTGTGGGAAACCCCCACGCCCGCGTAATGTTTATCGGCGAGGCGCCGGGGCGTAACGAGGATCTGCAGGGCGAACCATTTGTGGGGGCGGCGGGTGAGGATCTCAACGGCATCCTGTCGCTGGCTGGCCTCAAGCGCGAAGACGTCTACATTGCCAACGTGCTTAAGTGTCGCCCACCGGGAAATCGCAATCCTCGGCCCGAGGAAGTGCTGGCCTGTTCACCGTTTTTGCGTGAGCAGATTCGAAGCATTTGGCCCGATATCATCGTGACGCTCGGTAACCCCGCGACACACTTTGTGCTTAAGACCGAGATCGGCATCACCAAGCTGCGCGGCAGGTTCCATCAGATGGGGCATTTTGTGGTGATGCCCACGTTCCATCCGGCGGCGGCGCTGCGTAATCCGGCGTGGCAGGAGCTGTTGGAGGAAGACTTTAAGATGCTGGGCGACTATCTGGAGCGGCATCCCGCGCCAGAGGGTGCCTCGGAATAATAAGGAGCATATATGTCCCTGGAGCGCCTGGGGGTAGGTATTTATAAAACGGCTTGCTCTGCCGATACGGAGCATTTTGGCGAGCTGGTTGCGCCGTGCCTGGAAGATGGTGATGTGCTGATCTTGACCGGCGGCCTCGGAGTGGGCAAAACCCACTTTACCAAGGGCGTTTCGCGTGGTCTGGGCGACGGCCATATGGTCACGAGCCCCACATTCGCACTCATGGCTGTTCATGACCAGGGGCGTATTCCGCTGTTTCACTTTGACCTGTACCGTCTAGAGCATGCTTACGAGCTCGAGGATACGGGCATTTTCGATGTACTGGGCTATGAGGGTGCCTGTCTGCTGGAGTGGGGCGAACAGTTCCAGGACGAACTTACAGACGAGTATCTTTCGGTAACGCTTAAGCGTGATGAGAACGATAGCGACGTGCGAACGGTAACGCTCGAGGCGCACGGCGAGCGCGCAGCGGAGCTTTCCGATTTGATTGATAAGGCTGTACAAGATGAGCTTGCATAACGATTACGCGCTGGTGGTGGCGCTCGATACTTCGACCGATATGCTTGCCTGCGCGGCAAGCTGGATTGATGGGCAGACGGGCGAGGCGAAGCTGGTGAGTGGCGACCATATGTGTCGTCGCCATGCCAATGTGGAGCTCGTGAATACCGTCGACAGCGTGCTTGCTCGGGCTGGCATGGACCGTGCTGACGTGGGCAGTTACGTCGTCGGTCGCGGCCCGGGTTCGTTTACCGGCGTGCGTATCGGCATTTCCACCGCCAAGGGCTTGGCGCGCGGTGCCAACGTGCCGCTGTTGGGTGTGTCGACGCTCGATGCCTGCGCATGGACCGCGTGGAAGGCCGGCGTGCGTGGCAAGCTCGGCATTCTGGCCGATGCCATGCGCGGCGAGGTGTATCCGGCTTTGTATGTGCTGGGCGACGAGGGCCCCGAGCGTCAGTTTGAGCGCGAGCACGTGGTCAAGGCTGCCGTAGCGCTTGATGAGTGGCGCCAAGCCGCGGACTGGGACCAGGTTCAGCTGACTGGCGACGGTCTCGTGCGCTATGGCAAGCTGCTGGGCGAGGATGAGGCCGCTCGCTGCGTAGAGCGCGGCTTGTGGTGGCCTTCGGGCGAGGGCCTCCTCCTTGCGCATGCCGCGGGTGACGGCGATCCGGCCCGCGTCCTTCCGATCTATACGCGCCTTTCTGATGCCGAAGAAAACGAGCGCAAACGCCTCGGTCTTGCCGAGAGCGCGCAGAGCGAAATTACGGGCGTCGCCGATGAACTCGCCGGTCGCCATCTGCAATTCCGCCCCATGGGTGCGGCGGACGCCGAGGGCGCAAGTGCGCTGGAGGCCGCCTGCTTTGAAGGCGCTGGGCACGAGGCATGGACGCCGGGCATGTTCCTGTCCGAGCTGGGCGAGGATGTTGCGGCGCCGCGCAGCTGGTGGGTGGCGCACGACGACGGTCAGCTGCTGGGGCTTGCCGGTGGCATGGTCGTAGACGGTGACGTGCAGATTCTGGATGTTGCCGTCGACCCGAAACATCGCCGCGAGGGCATTGCCCGCAAGCTGCTGTCGCACGTGAGCTACGATGCCCAGATGCTCGGCTGTACGACCGCCTCGCTCGAGGTTGAGGATGGCAACGAGGGCGCTATTGCGCTCTATGCCTTCCTGGGCTTTACCGAGGCGGGCCGCCGCCGTGGTTACTACGGTGTTGGCAAAGATGCCATTGTCATGACGGCGCCGCTGCCCTTGGTGCTCCCGGTTGACAACGCTTCGCCCGAGCCGACGGCGGCTGAGCAGCGTGTATGGCCGCTACCTGCACCCGAGCGAACCGTTGAGGAGCGCGCCGAAATTGAGCGCCGTCGCCTGGTGCTTGCCATCGAGAGTTCGTGCGATGAGACGGCTGTGGCGATTATCGATGCGGACGGTAATATGCTGGCCAATCAGGTTTCGACGCAGATTGATTTTCATGCCCGTTTTGGCGGCGTAGTGCCCGAGATCGCTTCGCGCAAGCACGTTGAGGTGATCGTGAGCGTCGTGGACGCGGCGCTCGAGGATGCCGCAGCATCGCTTGGTCTTGAGGGCGGGGCCATCGCGCCGAGCGAACTCGCCGCTGTTGGCGTGACACAGGGTCCGGGCCTGGTGGGTGCTCTGGTGGTGGGCGTCGCCTTCGCCAAGGGCTTTGCCTATGCCGCCGGTAAACCGCTCGTGTGCGTTAACCATCTGGAGGGTCATCTGTTTGCCAACCTGCTGGCGCAGCCCGATCTCAAGCCGCCGTTTATCTTCACGCTCGTCTCGGGCGGTCATACCATGCTTGTTCACGTCAAGGCATGGGGCGACTATGAGGTGCTCGGCGAGACGCTCGACGACGCCGTGGGCGAGGCCTTCGACAAGGTGGCCAAGGCGCTGGGTCTGGGCTATCCCGGCGGCCCCATCATTTCCAAACTGGCCGAGACGGGCAATCCCCGCGCGATTGACTTCCCCCGTGCGCTTAATAGTAGGGGAGACTATCGATTCTCGCTTTCGGGCCTTAAGACGGCCGTGACACTCCACATTGAGCAGGAGACCAAAGCCGGGCGTACGATTCATCTGCCCGACCTGGCTGCTTCGTTTGAGGCCGCGGTCTTTGACGTTCAGTACAAGAAGGCCAAGAACGCGCTGCATGCCACCGGATGCAAGGAATACTGCATCGGCGGCGGCGTCTCGGCCAACCCCCATCTGCGCGAGATGATGATCAAGAAGCTTGGGCGCCAGGGCATCCGCGTGACGGTGCCGCCTCTCTCGGCATGCACCGACAACGCCGCCATGATCGCGGAGGTCGCCCGCCGTAAATTCGACCGAGGAGAAATCTCGCCGTTCGACGTCGACGCCGATCCGAACATGACGCTGTAGTCGCAAAGGCGCGGTCCCCGGCCGGAGGGGCCGGATATAAGGTTTCCTGCTCTACAGTCCTGCGCAAGACGAAGGCCACATTAAGTGGCCTTCTTTGCGTGCGGAACTCGCGATAAACCTTATATCCGGCCCCTCCGGCCGGGGACCTTTCTGTATCGATATAGCTTCTGAGCTGGTTTGGCGTCGACAACGTCCGGCAAGATTAACAAGCCAGTGTCGAATTTACGGCGTGCTTTAGCGGAAAGAAAAAGTTGGTGTGCGGAGCTTTGCTCCGCACATTTGGGACGGGAGCCCCCGAGAGCGGCGGGAGCCGGGCGGCGCATATGAACTTTATCGCGAGTTCCGCACGCAAAGGAAAGCACTTAATGTGCTTTCCGTCTTGCG
>CABRGB010000085.1 GCA_902470345.1 uncultured Collinsella sp.
ACAGCGGAGAGACCGGAAACGACCATCTTGACGACCGGACCGCTCGTCATAAAGTCGCAGAGACTGCCAAAGAAGGGCTTGTCGGCCAGATGGGCGTAGTGCTCCTCGACGGTAGCGCGCTCGAGCGTGGTCATCTCCATGCGCTCGATGACAAGGCCGCTGCGCTCAATGCGAGCAACGATCTCGCCGATCTTGCGGTCGCGCACGGCGTCGGGCTTAATCATGATGAAAGTCTTCTCGATAGCCATAAGGTAGCCTTTCAAGTAGGTTCGCGCGTGCCCAAGTCCCATTCCGGCACCCGCCTGGACTGCATCGTAACAGAGTTTTAGCTGCAGTTAAACAAAAAGCTGTTTATTGAAACGCTGCAATTTATTAAAGCGCTCCATATGTGTCACTTCTGTTTCGAAGCCCGATTAGAGTACCATCCGACCGCCTAACAACCGCACCGAACAGAGCAGACGGTCGGTTGCCACCCGCGAACGTACCCCCTTCACAACCTGCCCAAAGGTCCTACAGAAGTTCTCGACAAACCCCTCCCCCATAGCAACAAAATACGGGCGCCCACATCAGCAGGCGCCCGTAAAGCGAAAACGATTTATCAATAAATGGACAATACGTCTTCAGCCAAACCTCTACTTTGCCCCGTGGCCCATCTCGACGACCTTGGTCAGCGATCCAAAAACGCCCTCGTCGGCCACGAGCTGTGACTCGGCACGCTGCAGCTGCACGGCAACGGCGGCAGGAGCGGTGCCGCCCTCGGTCGTGCGCGCGGCGACAATCGACGGGATGTCGAGCGCCTCGGTAATGTCGCGCTCAAAGAGCGGGCTTGCCTCCTGGAACACCTCAAACGGCAGGTCCTCAAGATTGCAGCCGCGCTTCTCACACATCAGGACCAGATGGCCCACCACGGCATGTGCCTCACGGAACGGCAGACCACGCTTGGCCAGGTAATCGGCAACATCGGTAGCGGCAAGGTGCCCCACGCCGCACTCGCGCGCCATGGCATCCTCGTTGACGGTCCAAGTCGAAATCATTCCGGCCATAACGGACAGGCACTGCATGAGCGTATGAGCGGTATCGAGCGCGCCCTCCTTGTCCTCCTGCAAGTCCTTGTTATAAGCAAGCGGCAGGCCCTTCATGGTCACGAGCAGCTGCACCAGGTTGCCATAGACTCGGCCGCTCTTGCCGCGGATAAGCTCGGCAAAGTCGGGGTTCTTCTTCTGCGGCATGATAGACGAGCCGGTGGAGTAGGAGTCGGAAAGCGTGATAAAGCCAAATTCGGAGCTCGACCACAGCACGATCTCCTCGGAAAGACGCGACAGGTGCATCGCCATGACGGAGCCGGCGTAATGCAGATCGAGCAGGAAATCACGGTCGGAAACAGCATCGAGTGAGTTGGGAATCACGCCCGCAAAGCCAAGTTCGGCAGCCGTCATCTGGCGATCGAGCGGATAGCTCGTACCGGCAAGCGCGGCAGCACCCAGCGGGCAGTTGTCGGCGGCATCAAAGGCGGCCTTCAGGCGCGTAAAGTCACGCGCGAACATCCAGGAATATGCCAGCAGATGATGCGACAGCAGCACGGGCTGAGCGTGCTGCATATGCGTGTAGCCCGGCAGAATCACCTTGTCGTACTTCTTGGCCGCATCCACCAGTACATGGCGCAGCTCAAGATTGGCCTCCATGAGCTCCTTGGCCAGTGCCTTGACGCCCAGGCGCGTGTCGGTCGCCACCTGGTCGTTGCGCGAACGTCCGGTATGCAAGCGCTTACCGGCCTCGCCGATGCGACGCGTCAGCTCGCTCTCGATGGACATATGGATATCCTCGTCGTTGATATCGAAGGTAAAGTTACCGGCATCGATATCCTGTTCGATTCCGGTCAGGCCCTCGGCAATCGCCTGCTCGTCCTCGGCACTGATGATGCCTTGGGCGGCCAGCATCTTGGCATGCGCCTTAGAGCCAGCGATATCCTGCTTATAGAGATGTTTGTCGACCGGCAGCGACGCGCCAAACTCCTGCGTGACCTCAGCCACGCCCGCCTCAAAACGACCGCCCCAAAGAGCCATGGAACCGTCTCCTTTCTCCAAATACCAAAACAAGCGCCCAAAGCAATGTGCCCTGTCGCTAAAGCGATTTATCAACCGCTAGTTTTACACACTCCCTGCCGTGCGCGGGGCCATGTAGCTAATTTGCAAAGAAGTGACGCACCATGCACTTGGCACCCAACGTCTCCCTCCGGATGTTGCCCTGCGAACCGTAAATCCAAGCCTTCAGGCTCATAGGGACGTCCTCGACCTTTGCGGCATCGAGCTCGGGCGCGAGGGCAAGTAAAGCATGCGCGATGACATTGAACATATTGGATACTCCTCATATATATAGGCGCAGAGCCGCCAAATTGATAGAAGGAGCCCCGCCGGACAACCCCGGCGGGGCTCGGACTCAGCCGCAAGCGCGGCGTCATATATGCGGGCGGAACGTAGGGGCCACCGATGTTAAGAAGTGTCAGCAAGCATAACGAAAGGTAGGGACCCCGTGCGCCCGTTTTGTATCACGCGGATGGGCCGCGCGGATACCAAGGGAAGGAAAAGCCTTAGGCCTGGGCGGCGGCAGAGCTGGGACCCTGGACCTTTGCCCACGTCTTGAGCGACAGCGTATCGATCTCGATAAAGCCGGCGCTGGCCTTCTCGTCAAACGTGGTGTCGCGGTCGTAGGTAGCCAGACCGTAGTCGTAGAGGCTGAAGGGGCTCTTGCGGCCGACGACATGGCAGTTGCCCTTAAAGAACTTCAGGCGGACGGTGCCGGTCACGAACTTCTGGGTGTCGGCCATAAAGGCATCGAGCGCGTTTTTGAGCGGGCTGTACCACTGGCCGTTGTACACGGCGGTGGCCCAATCCTGCTCGAGCTTAATCTTAGTCTTGAGCAGGTCACCCTCAACGCAAATATCCTCGAGTGCCTTGTGGGCGGTGATGAGCGTCAGTGCACCGGGAACCTCGTAGCACTCGCGGCTCTTGAGGCCCACCAGACGGTCCTCAACCAGGTCGAGACGGCCAAAGCCGTTGTCGCCCGAAATCTTGTTGAGGGCGATGACGATCTCGGAGAGCTTCATCTTCTTGCCGTCGACGGCGACGGGCTTGCCGGCCTCAAACTCAATCTCGGTATACGTCGGGGTGTCGGGCGTGTCCTCGGGATTCTTGGTCATAACCCAAGCGTCGTCGAGCGGCTCGTTCCAGGGATCCTCCAGGTGGCCGCACTCAATGGCACGACCCCACAGGTTGTCGTCGATGGAATAGGGGTTGTCGTTGGCACCCTCGGGAACCGGCACGTTGTGGGCGTGGGCATAGGCAACCTCGTCGGGACGGCACTTCAGGTCCCACTCGCGAACCGGGGCGATGACCTTAAGCTCGGGGTCGAGGGCCTTGACGGCAGCCTCAAAACGGACCTGGTCGTTACCCTTGCCGGTGCAGCCGTGTGCGACGTAGGTCGCGCCAAACTCGTGAGCGACCTCGACAAGCTTCTTGGCGAGCAGCGGGCGAGACAGGGCGGAAAGCAGCGGGTATTTGTTCTCGTACATGGAGTTTGCGGCGATGGCCTTGGTCAGGAACTCATCGGAGAACTCGTCGCGCAGGTCGAGCACCTGGCAATCGAGAACGCCCAGGTCAAGCGCCTTCTGCTTCTTGGCATCCAGTCCGGTCTCTTCCTGGCCCACGTTGCCGCAGACACAAACGACATCGAGATTCTTCTCGTCCTGGAGCCACTTGACACATACGGATGTATCAAGGCCACCGGAATATGCGAGAACGACTTTTTCCTTGCTCATGGCTGTTTCCTTTCGCCCTTGGTAGCTAGTTAGAACATCGGTCAGTTGCAAGTCATTTCAAGGTCACATACCGTGCAATATCAGGTTAAATAGCAAAAATCAGCACATACATGCCCTAGAAACATGCAGCAATGTCGTGCTAAAACCCAACGACCTCAAAATGACTCTGTTGAGGCAATTCGCCCCATGCGGACAGAGACGATTGTTATCGTCGTCGGGAAATTGCGCGCTGGCGTCGGATGGCATTGTCTACAGTAGTGATGATCTTTACGAACTGCATCTGCCTCTCCTTTCACCTATCGCCGGGCGCAATTCAAATATCGTAAACGGTACCTTTTCTCGGTAAGCGGCTCTTTTGCTGTCTCCGTTTTCGATGTTCGCTATATTACGATAAAGTGCCCGCTGCACAAGCGGCAAATTCAAATTTCTGAAAAGTTTTTTCATTAGTTTGTGAAATGCAGTGCAAATATGCTGCGTTCCTGCGAAAATACGCCTGACTACGAGTTGATGGTTATAACATCTGAAACAATTTCGAAACGAAAGGCTCGCTTTTATGCAAACTTACGAATCGGACGCCCATATCGGAAACATTAAGCTCATCGCCGTCGACATGGACAAAACGCTGCTGACCGACGAGCGCGTGTTGCCGCAGGGTCTTGATGAGCGCTTGGACAAGCTCGCCGACGCCGGCATCGTATTCTGCCCCGCTAGCGGACGTCCAGCCCCCAAGCTCGAGGAGATGTTCGAGGACATCAAGAACCGCCTCGCCTTTTGTCCCGACAACGGAGCGTGCGTCATCTATCGCGGCAGTTATATCTATAAGAGCAATATTGACGTGGAGCTGTATCAGCAGGTCTTGAGCCGTGCCTCGGAGGATCCTCGCGCTGTCCCCGTCCTGTGCTGCTTCGACGAGTTTTACGTGCTTGCCCGCGACCATCAATACCACGACGAGATCAGCGTCTACTACAACACGATCAACTACGTCGACAGCTTTGAGGGCATTGATTTCGAGTCCAACAAGATTTCGGTCTTCTTCCCCGGCTACGACGCCGAGCCCGCTTTCCGCGAGACCTATAGCCCCGAGTTCTCGGACAAGCTCTACGTCACCAACGCCGGGCGCGAGTGGATCGACTTTATGAACCTGGG
>CABRGB010000086.1 GCA_902470345.1 uncultured Collinsella sp.
CCCTGGGCCGCGACTATCACGTCAACGTTGCCGGCCCCAGCACCATGGCGGCCATCCTCAACAGCCTGCAGATGAGCTACCAGACGTTTAAGTTGCAAAAACGCACCGATGACGTGCTGCGTGTGCTCTCTGCCGTCAAGGCCGAGCTGCCACGCTATCAGGCGGCGCTGCGCCGCGCCCAACAGCAGATCGAGACCGCAGGAAAGACGGTCGAGGGCATCATCACCACGCGCACCAACGTTATGGAGCGCAAGCTCAAGGATATCGACGCGCTGGAAGACGCGCGGGAGGCCGACGAGATTTTGGGCTTGGAGTCCGCAGGCTTGCTCGCAGACCAAAAAGGCGAGGACTAGCTGCATCTGACGGCGGGGCGCCGACGTAAACGCGGGGCGCGGGCGCTTTTCGCGCCGTGCTTGCCTGAAGTGCACTTTAGTGTGCAACAATGGCGTTTCGCCCTATCAGACGCGAAAGGAAGACCATGTCTCAGAGAAGCACCAGCCCGCTCAAACGCTCCACCGTTCGCCGCACGCTGCAGCGTTTTTGGGACGTCACGCGCACACAGCCGCTGATCGTCTTTCTCTCGGTGTTCTCGTCGGCGGGCTACATCTTTTTGCTCACGTTTGCCAACACCTACGTGATGGCCCTCATCGTCGACCGCGTCCAGGCTGGACCCGTGGCGGGCGACCGGGTGTTTGAGGTCTTTGGCCCCTACATTCTGGCGCTCGTGCTCGTTAACCTGGTGGGCCAAATCCTCTCCAAGTTGCAGGACTACACCGTCTACAAGCTCGAGATTGCGGGTAATTATCACTTGGCGCGCCTGTGCTTCGACACGCTTTCCAATCAATCCATGACATTCCACACCAGTCGCTTTGGCGGATCGCTTGTGAGCCAGACGAGTCGTTTTATGAGCGGCTACACGGGTCTGGTGGACGTGACGGTGTATTCGCTCATTCCCACCATCACCTCGGTTGTCTGCACGGTGGCGGCGCTCGCCCCGGTGGTGCCGACGTTTACCGTGATCTTGGTGGGCATCATGGTCGTCTACATTGCGTTTGTCTGGCTTATGTATAAGCGCATCATGCCGCTTTCGGCCGCGACGTCCGCCGCTCAGAACAAACTGTCGGGCGTGCTGTCCGACGCGGTCACAAACATCCTGGCCGTCAAGACCTGTGGGCGCGAGGACTTTGAGCGCGACCTGTTCGATGCCGCCGACCGCGCCGCGCGCGACGCCGAGACGGTTTCGATGCACGCCATGATGCAGCGCAACTTTACGACCTCGGGCCTTATTGTCATCACCATGGCCGTGGTGAGCGTGTTCGTCGCGGGCGGCAGCGCGTGGTTTGGCATCTCTGCCGGCGCGCTCGTCATGATCTTTACCTATACGTACAACCTCACCATGCGTCTGAACTACGTAAGCTCCATGATGCAGCGCATCAACCGCGCGCTCGGCGATGCGGCCGAGATGACACGCGTGCTGGACGAGCCGCGTCTGGTGGCAGACGACGTGAATGCCCCCGAGCTCAAAGTGACCGAAGGTGCGATTGATTTTGAGCACTTGAGCTTCGCATACCGTGACGCCGCGGCGGGCGAGAACGTGTTCGACGACCTGACGCTTCATGTGGCGGCGGGTCAGCGCGTGGGCCTGGTGGGCAAATCGGGCTCGGGCAAGACGACGCTCACCAAGCTGTTGCTGCGCTTGGACGATGTTCAGGGTGGCCGCGTGCTCGTGGACGGCCAAGACGTCTCGCGCTGCACGCAGCAGAGCCTGCGCCGCCAGGTTGCCTACGTGCCGCAGGAGGCGCTGCTGTTCCACCGCTCCATTCGTGAGAATATCGCCTACGGGCGTCCCGACGCCACCGACGAGCAGATTCGCGAGGCAGCGCGCCTGGCCAATGCCCTGGAGTTTATCGATCGCCTGCCTCGTGGCTTTGACACCATGGTAGGCGAGCGCGGCGTTAAGCTTTCGGGCGGCCAACGCCAGCGAGTGGCCATCGCCCGCGCTATCTTGACCGATGCGCCGATTCTGGTGCTCGACGAGGCGACTTCTGCCTTGGATAGCGAGTCCGAGGCGTTGGTGCAGGAGGCACTCGAGAACCTGATGCGCGGCCGCACCTCCATTGTGGTGGCACATCGCCTGTCCACCGTGGCGGCGCTCGATCGCATCGTGGTGCTGGCGGACGGCGAGATTGTCGAGGACGGTACGCATGCGCAGCTTGTCGAGGCGGGCGGTGAGTACGCAAGCCTGTGGAGCCGCCAGACCGGCGCATTTTTGGAGGCGTAAGCGCCCCGGACGTGGGACAATCGTGCCTGTAGTTTGTTGTGCCGCTGAGCCGAGGAGCCGCTATGCCACGCGAGACCAATGCCGCCAAACGCGAGCGCGCCGTTGAGGTGTGCGAGCGCCTCAACCGTCGCTATGGCCCGGTCGAGTGTTTTTTGGACCACGAGAATCCCTTTAGGCTGCTCATCGCGGTGCTGCTCTCGGCGCAGACGACCGACGCGCAGGTCAACAAGGTGACGCCGAAGCTGTTTGCCCAGTGGCCCACACCCGAGGCCATGGCGGGGGCGAGCGTGGCCGATGTGGCCGATACCATCAAGTCGCTTGGCTTTTATAAGAGTAAGGCCAAGCACGCCGTGGAGGCCGCGCAGATGATTGTCGCCGATTACGGCGGCGAGGTGCCGGCCGACATGAAGGAGCTCGTCAAACTGCCGGGCGTGGGGCGCAAAACGGCGAACATCGTGCTCAACGTGGGGTTTGGCATTGTCGAGGGCATCGCGGTCGATACGCACGTCAACCGCATCGCGCACCGCCTGATGCTGAGTCCCAAGACGCATGCCAAAGAGCCGCTCAAGACCGAGCAAGATCTGCTCAAGATTTTGCCGCACGAGTATTGGGAGTCGGTCAACCACCAGTGGATTACCTTTGGCCGCGAGATCTGCGATGCTCGTAAGCCCAAGTGCGACGAGTGCCCGCTGGCGGATCTTTGCCCCAGCGTACGGGTGGTGCAATAGCTTTTTGCAAACTTTTTTGCAAAAAAGTCTCAAACCTTAGATATAGCTTGGTTGCGCAACCTTTTGAGTTTTTTTTCGGTTTGAATTGATGATGCAATTCAAATGTCTTCTTCTGCGAAGTGGTCGCGAAGAAGCAAGTCGGGAAAGGACGACCACATGAATAGGAAGCTTAACGCTGCTATCACAGCCGGTCTGAGCTTGAGTATGGTGCTCAGCTCCACGCCGGTTGCTGCTATCGCAGCGGAGACTACCCAGGGCACAAGCGGGGAGGCGACTGCTGCCACCACTGGCGAAAAGCACGTTAGTTTCTTTGCTAATGGGGGCGCTTTTGCTAACGGAAGCAACCTCCAGACTGAAGAGCTGAATGAAAACGGCAAGATTACTCAGCCCAATTCTCCAGTGCGCGATGGATACGTCTTTGACGGCTGGTATTATGACAGCACGTTTACCCAGGCTGTAGATTTTTCACAGCCCCTTCAGGGCGGTGCAGCTAACTTTATGCTGTTCGCTAAGTGGACTGAGGCTCCCTCGAAGGTGCTCGATGTGACCTACTCCGCCAATGGCGGTCAGTTCGCCGACGGCAACAACGTCATGCTGGGCCAGACTGACAGCAATGGCATTGCTCGTCAGCCGCTTGCTCCTACGCGCGACGGCTATGTGTTTGCCGGTTGGTATTATCACAGCGACGGTACCGATCAGGTTGACTTCAACCAGCCGATCGTCGGTGGCGGCAAGCATGTGACCCTTTTCGCCGCTTGGACGCCTGCGAAGCAGGACAAGACTGTCGATATCTTTTACGTCGCCAACGGCGGTACGTTCTTCGACGGCAACGATACCATGCAGGGCGTAACCGATACCGACGGTTACGCACGCCTGCCGCTTCAGCCGACCCGCGAGGGCTATGACTTCCTTGGTTGGTCGTACGATCGCGACGGAAATGACCCCGTAGACTTCACGAAGGCCATCGTTGCGGGCAGCGGTCACGCGACTATTTATGCTCAGTGGAAGCAGAACAACGAGAAGACGGTTCTCTATGTTGCCAATGGTGGAGCCTTCGCCGATGGCAATGTGGCTATGGAGGGTGTCACTGACAGCAACGGCGTCGCCCGTCAGCCCCTGGCCCCGACCCGCGAGGGCTATACCTTTACTGGTTGGACTTACGATGCTGCTGGCACCGAGCCTGTCGACTTCACCAAGCCCATCCCGGGTGGCGGTCAGCACGTTACGTTCTACGCTCAGTGGGTAGAGCTTGCCAACAATGAGAAGGACGTTCTCTATGTCGCCAACGGTGGTGTTTTCGCTGATGGCAGCGACGCCCTCCAGGGCGTGACCGACGGCGACGGCGTCGCCCGCCAGCCCCTGGCCCCGACCCGCGAGGGCTACACCTTCGCCGGCTGGACCTACGACCGCGACGGTAACGACCCGGTCGACTTCAGCAAGCCGCTGGTCGGCGGCGGCGACCACGCCACCCTGTTCGCCCAGTGGAACATGGTCGTCGAGGACAACTCCATCGACGTCCTCTACGTCGCCAACGGCGGCACGTTCTTCGACGGCAGTGACGCCCTCCAGGGCGTGACCGACGGCGACGGCGTCGCCCGCCAGCCCCTGGCCC
>CABRGB010000087.1 GCA_902470345.1 uncultured Collinsella sp.
GCCGCCACGGTGAGTCTGCGCACCATGAAAAACGGTTTTGGCATCGACGTTAAGACCCAAGACAACGTGACTATCGGCCTTGAGGTCTCTGCTCAGTACCACGTGAGCTATGACATGGGCGCCGGCCCGGCAGATTCGGGCATCTACAAGAGCTACTACATGCTGCAGGAGCCCGTCGACCAAATGCGTGACTTCATCACCGATGCCCTGCGCTCTTCCATCCCCGTCTACACGCTCGATGAGGTCTTTGCCAAAAAAGACGATATCGCCAAGGACGTCAACGCCACCGTGTCCGAGCAGATGGCCGCCTACGGCTTCACCCTCGTGTCGACACTTATCACCAAGATCGCGCTGCCGACCGAGGTCGAGAACTCCATGAACGACATCAACGCCGCCCAGCGAAAGCGCGCCGCTGCGCAGGAGCTCGCCGAGGCCGATCGCATCAAGCGCGTTACCGAGGCGACCGCCGAGGCCGAGGCGATGGAAAAGGCAGGCGAAGGCATCGCCAACCAGCGCAAAGCCATCGCGCTGGGCATCAAGGACTCGCTCGAGATTATCCAGGAGACGGGCGTCGGCAACGATGAGGCCAACCAGCTGTTCATGTTTACGCAGTGGTCCGAGATGATGACGGAGTTCGCTCGCACGGGTAAAACCTCGACGGTCGTGCTGCCGAGCGACTTTTCGCAGTCGGCCTCGATGTTCGAGCAGATGCTGACCGCCGGCAAAGTTCAGAACGAGTCGAAGGAGTAAACGCGCGTGAAATATACCGTTGTTTGCGTTGGTAAGCTCAAAGAGCGCTTTTGGAAGGACGCGTGCGCCGAATACACCAAACGCCTAGGCGCCTATGCCAAGGTAGATATGCGCGAGGTTGCCGATATCGATCCGGCCAAGGCGGGCGGTGTGGATGCCGCGCGTAACAAAGAGGGCGTGGCGATTCTTGCTGCCCTGCCACCGCGGGCACATGTGATTCTGCTGGCTATCGAGGGCAAGGAGCGTTCGAGCGAGGAGTTCTCGACCCGTCTCGATGACCTCATGCTGAGAGGCAACAGCGATATCGCTTTTGTAATCGGCGGATCGGACGGCGTGAGCGATGCCGTGCGCGCCCGCGCCGACGAGATGCTCAGCTTTGGACGCATTACCTTGCCGCACAACCTGGCGCGCGTGGTGCTGCTGGAGCAGATCTACCGCGCCTGCAAGATTAGCCGCGGCGAGCCGTATCACAAGTAGGTCGGCAATACGAAACAATGGCGTGGGACAATGACTTTCGTTTTGAGGAACGCATCTGAGAGGACTGTGTGATATGAAGATCGGATTTGTCGGTTTTGGCAATATGGCGAGCGCTATGGCCGATGGCTGGATTGCCGCCGGCGTGGCCGCGGTCGACATGTGCGCTTGCGCAGGGCGCTACGATGCTCTGGTTGAGCGTTGCGAGGCGCGGGGCATGGCTGCCTGCCACGATGCGGCGGAGGTTGTTGCCGCGTCCGATATCGTGGTTGCGGCGGTCAAGCCGTATATGATCGAGAAGGTCTTCGCCCCACTCAAGGATGCGCTTGCCGACAAGGTCGTCCTTTCGGTTGCCTGGACCTGGGATAGTGCCAAGTGGGAACAGGTTCTGCCAGGTGTTGCTCATATCTCGACAGTGCCCAACACGCCGGTTTCGGTGGGCGAGGGCGTTATCGCCTGCGAGAAGGCTTCCACGCTTAGCGATGAGCAGCGTGCCACGGTGCTCGGTCTGCTCGGAAAGCTTGGCACGGTGGTCGAGCTCGATTCGAGTCTGCTGTTTGTGGGTGGTACCGTGGGCGGTTGCGCCCCGGCGTTTGTCGCCATGGCGATCGAGGCTCTGGGCGATGCGGCCGTCAAACACGGTATTCCGCGCGCCGATGCCTATCGCATTGTGAGCCAGATGGTGCTGGGTACGGCAAAGCTGCAGCTTGCAACCGGTCAGCATCCCGCAGCGATGAAGGATGCCGTGTGCTCGCCCGGCGGTGCTACCATCAAGGGCGTCGTCGCGCTCGAGGATGCCGGCATGCGCAGCGCCCTCGTCAAGGCCATCGACGCTACTCTCCAGTAAACTGGCCAATAAGGGACAGGTCTATTTTGGCAGGGTTTTCCTGCGGTTTTGTACCTTGAGCAAAAAGCGCCCCGCAACTGGCTCAATTCCAGTTGCGGGGCGCTTGCGTTTGCCCAGATAAAACCGACCAAAATAAGCCTGTCTTTTTTTGGCAGGTTAGTCCCAGAAGCTGTCTTCTTCGTCCTCGGACTTGGGGCCACGGTCGACATACATCTTATGGGTGCGCTTCTCCATCACAAAGGCAAGAATCGCAAATAGCAGGATGCCGCCGGCGAAAAGGATGGCAAAACCGGTGCGGGTGCCAAACAAAAAGGAAAAAACTGCGTCCATTGGGTGCCTTCTTGCGTAGTTGAGTTGGGTCGTAAACGCTCATAAGTATATACTTGCCCATACATGTACAAGGTTGCAACCTAAATGGAATGTATATCGCCGGAGGATCTAATGCTTGATATCAAGTTTGTTCGCGAGAACCCCGATGCCATCGATACCGCCATGGCTAACCGCCAGACGTCTTGGGATCGCGAGAAGTTCTTTGAGCTCGACGACGAGCGCCGTGCCGTCATCACCGAGGTCGAGGAGCTCCAGGCCACGCGTAACGCCGAGTCCAAGAAGATTGGCGCCCTGATGAAGGAGGGCAAGAAGGACGAGGCCGAGGCCGCCAAGGAGGCCGTGCGCGCCGTCAACGAGAAGATCGACGGTCTGGCCGAGCGCCGCACCGCTCTTGAGCAGGAGCAGTACGACTTCATGGCTCACCTGCCCAACATTCCGTGCGAGGCCACCCCGTACGGTAAGGACGAGGACGAGAACATCGAGCGTCGCCGCTGGGGCACCCCGCGCGAGTTCGACTTCGACTTTAAGCCGCACTGGGATCTGGGCACCGATCTGGACATCCTCGACTTCGAGCGCGGCAACAAGCTTTCCGGTAGCCGCTTCACCGTTCTCGGTGGCGCCGGCGCCCGCCTGGAGCGCGCCCTTATCAACTTCTTCCTGGACACGCACACGAGCCGTGGCTTCAAGGAGTGGTGGCCGCCCATCGTCGTCAAGCGTCAGACCATGTTCGGTACGGGCCAGCTGCCCAAGTTTGAGGACGACGCCTATCACGTCTCGGGCGACAACTTCCTGATCCCTACCGCCGAGGTCGTACTGACTAACCTGCATGCCGGTGAGGTTCTGGACGCCGACACTCTGCCTCGCCGCTACACTGCCTTCACCCCCTGCTTCCGCGAGGAGGCCGGTTCCGCCGGTCGCGACACCCGCGGCATCATTCGCCAGCACGAGTTCGACAAGGTCGAGATGGTCAAGTTTGCCAAGCCGGAGGAGTCCGACGAGGAGCTCGAGAGCATGACCGCCGAGGCCGAGTACCTGCTGCAGCAGCTGGGCCTGCCGTATCGCGTGATTAGCCTGTGCACCGGCGACCTGGGCTTCTCTGCCCGTCAGACCTACGACGTCGAGGTCTGGCTGCCGAGCTACAACGCCTACAAGGAGATCAGCTCCTGCTCCAATTGCGGCGACTTCCAGGCCCGTCGTGCCAACATCAAGTATCGCGACCCCGAGAACTTCAAGGGTTCGCGCTACCTGCACACCCTTAACGGTTCCGGCCTGCCGGCTGGTCGTACCATGGCTGCTATTCTGGAGAACTACCAGAACGCCGACGGCACCATCACGATCCCCGAGGTTCTGCGTCCCTACATGGGCGGCCTCGAGAAGATCGAGCCGGTCGCGTAAGCTAGCTGCATAGGTGATTTGCGAGGGCGCTCCTTTTAGGGGCGCCCTTTTTGTGTACGGCTATACCATGCCGTGCGGATAGCTCGATAGAAAACACACGAACAAACGTTCTGTATACATGCATTTACCTGCTATGCTTTTGCTAACTAAGAGCAAGAGAAAGGGGATGTGATGGAGCTGTTCGATGAGCGGGTTGTTTTGTTCCAGAGCGATGAGGGCGGGGAGCACCTGCTGGTAACGTGCGAGCCGTCGGGTATGGGTGGCTTGGTGGTTCGGCAGACGAGTGAGGGACCGTTGACGCAATGGTGCTATGAGGAGTCGCCGCATGTGGTCGAGACGCTTGTGGCGCATGAGGCGCTTGTTGTCCTTGAGCACTTCTATGGCGTTGGAACTTCTAATCAGGTGGCCCGAATGCTGAGCATCTCGTTTGCCGACTACGACTGTGCGCAACGAGTGCGGTCGCTTCTGGGGGAGCTTGGCGTCGGGTTCGATGTGATTGAAAAGCCAATCGATCGCACGAAAAGCGCTGATGCTCGTGGTACAGCGTGACAAATTGCGGCCCGCGCGAAAAAAGTTTGAGATTTTGCTTGACTCTAACGAACTAAAGTGGTTTTATATGTCTTGCGCTGCGGCGTTACCTCAGCTGGATAGAGGGTCTGACTACGAATCAGAACGTCATAGGTTCGAATCCTATACGCCGCACCAAT
>CABRGB010000088.1 GCA_902470345.1 uncultured Collinsella sp.
ACCTGATCGTCAAGAGCGCCACCAAGACCGGCCACGTCGTGACCGTCGAGGAGCACTCCGTGATCGGTGGCCTGGGCAGCGCCGTTGCCGATGTCCTGTGCGAGCAGTGCCCGACGCCGCTCAAGAAGATCGGTGTCAACGACACCTTCGGCGAGTCCGGTCCGGGTGCCGAGCTCCTGCACAAGTACGGCCTGGACGCCGCCAACATCGTGGCGACCACCAAGGAGTTCTTGGCCTAAGGCGTTTTGCGTTGGCCTTAACCTGAGAGCCGTTCCCGTATTGGGCAATAAATAAGCCGGGGTGCCTTCCATGTGGGGGCACCCCGGCTTTGTGTTTAGGGGGGCAGGGAAGAAGCTAGAGGAGCTTTAGACTTGGTGTCAGCGCATCTTGCATGGCCTTGTCCTGCTGTGCTAATTCATCGCTACTGTGGCTATCTTCTGATGCGAGGAAGTCCGAGAGGATTTTGCTGTATGAGACTGTGCCAAGGCTCTGTAGATCCGTGAGCTCGGTCGCCTCCTCTTCTGATACGCTATCGGAATAATGGCTACTGCCAAAATATTTTTTACTGTGAGCCTCATCTGCGGCGACATAAGACCAACGAGTTCGACCGAGTCGAACGAAGAAGTTGTCACTTAACGGCACTATCTTAATTGCGCCGCCGGCAACGTCCCCCATATTCCGATCGGGGTTAGCAGACCCAGTGAGCGCGATGACAACTCTACTGGGGTAGAGCTTTGATCGGACGGTGATCGTGTCTCCGTCGACTTCCACTGTCACTCTGCCATCCCAGTACTCTGGCAGGTCGACGCTAAAGGTTTGGGCCTCGATGTGGCGTGCGGCGGCTTTGCGCTGTTCCTCGGCCTGACGCGCCGCTTCCTCTTCGGCGGCTTTCTTGGCCGCGACGGCGGTGTCGCGGCGGTTCGTTGCGGCGTGTTGCAGTGCATCGACGTTGGGCGCGTCCTTGCCCTTGTATGCCATGGCGAGTGTCACGGCGTCGTTGATCTCGTCGTCGGTCACGTCAGCGGCATCGATGGGCGTAAAGTTCAAAACCGAATCCTGCTCGGCGAGTTCTGCCAAGTCGATCTTCTCGCCCTTGGCAAAAGCGTCGTCGAGCGTGAGCTCGGCCTTTGTGCAAGGCACCTGGTAGATGGTGCCATCGGCGGCGATGGGGGAGCCTGCCGCCTTGAGTGTGTACTTGCCCTGGATAAGCTTGATGCCCGAGCCGTCAGAAGCGACATATTCGACCTTGTCGACCTTCTTTCCGTCGACCGTCTTGCCCTTTACGCACACCGGCACACGAGAAGCGCCGTTATCGGTGTCCCAGCCTTCAGCCTTTACATTCACCACGAGCGCATGCTTGGAATGCGCCGACTCATATTGTTCCTGCTCCTGGACATGCTGCTGATATAGGTGGTACGCCAATCCGCCGCCCCCGCTAACAACGATTACCGCCGCGCAGACGATGGCGATCACGACGCCTTTCTTGGGCCTCTTGCTGGGGGCGGGCGAACCCACAGGTGCCGGCGCAACCGCAGGCTCGGCTACAGGCATAGCCTGTGTCCCGTCAAGCGCAGCCCCACATCCCACGCAAAACCGTGCACCATCAGCAAGCTCAGCACCACAATACGGACAAACCATACCAACCTCCAGCAAGCCTAGAACCATCCATCTAACTCAACTGTAAAGCGAAAACCCAAACCCAAGTTGCGCAACAATGAGCCCCAACATAAGTTGCGGTGAAATAGGGACTGATGAGGGCTTTTAACTGCTAAAACAGTCCCTATTTCACCGCAACTTCTAAAGAGGCCCCATAGTAGCCGCAGGCCGGGCACAGGGTTACCTCCCAAATCTTTCCGCAGCGCAGGCCGGCGTTTGTCCGCAGCTCCGCAGGAGCAGGACAAATGCCGGCCATGCGCGAGGACGATTTGGGAGGTAACCCTGTGCCCGGCCGGACAGATCCCAAAGCCGCCATGCTTCTTATGTGCAGCAAAGGCAATCCTGCTAAAATACAAAGCGCTCATGTAGTTTAAACGCACGACGATAAGGAGCACCAGTGGGTAACCACTTCCGTACCTCCGGTGCGGGCGATGATGCCCCCAAGACGCAGCCGAGCGTCGCGGGCAGTCGTTTCGCCACTCCGGATTCAGAGGATCAGCTGTTTAGCCCGATCCCCGCACAGCCGGCAGATCAGGCACAGCCGGCGGCAGATCCCTTTGCCTACAACCCCAACAACGATGTTGCGCTTTCCGGCACGGCTGGCTTTGAGCCCGTTCAGGCGGTGACCGCTCGCGTGGCTCAGCCTCAGGCGAGTGTCGCCACGCCGCAGCCTACCATGGCCGGCATCCCCGATCCCATGGCCCCTGCGGCTCCCGCGCCGCAGCCCGCGCAGTCCGGTCTTTTTGCCGGCATTCCCGACCCCACGCAGCCTGCAGCTCCCGTGGTCGAGCGCGATCAGGCCGCCGAGGTCGCAAGCCTCGACAACGCGCTCAACAACCCCGACTTCACGTCGGTGTTTGCGCCCATCGACCCGCAGGCCAGCCGCAAAAAGATGGCCAAGCAGGCCGGTGTCGAGCCCGTCATCCTTATGGAGCACGTCACCAAGATCTATCCGGCGCAGCCCAACAAGCCCGCACTCGACGACATCAACATCGAGATCTATCCGGGCGAGTTCGTCTTTTTGGTCGGTCACTCCGGCTCGGGTAAGACCACACTGCTGTCGACGCTCAACCGCGACGTCAAGCCGACGAGCGGACGCATTTTGGTCGCTGGCCAGGACCTCATGAAGATCAAGAACCGCAAGGTTCCGTTCTTGCGTCGCCAGATTGGTGCCGTGTTCCAGGACTTTAAGCTCCTGCCGCAGAAGACCGCCTACGAAAACGTGGCGTTTGCCCTGCAGTGCATCGGCAAGCCCAAGGGCGTCATTCGCAGCCAGGTGCCCGAGGTGTTGCGTCTGGTCGGTCTGGCCGATCAGATGGACTCGCTGCCCGACCAGCTTTCCGGTGGCGAGCAGCAGCGCGTTGCCGTCGCCCGCGCTATGGTCAACCGTCCGCCGCTGCTGATCTGCGACGAGCCCACGGGTAACCTCGACCCGGCGATCTCGCTGGGCATCATGAAGCTGCTCGAGCGTATTAACCGCACCGGCACCACCGTGATCGTCGCCACGCACGACCGCGAGATGGTCGATAGCATGCACCGTCGCGTGATCGCCCTCGAGGGCGGCCACGTAATCCGCGACCAGGAGAGGGGAGGTTACGGCAACTATGGCACCAACTAACGTGGGCTACTCCTTCAAAGAGGCAATCAGCCACTTCTTCCGTAACTGGACTACCTCGCTCGGCGCCGTCATCACGATCTTCCTTTCGCTGTTTATCATCGGCCTGTTCATTATGGGTTCCGCGATGCTGAACTCCGTGATCGGCACCGTCGAGGATCAGGTCGTCATCAACGCCTTTATCAGCGATGACGCCGACCAGGCAGATGTTCAGGCCTTTGAGGCCGAGCTCAAGACGTGGAGCAACGTCAAGTCCGTGACGTACAAGGACAAGGACGACGCGCTGGCTGAGTACACGAGCAAGATGTCGGGTAACGCCGACGCTACCATGAGCGCGCTCGACGGTCAGAACCCGCTGCCGGCTTCGTTTGCCATCGAGATGGACGATCCGTCCATGGTCGAGAGCACGGCCCAGAAGCTCAAGAAGAACGCCGATTTTCAGAAGATCGCGGACGATGGCGACGTTAACGCGAGCGTTCTGTACGGCCAGGAGGAAGTGAGCCGCCTGTTCCAGGTGACGAACTACATCCGTATCGCCGCTGTGGTGCTCGTCGGCCTGCTGACCTTTATCGCGTTCATCTTTATCAACAACACGATTCGCCTGTCCATTACGGCGCGTCGCCGCGAGATCGCGATCATGCGCCTGGTGGGCGCCAGCAACGGCTTTATTCGCGGGCCGTTCATTACCGAGGGCGTGCTGCAGGCCATCTTGGGCTCGCTGCTTTCCATCGGCGTGCTGGAGCTGCTGCGCAATCTTATGGTTCCGCGTCTGCAGGAGAGCATCGGCTGGATGTCGTTTGCCCTGCCGATGCAGTACTACCTGGTGACCTACGCCGCGCTGATTCTGGTCGGCGTCATTATCGGTCTCTTTGGTTCCGCCATCGCCATGCGCCGCTACCTGCGCGTGTAGGCATGCTTGGAATTCGTTCCTTCCAACGGGTCGTTCCTTTTGGGACGGCCCGTTTTTTTGATTCCCTAGGGACGGAGGAAAACGGATCACTTAGAGGGTCGGTCGATTCGAGTGATCCGCAATCCTGCCGTCCCCTAGGGATCATTTGGGTAGACTCTTGGGATATAAACGGCAATCGATAGCAAGGAGGCGCCATGGGGCGCAATAACAAGCATAAGCGTGGAGCTCGCAATAAGCGCGGGCCGGTGCGCAGCGA
>CABRGB010000089.1 GCA_902470345.1 uncultured Collinsella sp.
ACGAGCAAACAGACGAGCACCAGCGGCGAACCAACAGGCCGCCTGCCTCCTACAGGCTGTTGATACCGTCTTTGATCGCGTTCCATAGTTCTTCGACTTTGCTCTTAAACGCGACGATGGCGATAATCGCGATCACTACGAGCACGCCGACCAAGATGGCGTATTCGGTAGTGCCCTGCGCGCTCTCCTCCCGCAACAGCGCCTCGGCACGCTGGCGAGCGCGGATTGCCCGGCAAAAAGCCCAGCTCCAAGCCTTGCCCGCAATGTCGGTCATCGTGTTCATGTATTCCTCCCTACATCATCCCGCCTGCTCCCAGCAGCGGGCCCAATATGGACAGAAGCAACGCCGGCAAGATGAGCGTGCCGGTGGGAATCAGCAACTTGACCGGCGCGCGCTCGATCTCGCGCTCGACTGCGGCGCGATGGGCCGCACGGATCTCGCGACTTTGAGCAGCCAGCGTCTCGGCCAGCGGAGCGCCCAGGGCAAGCGCCTGCCCCACCGTGATGGCAAAGGTCTCGAGCGCCCTCACGTCCAAATCACGCGCGGCAGCCAACAGCTCGGCCTCGCGCGTCCCCACGCCCACCTGCCACGCCATGCAGGCTCGTTCAAGACGGACGGCCAGCACCGACCGACGATTGGCACAGAAAATCTCGAGCGCCGCGTCAAACGAAAGGCCGGCAGAAAGCCCCAGGCGCACCACGTCGATCATCTCGGACACCTCACCGAGCGACACCCGCGCCGGGCCGCCCGCCCCAATCGCGCCCTTCATTCGCGCGGTCAAGGCATCAATCACCGAGCAGCCCGCAGCAATGACCAGCACCGCCTCACGCTTGCACGTCTCTGCAATCTTGCGAGCATCCGCACGCTCCAAACCTGTCGCGGCAAATACGCTTAGGGCACACAGACAAGCCGCGGCCCCGACCAGGGCGCTCATAACTCCACCCGCATAATGCGCCGGATAACTACCAGGGCAACGACGTTGAGGGCAAGCCCCAGTACCACGGCGCCCGCACCAGCCGGCGTCGCAAGACCGCGGCGAAAGTCTGCTGAAAGCAAAGCTAGTACCGCGCACATGCCCGCCGGCATCGCCGCGACCATGTGTGCCGACATACGCGCCTGCGACGTCTTAACGTCCAGACGGCGTTTGAGCTCAATGCGCTCACCCACCATGCTCGACGCCTCGGACAGCAAGCCGGCAAGCGGAGCCCCGGTACGCTGCGATACTTTGAGCGCCAAGGTGACAAGCGAAAGGCCGGGGGCATCGATGCGAACGAGTAGGTCATCGAGTGCGTCGGTCGCCGAGATACCGCAATCGATTGCCGCTGCCACCCGCAAAAACTCGGTATGCACCGGCTCTTGCGCATGGGCGCCCACAAAGCGCATGCCCTGTGTCAGCGAATGCCCCGAGGCAAGCGACATGGATAACGCCGTGAATGCCTCGGGCATGGCCTCTTCTACATCATGCTGCTCGCGTCGGCGATCGAAGGTGTCACGCGCGGCACCCACGCCAAACGGCGCCACCAGCCCCAAGACAAAGCCGATGGGCGACAACGACGCAACGGCCAGCAAAACGCTGCAGATACCGCTCGACAGCAGCAGAAATGCCAGACGAGCCGCGTTATCCTCAATAGCAAACCCAAGGCGATCTGCGGGGATTAGCAACGCCCACGAGCGGGCAATCTTTGTCAGCAGGTCGTTTTCCGCCAACTCACGGGGCAACTTCTCCGCCATCGATTCGAGCGTCTGACGTGCCAGCTCCGCCGGCGGCATCCGCGGCACACGAGGCTCTGCCCCACACGCCGTCGCGACAGAAAGCCCCGCCAAACCCCCTACGACGAGGGGCACAGCGATCTCCATTCGTCCACCTCCTCTTGCGTGAGCGTTCCCGACCGCAAGCCCTCCGCAATAAACGGCGGCTCGCGGTCGAGCGTCCAGGTGCGTTCGGCGGCATCGAACGTCACGTAGCGTTCGAGCTCAACACCGCCCGACGCGCCGCGGTGAACCCCCGAATATGAGGCCACAAAGCGCCTGCCATCTGCATGACGCTCGGACATCACGATGCCGTCGAGCGCCATGGCGATCTGCTCTTCGATAAGCTCACTCGGCAAATCGATGCCGTAGCGCGCAAGCAGCGTCAGGCGAACCACGGTCTCCTGCTCGGTACCCGCATGGAGCGTGGTGAGCGAGCCGTCGTGGCCCGTGTTCATGGCCTGCAGCATGTCGCAGCACTCGGCACCGCGCACCTCGCCCACGACGATGCGATCGGGGCGCATACGTAGAGCATTGGTCACCAGGTCGCGGATCGTCACCGCACCCTCGCCCTCGATTGACGCCTCACGCGCCTCCAGACGAACAACGTGTGGGTGATGTGCAAACTTGAGCTCGGCGGAATCCTCGATCGTCACAATGCGCTCGCCGGTGGAAATCTCGCACGACAGCGCATTGAGCAGCGTGGTCTTGCCCGACCCCGTGCCTCCCGCAACCGCCAAGTCCTGCCGCAACGACACCGCGCACGACAGCAGCTGCGCATACCAAAGCGGCAGTGACCCCAACCCCACAAGCTCGTCCAACGAACAGATACGGTCCGAGAACTTACGGATGGTGAGGATTGGCCCGTCGATCGCCACGGGTGGAATCACCGCGTTGACGCGATAACCCGTCTTGAGGCGGGCGTTGACGATGGGGCTACGCTCGTCGATACGACGGCCGAGCGGCGAGATGATGCGGTCGATGAGCACGCGGATCTGCTCGTCGTCCTCAAACGCGTGCTCGATGGGATACAAAACGCCGCTGCGCTCAAAAAAGGCAGAGCGACAGCCGTTGATCATGATTTCGGTAACGGTGTCGTCCTCGATGAGCGGCTGCAGCGGTCCCAGGCCCACCACGTCATCTAGGATCTCGTTGATGATGGTCTCACGCTCAGGCGTCGCCAAGTCGGTCGACTCTTCCACGTTGAGCGCCGCTTCCACCGCCGGACGTAGCTCAGAGCGAGCAAGGGCCGGGTCGACGTAGGCACTGATGCGTGCCACCTCGTCGTAGCCCACGCGGTCCATCACCGCACGCTTGGTGCGGCGTTTAACGGCACGGCGGCGTCCCGCATCAACGGGGGCAGCCGCGGCGGCCGCGCCAGCGGCTTTAATCCTCGTCTGCAGACTCATCGCGAATCACCCTCACGCGACCAGGGAAGACGGATGCGCGGGCGCTCGGTACGGGTCGCGCGGTCAGCGACCATATCGCTCCAGGGACCGACGGCGCAGCCCAGCTCCACGAGCATCTCGCGCGTGGCCTCGCGCACGCTAGTCGCAAAAGCGCTCGTCTGGCCCACCGCCTCGTCGGCGCGACCGAATGCCATGAGCGCGGCCAAATCCTGACCGCCATCGGCAATGCGGATCTTGGAGCTCAGTGCGCAGGCAATCTCAAAGCGCATGGCGACGTCCTCGTCGGCACCGCGCGCACCAAACCGGTTGAACACGGCGCTCATGCGCGTGCGTGGCACGCCCACGCGGCTCGCCAGCTCAATGACGCGTGAAGCGGATGTCGCGGACGATACCGCCGCATCGCCTACGACCAGGCAACGGTCGCTCGCCGCCACCGCGGCGGCCACGGCATCACCCCAAAAGACCGAGGTGTCGACAAAGACCACGTCGGATTCGCGACGCAAAACATCGAGCAATAGCTCCACCGGACGTGCCATGAGCTCGGCCTTCTCGGGGGCCGCGACAGGCCCCCAGAGCGTAACGCCCGGGGCGACGCGCATCGATGCGGCCACGATATCCGGCTCGGCAAGTGCACCCGCCGCCGACGGCTCGATAAGCGTCGCTATATCATGTGGGGCATCGACACCCAGCAGATCGTATAGGTTTCCAAACATGAGGTCCAAGTCGAGCACAGCGGCACGCAAACCCAACAGCGACGCCGCATGCGCCATGGTGGCAACGATCGTCGACTTGCCGCAACCGCCCGAACCCGAAACGGCGCAGACGACCGGTGCCCGACGCGACGGAATCGAAGCGTCCGCCGACGGCGCGGGGGCTGACGGTGCAGGAACCGGCGACACGGACGCGGACGATAACATCCCCGTCTCCCCCGCCGCGGTCACGCGCTGAGCCCAAACCGGCATGGCAGGCTGCCCGGGCTGCGGTTCCGAAGCAAAAGACGCAGCGGCACACGGCTCGCCAGCCCCGGCAAAACCCTCGACCTCGTCGAGCTCATCGGCCAGATTTACGCCGTGCACGTATCCCATATCTTCAGCCAGAACGTCATCGCCATACGGTACCGGCCCTCCAGCGTCATCGTATGCAAGGGGGTCCCGGGGGCGCCGACCATGCTCGGCTTCCGCTTTTCCATATTCATCAACACGCGGGCCTCTTGTAGCGCGAGGCGCCCCGGGTTCCCTATCAACAA
>CABRGB010000090.1 GCA_902470345.1 uncultured Collinsella sp.
CATCACAACATTCGACGTTTTTCGGCAAAATCGCGATTTTCATCGAATGTTGTGATGGTTTTTACTGCCTTGCGGCACGATCCAAATGCCGGCGTCCAAACAGCAGCAACGCCGCGGGAACTGCCGTCACGACCATGCCCGCCCCTACGAGCGTCTGCTGCACGCCAAACGTCGCCGCCAGCCAGGGGGCAATCGCCAGCGGGGCTACGCCGGCGAACATGTTGCCAAAGCCCATGACCGAGTTGACGTGGCCGAGTTGCTCGAGCGGAGCCGTCGTCTGCACGATGGTGTTATGAAGCGGGTTGACGACGCCCCAGGCCACGCCCAGGACAATCTGGCCGATAAGTGCCACGCCCACGTACGGCGTTCCCACGTAGAGCAGGCTTCCCAGACCCACGGACATGAGCGCCACGAGCAGCGTTTTAAGATTGACCAGGTGCGGCGGCAAGCGGAGCGCGAGGACGGCGCCCAGCACCGCGCCCACACCGCTGGCCGACGAGAGCCAGCCCATCCACTCAACACCGACGTGCAGGACATCGCGATAGAAAAACGACTCGAGCGGATCGAAGGCTCCATAGCCAAAGTTCGAAAGAAAAATGATGCAGAACAGCAGGGCGAGGACGCTATTGGTAAAGACTGTCTTGATGCTGGTCGCGAAGGTTGCACGGGTGGATTTACTGGAGTCGGAGCTTTGACTGGCAGTACTTACCGTTGTGCTGCTATCCGCGGGAGTACTTTCGCGCGCGGCGACGCGACCTGCTTGCGGCCTAAAGCCCCAACCGACGACGAACGCCAGTACGGTAAAGAGCATCATGAGCACGAACACCGCGCGCGACGACGCAGCCGCCGCGACAAAGCCGCCCAGCGTGGGGCCGACGATAATGCTCACGTTGGAGAACATGGTTATGGCGGAGTTGATGTCTTTGAGCTCGCCGGGGTCGTCGGTGAGATACGCCGGATAGGACGTGGCGATGGGCTGGGCGAATCCCATCACAAAGCCCAGGAGTACCGCGCCGGCAAGGACTGTTCCGGTCGCGCTGCCAAAGGCGAGGATTGCCGCGCCGGTTGCCAGCGTGCCCACGATGCTCAGCAAGAAATGCCGGCACGGACCCCAGACGTCGAGCGCCGCGCCACCCGCAAAGGATCCCAAGATCACGAATACGTTCATAAACAGAACGGCCAGCGATGTCGCCACGACCGAGGCATCGTCTGCATAGGTGAGCGTTCCGATGACGCCGATGAAGTAGCTGGTCTGAAAACCGGTGTAGATGAGAAAACGCATCGCCACCAGGCGCTTGGCCTGCACGGACAGCGATGATTGAGACTTTGAGAAAAGAGGGGCGAGCATGGAGACTCCTTGTTTCATACGAATACGGACGGCGGGCATTCGCCACCGTCTGTCAAATCAATCTATCCGCATGAAACATTAAGGACGCATCAAGCCCCTTCTCTCCGTTTTTCGCCCGTCGTGGACTACTTGGTAGATTGTAAGGCATGTCCCACACATCTACTAAAGCAAAAACCACTACAAAGGTGCCTGGCCCCTTTGTGGTGGAAGTGACGTTCGCCCAGATAAAACATGCCAAAATAAACCTATCCCTTTTTGGCAGGTTTTAGGCCAGATGGTCTTGAATCAGGTCGCAGATGGCTCGGGCGTCGTTGATGTTGATGGCTCGGGTCGCAAAGCCGGCGTCGAAGGCCTGACGCGCCAGGGCCTCGTTGCAGGCAAGGGCCAGCGTGTGACCGTCGACCAGGTCGAGCGAGCTCTTGCCGCGCAGCCGGTCGACACCGGAGCGCGCGACGACGATGTTGTCGAAGCCCTCGGTCTTGTAGCCCTCAATGATCACCACGTCGACATCGTTGTAGCGCGACAGCAGCTCGCGCGCAGGCATCTCGTCCTCCTCGCGCGTGTCAGCGTACTCCGCCCAGCGCGTGGCGCAGATGAGTCCCACGTGCTTGGATCCGGCCTGGTGATGGCGCCAGGTATCCTTAGCGGGCACATCGATATCAAAGCCGTGGTGCCCGTGATGCTTGAGCGAACCCACGCGCAGGCCGCGGCGGGTGAGCTCGGCAATGACCTTCTCGACGAGCGTGGTCTTGCCCGAGTTTTGATAGCCGATAAACGCGATCGCGGGGACGGCCGGAGTGGGAGCTGCGGGCGCGACGGCGACGGGTGCGCTCGCGGGCGCGGCACCGTCAGCGGCCACAGCTTCGACAGCAGCAGCCTGGCGCTCGGCACGATCCCACACGCCCGAGCGGCCGCCCTCCTTGTGCAGCAGGCGCACGTCGACGATCTCCATGCCGCGATCGACGGCCTTGCACATGTCGTAGATCGTTAGGCACGCGGCGCTCGCGCCGGTCAGGGCCTCCATCTCGATACCCGTCTTGCCCGTCACGCCGGCCGTAACCAGTACGTGAAAGCCGACCTGCCCGTCCGTGCGCGCTGGCGCCCAGCCCTCGGGCACGTCCTCGGCCGGCGTCCCCGCCGGAGCAATGGGCGCAATGTCGCACTTGCTCTTGGTAATAAGCAAAGGATGGCACATGGGAATGATGTCGCTCGTGCGTTTGATGGCCATGATGCCCGCCACGCGCGCGCAGGCAAGCACGTCGCCCTTCTTGGCGCGGTCTTGCAGCACCATGGCCTGCGTCTCGGGGTGCATGAGGATGGTGCCCTCGGCGATGGCGATGCGATGGGTCTCGGCCTTGTCTGACACGTCGACCATGCGCACCTCGCCCTTGGCGTCCACGTGCGTCAGCTCGTCGCGACGGGCGTCGCGGGCGGGCTCGACGACAGCGCTGGCAGACGGCTGCACGGACGTGTCGGCATCGCTTGCCGCGGCCGCGTCTTTGTGGGCAGACATCGCGGCCCTGCGAGCGGCCTTGGTGGCATCGGCGTACCTGCTCTTGGCCATATGATCATCCTCCGATTTGGGACATAAATCGTTGCGTGCCCTCAATTATCGCGTGTTCCTGCGGTTTGTGGGCCACGGCATCGCGCCAAATCGAAAGTACCTGCATATCATCACCACGGCGCAGGGCGTCGCGCACCGAATACTCGGCATCGCTGAACAGGCACGGACGCACGTTGCCATCGGCCGTCAGGCGCAGACGGTTGCAACTCGCGCAAAAATGATTGGACATGGCGCTAATAAAGCCGACCGTTCCCGCCGCGCCCGGAAAGTGCCAATAGCGCGCAGGGCCCGCGCCGGCAGGAGCATCGTTGATGTCGAGCGGCTCGAGCTCGCCCAGTCCCGTCGCGGCGGCCCCGGCATTGATGCGCGCCCGCAGCTCGTCGCTCGGCACGGTGTCGCTCGCATCCCACAGATCGGGATTGAGCGTGGGTGCGTGAGGGTCCACGGCGCAATGCGAACTTGTGTGTTCGTCGCCGATGGGCATGTATTCGATAAAGCGCAGGTGGATGGGGCGGTCGAGCGTGAGCCGCGCGAGGGCCGCCACATCCTGGTTGAGTCGGCGCACCACAACGCAGTTGACCTTAACGGGCTCAAAGCCCCAAGCCAGCGCCGCGTCGATGCCAGCCATGGTCTGCTCGAGTCGACCTAGGCGCGTGATCTTTCCAAAGAGCGCAGGGTCGAGTGTGTCGAGCGAGATATTGACGCGGTTAAGCCCGGCATCTTTGAGCTGCGGCGCCAGCTTGGGCAGCAGTGCGCCATTAGTGGTGAGCGAGATGTCCTCGATCTGCGGAATCGCGCGGATGTCGCGAATAAGCGGAATGATACGGCGACTGACCAGCGGCTCGCCACCCGTCAGGCGCACGCGGCAAATGCCCTCCCCCGCCACCAAGCGCACAAAGCGGGCGATTTCCTCGGCGCTGAGCAGCTCGTCGTGCGCACGGGGCGCCACGCCATCGGCCGGCATGCAGTAAATGCAGCGGAAATTGCACTTGTCGGTAACGGCAATGCGCAGGTAGTTGATGTCGCGGCCAAAGCCGTCATGTTGCACGAGCCCGTCCACGCAGCCCTCCCCTCGCGCTGGCCTTTATTCTTCGGGGAATATAGTACCGCACGGGAAGAATGGGTCGACATGCGTACGACACGAAAGGCCTTTGCGAGCAAGACCGGCTTCCCAAACCCATCCTCAACACACAAACCATCACAACATTCGATGCTTTTCCCGATTTTGGCGAAAAACGTCGAATGTTGTGATGGTTTGCCTGCCCATGGCGCCCCGTAGAAAGGCCGGAACGCCCCTAAAGGCCGCCGTCCCAGTGCCGAATCACGAATTCTCGCAGATCGTTCTGCCGTTTCTGGAACGCTTCGCTTCGGTCGCACTTAAGGCCCATCGCAAGTGCGATGGCGTTCATCGCCCGGTGCAATTGCAGCTGATGGGCAAACTGAGTCCCGG
>CABRGB010000091.1 GCA_902470345.1 uncultured Collinsella sp.
CGGGCTTTGCCGGGGCTGCGGGCGCTGCCGGTGCCGGCGCGGGCCGCAGCCGTGCTCGCAAGGGCGGCGACCTGTCGTTGACCGTCGATGTTTCGGCCGAGGACGCGTTTCGCGGCGTGACGCACAAGGTCACCTACCGCATTCCCTCGACGGGCGAGCAACAGACAATTACGGTCTCGGTGCCCGCGGGCGCGGTCGACGGCGGCAAGCTACGCTACAAGCGTCGCGGCGAGTACGGCGTTGCCGGCGGCGAGCGCGGCGACCTGGTCGTGACCACGCATGTGGAGGAGCACCCGCTGTTTAAGCGCAAGGGTGCCGATGTGACCATGGAGGTACCGGTCTCGGTCTACGAGGCGGCGCTCGGCTGCACGGTGGACGTGCCCACGCCCGGCGGCGCGACGGTTCGTCTAAAGGTGCCCGCGGGTACTCAGACGGGCAAGAAGTTCCGCTTTAAAGAGATGGGTGCGCCTGACGTTAAGCATCGCGGGCGCACCGGTGCACTGCTTGTCGAGATCAAGGTGCAGGTTCCCACGAACCTGTCCGATGACGAGCGCGATGCCATGACCAAGCTGCGCGAGACCGACACACGCGACTATCGCGAGAAGGTCAACCGTTACAAGGCGACGTACTAGGGCGGTCGTGGCGCGCGCCCGCGCCCGCGGGCTTATGATGGACGATAACGAGACGGAAAGGGGTCAGGTAGCATGGCCGAGGACAATAGGAACAAACCGCTGTACATGATCAGCGTGGCGGCCGAGCTGACCGGCATGCACCCGCAGACTCTGCGCGTCTACGAGTCCAAAGGCCTGGTGAATCCTCAGCGCTCGGGTGGTAACACGCGCCTGTATTCGCGTGCCGATATCGAGCGCCTGGAGCTCATCAACCAACTGACCGACGAGGGTATCAACCTTGCCGGCGTGGTGCGCATCCTCGATATGAAGGAGCGTGCCGAGGAGCGCGAACGCGAGAACGAGAAGCTCCGCGCCCGCGTACGCCAGCTCGAGGACGAGCTGCACGAGTACAAGATGCAAAAGAAGATCACCGCCCTGGCCCCGCGCGACGGCTCAGTTAACCCCGAGCAAGTCATGCGCAAGCTGCTGGGCGCCGGCGGGGATTTGTAGTTACGCGGTTTTACCAAACCGCGTAACGGGCCGACGCTGCGCGCCGCCCAGAGCGACAATTTGTCATTCAAAAGGCAAGGCATGACCAGAAGGTCTATGCCTTGCCTTTTTCATGCCAACTTGTTCGCTCTGGACGTCGCTCGCTGTCCGTCCTCTACCTGCGGCGTTGCCTCGCTCCGGCGGTAGTCATTGGGGACGTTCTTAAATGACTAGCCGAAAGGGACGCTCTTGCACCAAATCTGCCGGCCCACACCGGGCTCGTCCTTTACTTTACCGAGATAAAGTGAACGTGCAGATTCGTAACCCACTCGCAACCGTTCTATGGCACGATATTGAACGAATGTATGCTATGCGCCCGAGCCTTTCGGGCAGAGTGGGAGACAGTATGGTTAAGCTGTACGAGGACGGCATCTACCTGCGCGGCGGCAGCGAGATTGTGCCTGCGGCCGAGGCTGCCGAGCACGGTATTACGCAGACACCCGAGGATGCCAAGCGCGGTACCATCGCGTATTCGATCCTCCAGGCACACAATACGTCCGGCAACCCCGAGGCGCTCAAGATTCGCTTCGACGCCATGGCGAGCCACGACATCACCTTTGTCGGCATCATCCAGACGGCGCGCGCCTCGGGCATGGAGCAGTTCCCGCTGCCCTACGTGCTCACCAACTGCCATAACTCGCTGTGCGCCGTGGGCGGCACCATCAACGAGGACGACCACGTCTTTGGCCTTTCCGCGGCCAAGAAGTACGGCGGCATCTTCGTCCCGCCGCACATCGCCGTCATCCACTCCTTTATGCGTGAGAACTTCGCCGGTTGCGGCAAGATGATCTTGGGCTCCGACTCGCACACCCGCTACGGCGCCCTGGGCACCATGGCCGTGGGCGAGGGCGGCGGCGAGCTGGCAAAGCAGCTGCTGCGTGACACCTACGATGTTGCCTATCCCGGCGTTGTCGCCATCTATCTCACGGGCGCCCCGCGCCCCGGCGTCGGCCCGCACGATGTGGCGCTCGCCATCATCAAGGCGGTCTTTGCCAAGGGCTACGTCAAGAATAGGGTCATGGAGTTCGTGGGCCCCGGCATCGCGAGCATGACGACCGACTACCGCAATGGCGTCGATGTCATGACCACCGAGACGACCTGCCTGTCGAGCATCTGGGCCACCGACGAGGACACGCACGCATTCCTGGCCATGCACGGCCGTGGCGACGACTACCGCGAGCTCAAGCCCGCCGATGTCGCCTACTACGACGGCTGCGTCGAGGTCGACCTGTCGAGCATCAAGCCCATGATCGCGCTGCCGTTCCATCCTTCCAACGGTTTTGAGATCGACGAGCTCAACGAGAACCTCGAGGACATCCTGCATGAGGTCGAGCTCGAGGCCGCCAAGATTGGCGAGGGCAAGACGCACTTTAGCCTGCTCGACAAGATCGTCGACGGCAAACTGCACGTGCAGCAGGGCGTTATCGCCGGCTGCTCGGGCGGCAACTACGACTCCGTGGTCCAGGCCGCCCGCGTGCTCAAGGGCGCCAACACCGGCTGCGGCGAGTTCTCGCTGTCGGTCTACCCCACGAGCCAGCCCGTGGCACTCGAGCTTACACGCCGCGGCTACATCTACGACCTTATGGAGGCCGGCGCGATCGTGCGCACGGCGTTCTGCGGCCCGTGTTTCGGTGCCGGCGACACGCCTGCCAACAACGGCCTGTCCATCCGCCACACCACGCGCAACTTCCCCAACCGCGAGGGCTCCAAGCCGGGCAATGGCCAGCTGAGCGCGGTGGCCCTGATGGACGCCCGCTCCATTGCGGCGACGGCTGCCAACGGCGGCGTCCTGACGCCGGCGACCGACCTGCCCGAGGAGACCTGGGACGAGGCCTGCGAGTATACCTTTGACGACGCGCCGTACAAGAAGCGCGTGTACTGGGGCTTTGGCAAGGCTGAGCCGGCCGACGAGCTGGTCGAGGGCCCCAACATCAAGCCGTGGCCCGCGATGGAGCCTCTCGGCGACGACATCCTGCTCAAGGTGTGCTCCAAGATCATGGACCCGGTCACCACGACCGACGAGCTCATTCCTTCGGGCGAGACGAGTTCCTTCCGCTCCAACCCGCTGGGCTTGGCTGAGTTTACGCTCAGCCGCCGTGACCCGGCCTACGTGGGTCGTTCCAAGGAAGTCGACGCCGTGGAGAAGCGCCGCGTTGCCGACGAGGCTGCAGGCGACCTAGCGGCACTCGATGCCGAGCTTGCGGGCGTGTTTGAGGCGCTGGCCGGCGCGGGCGTCGCGGCAGATGCCAAGGCGACCGAGTACGGCTCCATGCTCTATGCCAAGAAGCCCGGTGACGGTTCTGCCCGCGAGCAGGCTGCGAGCTGCCAGCGCGTGATTGGCGGCTTGGCCAACATCGTCCACGAGTACGCCACCAAGCGCTATCGCTCCAACGTGATGAATTGGGGCATGGTGCCCTTCCAGATGGAGGCCGAGCCCAACTTTGAGGTGGGCGATTACGTCTTCGTGCCGGGTATCCGTGCCGCGCTCGATGGCGACCTGAAGGACATCGCCGCCTACGTGGTGCGTGCCGACGGTGCGGTCGAGCAGATTGAGCTCTACATTGCCGATATGACGGCCGAGGAGCGTGCCATCGTCAAGGCCGGCTGCCTGATCAACTACAACAAGTTCAAGGCCGCTGCCGAGTAACGTTGCTGTACGCCCCGGACACACCTTTCCCTCGTGCTCACGCGCTTCGCGAGGGTCGCCCGAGGGAAAGGTGTGTCCGGGGCTACCGCGACGTTCTCGTTGGGTCTTGAGGGACGCCAAAAATAGACCTGCTTGATGCCGCCTCTTTTTATTGGGGTGGCTTCTTTTTGTCGAAAACCACCACATTGGGGTCGGGCACCTTTGTGGTGGTCCCGTTTGTCTCGACCTGTAACATCTGGGCCCCTATTTGACGAGCGGTTGTTACAGATTGAGACAAACGATCGCCGCTGATCATTTCATCTCAATCTGTAACATCTAGGATCGAAAAGGGCCGCTAGATGTTACAGATCGAGACAGTCGAGTGCCAGAGTCGAAAACCACCACAAAGGGGCCTGTCCCTTTCGTGGTGGTGGGGGGGCGAGCTCGATGCTGCCGTGCTCGCTGAACGACATTCTAATGAGCGTCTCTACAGGATTTCATCTGGGCTGGCGGGTTTGGTTGTTTTGGGGATGCCGAGTTTGGATGACGCGAAATCGT
>CABRGB010000092.1 GCA_902470345.1 uncultured Collinsella sp.
TCGCCACCATCTGCGCCCTGTGGATGATCGAAGTCATTCTCAAGTACAAGTCGTTCACGCCGTTCTATGCCACCGTGCTGTGGTACCTGTACTATGTGCCCATGACGCTCATTCCGCTGCTCTACCAGTTGTGTGGTCTGCGCCTTACGGGCCTGGAACAACACCGCGCGGGCCGCCGCTACCGCAGCATCCTGTGGATCGTGGCTATCCTACTTATCGGTTTTGTGCTCACCAACGATTTCCATCGGCAGGTATTCCACTTTGACCGTGCAAGCGACACCTGGAGCAACGATTACACGTACGGTTGGGGTTATTTCGCTGTCTTAGTGTGGACGGCCTTTAACTTTGTGGCCTTTTTTATCTTGGTTGGTCGGTCCTCATCCTTTCGCATCCAGCGTTTCTCGGGCACGGCGGCGCTCGTACTGCTGGGTGGCGCATTCTTTGCCGTCTCGTATGCGTTGCGCGTGCCCTGGGCATGGAGGCTCAACTTTTCGCTCGTCTACTGCGTGCTGTGCGTGGTGACGCTCGAGATTTGTCTCGATTGCGGCGTCATTCCGTCGTATCACGACATTGCCGGCATCTTCGACACCTTGCCGCTCGACCTCAAAGTTCTAACGCGCGACCTGCAGGAGGCCTATGCCACGCCGGTGTCGAAGCCAATGCCGGTAGGCGTGCGTGAGGAGTTGCGGGCCCAGGAGCACGGCCATGCCCACGCCTTTACCGTGGCGTCCGACCCCGACGTGATGTATCGCGCCTTTCCACTGCTGGGCGGATCGGCCCTGCTTGCCCAAGACGTGTCGGAGCTCAATGAACTCAATCGCGAACTGGCGCATCGTCGCATGGAGCTGCAACGCCAAAATGAGCTACTTGCCGCTGACTACGACCTTAAGACGCATTTGGCAGATCAAGAGGCCGAGACCCTGCTGGTTCAAGACGTGGACCAGGCGCTTGCCCGTGCGCTCGAAGGGATGTACGACCTGCTGAGCTCGCTGCCGCCGTTGACCGACGAAGCGTCTTCGCACGAGCGTTACCGTATGCTGCAGCGCGCCAAGATGCTCGTCGCCTATTGCAAGCGCAAGGGATCGCTCACGTTGGCACAGCACGGGGAGAGCGGTTTTGATCGCGACCGCATTCAGCTCATTGCCAACGAGCTCGCAAGCGACCTGCGCACCATCGATATCGATTGCGCCTCGATTATCGCCATACGGCGCCCGTTGCACGCCAGTACGGTAAGCGCCCTGTACGACTGCGTGTACGACTTTGCGTTTTTTGCCTATACCACCGACCATCCGGCGCTTATGTATCACTTGGGCGACCATGACCGATGCAGTGTCGAGCTGCGTGCCACGCTTTTTTCCAACGATGATGAAGATCTTTCGCAGACGCCCGCTGCGCAAGAGCTCGAGAGCGCGCTGCAGGGACGCAACGTGGCATACCGCTTTGAGGGCGAGCCCGGCCAGCTGCGCATGATCGTCTTGATGCCGAGGGCGGGTGAGTGACGATGCAGATTTCGCTCATTCTTCCCCAAATCGTTGCGCTCGATGTTGTCTTTGCCCTGGCTGCGTGTCTGCAGACGATCCACGTCCCGCTCATCTCATCGCGCCGCTCGTCCTATAACCGTAAGGTGATTTGCGCCTACGAGGCGAGCCTCGTGGTTCACCTGGTGGTTTCGGCGCTTATCCTGTTCGCGTCGTCTGGCTCGTATCTGGTGGCGCCGCTTGATGCTTGCGCCGGGGCAATGGGCGGAGTGCTGTGGCTCAATGCCGCAATCTTTGCCTATGGCGTGGTGCTTATGGTGCGCTATCGTCGCCCCGTCATGCTGGTCGAGCTGCTGCTTGTTGTCGCCGTTACACCGCCGGTGGTTTTTGCCATGGGCTCGACGTGGACCGTTGTCCTTATCGCAGAGGGAGCGTTCTTCCTGTTCCGTTCCATCGCGGCGCTCTTGATGGACGTCCGTAACCGCCAGGAGGATATCACCGCGTTCTCGACGATCGAGACCATCAACGTGATTCCCGTGGGCATCCTGTATCTGGACCCGAGGGGCCGTCCGCTGCTCATGAACCGCTGCATGCGCAAAAACCTGGTGGAACTTCATATGCCCACCGATCTAGGTGACATGAGCGGCACATGGAACGACCTGCGCAAACTTAGCATGCAAATGCCCGAAAGCAGTAGGAACCGTGTGCGGATTAACTTGGACCGTTTTGGTGAGGCTCGCGCGGTGATCGAGATTTCTCCCGCCGAGATTCGCCTATTTGTGCACGACGAGGTTATGGTTTCGGGCCGTCTCTTTGAGCGCATTATCGGACTGGACGTGACGGAATACGCGCACGCCTACGACCGCTTGGCGCAAGCGAACCACCTACTTGAGCTTGCGGGCCAAGAGCTCCAGTCCCAGATTGAAGAAGTTAAAAAGGTTGCCGACAATGCGGCCTACCTACGTATGCGCGCCCGCGTTCACGATGTGATCGGGCAGCGCCTGTCCATTCTCCATCGCTATTTGGAGGAGGGGCGCCTGGACGACGAGTCGCTCGAGCAGATTGACCCGTTGCTGCGCTCAATTGCCGCCGATTTGCGCAGTGGCGGTGCCAGCGAGCCTGCAGAGCAGCTGGGTGATATCGTCCATGCTTTTGGCCTGGTGAGTGTGCAGATCGATGTTGAGGGTGCGCTGCCTGAGGACGCGCGTGTCGCCGCCGCATTTTTGCAGATTATTCGCGAGGCCTCGACCAATGCCACCAAGCATGCGCAGGCGCATCGGGTCCATGTGCGCCTGTGGCAGGAGGGGGCGGATGCTGACGGCATCGCGCACATGACGATTTCTAACGACGGGTCCCCGGCCCCCGTATCGTATCGCGAGGGAACGGGTATCCCAGGTATGAGGCATGTCGCGCAAGATCTGGGTGGCAGCCTAGAGGTCCATGCTGCCCAGCCCTTTACGCTTGCGGTGTCCATCCCGCTGAGCTCCAACGCCACGGTCCAAAGGAGAAGTTCATGATCCGCGTCCTTATAGTCGAAGACCAGGCCATCCTGCGCGAAAGCCTGGCGCGCTCCGTTGGCGACCAGCCCGATATGACCGTCGTCGCCGCGATCGCCGATGCCTCCGAGGCCTTGGGTGTCGCGCTCAAGGAGCGCCCAGACATGATACTGATGGACGTGTGCACCGAACACGATTCAAACGGCATCGTGGCGGCGGCGCGCATCAAGGAGCGGCTGCCCGAGTGTCGCATCATTATCATGACCGGCATGCCCGAGATCACCTTTGTCGATCAGGCCCGCGAGGCGGGCGTCGATAGCTTTGTGTACAAGAACGTCGGTATCGACGAGCTGTTCGCCGTGATGCGCTCCACGCTGGCTGGCTATTGCACGTTTCCCAAGCCGCCCGAGAGCATTTTTTCGGGCACGGCGGCACTCGACGATGTCGAGCTGTCGATTTTGCGCCTTGCCTGCGAGGGCAAGAGCCGTCGCGAGATTGCGGCCGAGCTGTTTATGAGTGAGGGCACCATCAAGCGTCGCATCTCGGAGATCCTGAGCAAGACCGGCTACGACAACATCATGCGCCTGGCCGTGCATGCGGTGACCGAGGGCAGCATCGTCCCCAATATGGAGCGCCCGTAGTCGGTGTGCCGCCCGTGCTCCAACGCCAAAGATAGGCCGCCCGCCGTTTTGCATCTAAAAACGGCGGGCGGCCTGCTTGTGCGAGCGGTGCTGTCGGCATAAAGCGACGGGGCCGCAGAATTATCTCCTGCAGCCCCGCCTGGCAAGTGCGCGGATGTGTCCGCCAATCCGCGGCCGTCGATGTCTGCCGCTACGCGATGGTTGCGCTGTAGGAGGCGACGTCCTCGTAGGAATCGGTCAGGTAGGCGTCGATGCCGATGGTCGTATTGACCGGGTCGTCAAGGCTGTCAAGCTCGCCGTTCGAGAACGTGAATTCCTCGGTGGCGCTGGTGCCGGGCATCAGGTTAGCCGAGAACCAGGGTTCCTTCATGGTGCCGTTGACGTTGGTCTTGCCGGAAGGAGCGTAGAAGGTCAGGTCCTTGTCGCTCTTGTTGGTGATGTTGACGACAAAGCCGATGTCGCCCCATTCGTCCTTGAACTTCTCGGTGATGGTGATGGTGCACAGATCGTCATCGGCGACGGTGACGGCGGGGGAGATTTCAATCTTCTGGACATCGTCGTCTTCGACGGCCTCATCGATCTCCTCTTCCTTCTCGGCCGCCTCGCGATCCTT
>CABRGB010000093.1 GCA_902470345.1 uncultured Collinsella sp.
GCGAGCTCAAGGTTTCCGCCGGTGCCCACTTTGTGGTCGCGCTGACCGGCAGCGTCCTGACCATGCCGGGCCTGCCCAAGGTTCCCGCGGCCGAGAATATCGACGTCGACAACGACGGCAACATCACCGGCCTGTTCTAAGCCCGCTGCTCATAGCCGCTTGCCCGCCCCGCCGCGCCTACCAAGGCCCGGCGGGGCTTTTTGATCCCAAGGGGACGGAAGGATTACGGATCATTTTGTGGCTGTTGGGTCAATGAGGCTATCCGTATGGGGTCGTTTGTCCAAAACTATGCCGGTTTACTACGATGAATCGGTATACCTCGACCATATCTGGATTTTCCGATAATGACCGATTCGTCTACCTGCGGTTTTGTTTTTCTGTAAAGTAGCGTGCTCAGGTTCAGGCGATTTATCGTAGTAAACCGGCATAGTTTTGGACGTGGCGGCAATGTTGCGCAACAAGAATGGGGATTTCTCCCGTACGGTGTAGTTGGAAGAACTGCGCGGGCGCATTGCGGCTGCGGCGAGAGACGGGAGATGTGATGTATTGCACCAAGTGTGGAGCTCAAATACCCGATGGTTCCACGTTTTGCACGAGCTGCGGCGCTCACGTGGGTGACGCCGAGGATCAGGCGGAGCCCGTGGCGTTTCCGGTAGGGGACTCGACGGCGTTCGCTCCTGTGGGACGGCAAGCTCCTCAGGGTGCCTCGGCTCATATGGCGGCGCAGCCTCGTTATGAGGAGCCTGTGACCGAGCCTGCCGAGGCTGCTCAGCCGTTTGTTCCGACGCCGCAGTCCAAGAAGCCCAAGCACAAGGGCCGCATCATCGCGGCCGTTCTCGGCGGTGTTGCCGTTGTCGCCATTGTTGCCGCTATCGTGATCGTGCCGCGTATCGGCGCGTCGTCCGAGGTGACTTCGGGCGGCAAGGGCTACGTTGTCTGCGCATGCGAGACTAAAGTGCTGCCCAAGAACAGCAAGGGCAAAAAGCTCAAGAGCTATACCGTCGAGCTGACGCCGGTGTCCGGTAAGGGCAAGAGCTACACCATCAAGGTCGATGGCGAGGACGGCTTTGCCATGGAGGACTTTGGCGAGCTGCCCGACCAGAAGTACCAGATGACCATTACCTCGGGCAAGGGCAAAAAGAAGAGCACGACCACCATGAAGGTCGACTACGCCAAGGAAGGCTCGGACGCCCCTAAGAACGTTGAGCTCACGCAGTCCAAGAAGGAGGCCAAGGCTTCTGCCAAGGCGGCGGTCAAGACGGCAAACGAGCTGTTCACCGATAAGATTCTCGAGTATCAGAAAAAGTACGGCGAGGGTGAGGCTGTCGAGGTTGCTCAATCTACGTATGGAGCCCAGGGCGTTGCTTTCGCTAAACTCGTCGATTTTGACGGGGATGGTCAGGACGAACTCCTGATTGAGTATTCTGATGAGCCGCTCTTCAACGCTAATGGCGCCACCGCCGCTAAGGCCGAAGTTTGGGCATACCGCGACGGCAAAATCGAGAAAGTATATGAGCCCGATATCTGGGTTGACGTTATGTGCGTTGGCGTTTCGCTCCGCGTATACGATTACGATGGCACCTATGGGTTCAGGCGATATTTGCATGACGGGGAGAAGATCAACGTCAAAGAGGTTCCAGTTGGGATGGACGAATCTCGTGATGGCTATGAGTGCGAATTCGATGCCTACGATGGTAAGGCGTTTAGCGCCGTTGCCGGTCCGGCGCCGATAGGCGATTCGAAGATTGCCGGCACCAATGAAGTGTCCGAGCTGAGCGCCGTGCTTACCAGCACCGAGGAGAGCGTAGCCAGCACCATTGCAACGGTGGCCACGACGCTGGAGCAGCTGAAATCGAAGGACGATGGCAGTGCGCAGGTGGGCTACGAGGCCGTTTCTGCCACGCAGGATGTTGACTTTACGGCTGCGGTTGGCGAAGGCCCGCTGAATCCGTCCCCCGATGACACGTGCCAGATCACGGCTACGTGGACCTATCCTCAGGTGAAGGGCCAGGGCGTGGGTGTCGCCAAGTTTAACAAGGATATGGTTCAGCTGGTCGCGGATACGCTCGAAGCGAGCAAGCAGGCCTCGATGGATGACGAAGCCAGCCGCGTGACCATGATGTATACCGCCGAGATTGTCTCGATCGATGGCGACATCGCCTGCGTGCGCACGTTTACCGACAGCTATCAACCTCCGTATCGATCGGAACGGGTGACGAGGTCGGCGTACTACAACCTCAAGACGGGTGAGCAGGTTTCGCTCGAGGACTCGCTTGCGCAGCATGGGCTCTCGTTTGACACCCTCAAGAGCGAGGCCAAGCAGGCAATTAAGACGGCAAAGCCGGATATGGACTCCGTGTCCGAAGGCAACATCGACGATGACGATAACTACACCGAGGATCATTTCTACTACGACGGCAAGGGCTACATCGTTGTCCTCGATACTGGTGAGTTTGACTGCATGGCATGGGATACGCACGACTTGGTTGCGCACGCCTTCGACTCGAGCTATTCCTGCGGTCAGGATGTAACGCCCGAGCGAGCCAAGGCCACGTACGTACCCAACGAGTAAGGTGGACCGCGAGGGATAAATTGAACAGTCCCCGGTGGCGCAAAAAAACAGCGCCGCCGGGGATTTTTTCCTCCGTCCCCAAGGGATCATTAGCCGCGCTGGAGGCCGAAGAGTTTGGCGTTGCGCTCGGCGACCATCATGTTGATGTCGGCGATTTCCATCTCGCCGTCAATGTAGGGCTGGTAGGTGCCATATGGATCGCCGGCTCCCAAGCTGCAGCTTCCGCAGTTGTCGCAGCTGCCGTTGCCGCAGCCCGCGAGTGCTAGCTTGATGGATCTCCTCACGTTCGGCACGCGTCGTGTCCTTGATGAGTTTGCTTTTTGCCATGGCATATCCTCGATTCGCTTGTGACCGTCGGCCGCGCATGTCTTGTAGATACCGGCGGGCTTTGCCTATCATAGGCTTTTGCGCGGGTAGAATGCATGGATAACTTGATGCTTACGGGCGACGGAAAGGAATCGTTGCATGGACCAGGATAAGACGACCGTAATGGGTGGCTACGGCTCCCCGCGGACGGGCAATGGCGCCGATGAGACCCGCGTCGTGCCGAATCCCGGCTACGCTGCCCCCGATACGACGCAGGTGTCGGCCGATCCCACGCGCGTTGTGAATTACGGAAACGCAGCGCAGGACCCGCATGGTGTCTCATCGCAGAACCCCTACGGCAACGCGGCGGTAGACCCTTATGATGACCTGCTGCAAAATCCCATTCCACAACCTCAGCAGACGACATATATGCCGCGCACGGCACAGCCGCGCTACGAGTCGCGTGACCGGTATGCGCGCGAGCCGTATCGTGAGTATCCCAAGTCCATCCCTCAGTATGGCGAGGACGAGGAGAAGAAGCCTTCGCGTTCGTCGAGCGTGATCAAGAAAATCCTGATCGTGCTGGCGATCTTCTTTGCCCTGTCGGTTGTGTTTGCCATCGTGTCGGGCATGCTCAACAAGCGGGGCGCCACGACTGATACCACAGCCGAGCAGACCGAGACTACCCAGTCCGGCACTGTCGACCTGAGCGATATCCCGGGTCAGTACTGGTCCAACGCCAAGAAGCTCCTCAAGTCGCGCGGGGCCGATCTTTCGAATGCCGTGATTCTGACCGACGACGGCTCGACGCCCGTTGTCGATGCCAATTGGGTCGTGACGTCTGCCTACTATAACGACAACGGTAACCTCGAGATTCAGCTCACGCGCAAGGGCAGCTCGTCGGGTAATGCGTCCGGCGACCAGGGCGGCGCGGACAGCTCGAGCTCCAACACGCTGGAGGACCTGAGCAACAAGGCGCAGGAGCTGGGGGATAAGGTCCAAGAGCTGGGCGGCACGGCTCAGAATCTCGGCGATACCGCACAGAACCTGGGCGATATGGCAACGAACGCCTGGGATGCCCTGCAAAATGGCATTTCGGGCGCGCAGGGGAACTAGCGGTCGAGCGGCTAGAGCCTTAGCAGTGCAAACAAAAACGGGACGCAGGATCGCGTGACCGGGCGCGTAGGCGCGTTGGTCGGCGGTTCTGCGTCCCGTTTTGCTGTCGATTACAGCTGTTCGGCCGGGCGGTCGGGCGAGCTGAAGCCCGAGTCAAATGTGACGACGCACGAGGCATCGGGCCGGCGCTCGTGCACGATGCGCGTGACGAGCTCCA
>CABRGB010000094.1 GCA_902470345.1 uncultured Collinsella sp.
ATCGGTGATGCAGGTATATCCCATGATGATGACCAGCTGCAGGCACTGAAGGACCGTCGCGGTTCCGGCGTTGGTCAGGCGCACGGCCGAAAGATAGCAAAACTGGTTGAACAGCAGGCCAAAGGCGGTAAAGAGCAACAGCTGCTTGCGGTCGGCCGGTGTCGTCCAAAGCTTGACCAGGCGCGCACGGTCGCGCGCGACGACCACGACCATAAAGAGCAGGCCGGCAAGAATCTGGCGCACGCTCATGAGCCACAGCGTATCGACATGGTAGGTATCGAACAGGAAGCTCGCGCTGGTGCCCGAGAAGCCCCAAAACGAGCCACCCACGAGCGTAGCCAACACGCCCAACGCCATCCTGCGCGACGACGCATCGTTAAGGCGCTCACGCCATGCACGGCGGGTGCTGCGGCTGAGCTCATCGGTGCCCTCGGGCACATCAATGTTCGATATATCGGTCATCGGCACCGAAGCCCCTGCGCCTTCGACCTGCTCGACACACTCTTTGCTCATCCCACTCCCCCGAAACAGTCTGGAAGCAATTCGGCTTACCTTACCACGGCGAAGGCACCAGCTGGAGGCTTGTCCGCTTATCGGTAGGACAATTCCGCAGGCGTCTTTCCATAGCTCGATACCGCAATGGCTTTGCATTGGTCGACAGCCAAATCGAGGCAGCAGACTCTTTTGAAATGGATATGACAAAGCCCCCGAATTCCACAATGTAAGCGATTTTTAAAAATGTTCTTGCCACCGAGTTCAGGCTCCGTTATATTATCCCTTGCGCACTTGCGCACCCTTGATCGGGCGTTTAGCTCAGGGGGAGAGCGCTTCCCTGACACGGAAGAGGTCAGAAGTTCAAATCTTCTAACGCCCACCAAATGTTCGCAGCTCAGAGGCTATTTCTCTGGGCTGTTTTGTTTTATGTCGCCAAATCCGCTGGCAGCTCCAACCGTCATCGCAACGTAGCATCAATTCACCTGACGAATGGCAGCCAAACAAATTCAATACCCCAACATCAACAATAGCCAGGCACAAAAACTGCGCCGCAAGCTGCTCCAGCCGCCCAACTGGCCAAAAGCTGACCATCTACTTGCCAATTTATCCAACGGCGTAACCAACCAGTCCGCACCGCAGCTTCTCGGCAAAACACCACGACGTCCACACCCTGCGGTATCCTTGAGCCACTTACACCTGCAGCACCAAGGAGCCGCCATGCGCACCGAGCTCGATGTCCCCTTTTCGCACAAAGAAGAAGCCAAGGCGCTGGGCGCCAAATGGGACCGGACCAAGAAGATCTGGTATGTACCCAGCGGCGTCAACCCAGAGCCCTTTGCCGAGTGGCTGCCCGGTGTTGACCGATCCGACCCCAGTGCGCCCTACATCTACCTCGTGCTGGGCAAGCGCGAATGCTGGAAGTGCCACGAGCAGACGACGGTCGCGGCCTTTGGCATTCCGTATTTGGCGGCCGAGGGCTCGGGCAGCAAGGCTGCGCCCAGCCCAGCGCCCGCCATGGACGACACGGGCCACATCGTGATCGACACCGCCCGTGCCAACGCTATAGCTATCGTTCCCGCGCTGGGCTGCGTGCCGACCGAGATCCGCGACTACCTGCGCGAGCGCTGCGGCTACAAGCCCGTAACGTCGCGCACCACCAAGACCGCATCGCTCGCCAGCACCTGCACCGGCTGCGGCGCGCTGCAAGGCAGCCATTACCTGTTCGAGGAGTCCACGTCGCCGTTTGCGCTCACGGCCATCAACAAGCTGCCCGCGCTGGAGTTCGTGCGCGTGGAAGTCGCCGGCGTCTATGGCATCCCCGCCAGCCAAGGCGACTTTGATCAGGCGCTCTTCACCTGGGCGCGCGACCATCATGCCAAGTTTCACAAGCAACTCGGTGAGGGGGTTTATTTGTAGAGACGACATGATGACATCGAGGCATTGAGGAGCAGGAGCTCGATCGTCAAACAATCAAAAAGACAGGCTTTACGTACACGTATTCCGAGGGAGCCATGAGCTTCCCGGATGCCACCGACAAGCCGAGCCGCACCATCCTCACAGGAGAAGGCGGCACGGGAGCGAGCCGCTTCAAGCACGTCATCGAATGTCCCGATGGCCGTTTCCGCCGTCTTGTTCCCGACGAGCTCGATCAGCTTCAGGGATTCCCGAAAGGTTGGACCGATACGGGCATGACCGATGGCCATCGGGCCTTCCGCATGGGCAACGCACTCGTCACCGGCGTGCCCCATCGCATTGGCGAAGCTATGGTCGAAGTGTACGGCCTCTAAGGCAAGCAATCCGGAGCCGGCAGTTCACGCTGTCGACTCCGTTTTTCCACCCCACTTCCCCGTATACTGATGTAGCACGTGTTTCATCCGGGCTTGTTGGGCCGAATTGTTCATGGGAGGGTCTTATGGCTGCTTCGAATCCGCCTAAGGGGAGCGTTTCTTCTTCGTCCATCAAGCCGGTTACGCGCAAGGCCGTGCGTTGCCAGCGCGAGGTCGCTTGGCTTGTCACGCAGGCGGCGGGCAGGCTTGTGGCGACCACTCAGGACGTCAATGCGCCTACGCCGAGCTTTGTGTTAGCGGCGGCGTTGGATTTTGTGCGCCAATTGGAGCTTGCCGCACAGGATGCCAGCGGCCACCTCGACTACCAGAATGTTATGGCGCCCGACCTGCAAACGTTCTGCCACATGGCCAAGTTGCCCGCCGCGCCCAATGCGCTTTCGGACGCAGGCTACATGTTTACGCTTTCGGGCGCGGACCTTATCCGCGATATCTACGCATACTGCAGCGAGCTCGCCGAGCGTCACGTCTTTGACACGGCTGAAGTCAAACCGGGATATGTCATCAAGCTGGTTCTTAGGCTGTTCTTGATAGACGGGTTCGGGGCCATGCCGGCGTAAGCCGAGTCTTTAGCATCACTGTCGACTGGGCAACAACCGCTTTGCCTTAGTGGGCGCCAATCGAGGGTCGATTATTGGGTCGCCTCGTCCACTAACGCATTTATTCCACGCGCTCTGACAGTCGATACTTGCGGTTGCGGCTCGTCGCCGGCGCCGTGGGCTCAAGCTCGCCTTGAGCAATGAGCGCGTTGACGCGCGACCTAACCTGGGAAATCGTAAGCCCCGTGCGTTCTGCCAGCTCACGCGTCCCCAGCTCGCCGCAGTGTTTGAGTGCCGTCACAATTAAGCCCCCGCCATGATCGACCGGCTCGATCTTTGAACGGTAAAGTACGACCTTGAACCGATCGAACCCCGGGCAGAACAGGGGCTCGGCCAGACCATGCGCGCGCATGGCATCGATCATCATCGGGATGCCCGAGCCATTGCCCTCAGCCGGCGAACCTGCGCCATCCGGCAGCGGGACAATCGACATGAGTTTCACGAGCGTCGCGTTACGGCATCGGGAGCTGCCGTCAAACAAGTTCTCGCGAGTCTTTCCCCCGTAAAGGCCGCCAGGATTCGTCACCTCGACACGATCGTCAAAGACGTCGACGGCAATCGATTGTCCACAGAACCGATCCCCGTATTCTCGATGGATTACGGCGTTGGCGATTGCCTCGCGCAGAACCTCCTCGGGAATCTCCAGCGAGTCGACACGCGAGACGCCTTGGACGGTCGAGGTTCGCCGCAAATTCTTGGCGACGGCCGCGACAGCATCCGAGATCATCTCGCCCAGGGTGCCCTCGCAGACTGTGCGGTCCATGAACCTCAGCGACCCCGCCGTGCCTTTCCGGGTCCCCGCATAGACAGCCATGTCGATAAAGAGCTTGGGATAAAACTGCTGAGGGTAGGTGCCCGCAACTAGGAGTCCAGCCTTGGTGACATTGCCCTGGGAATCAAGGAAATTTAGGCGCTCCAGCTTCGTTTGTTTGTCCGGCGCGCCGCGCATTGCCCGGGGCGTCAACGAGAAAGCCCGGTCTATCGTACGGTCGACCAGCGTCTCGTCGAGATCGTCCGCGCCCGCGCCCACCACCGCGTCGCGATCGCTCGGAGTCGCTCGACCGTATGACGCCAATGCGAGCACCTCGGTCGATGAAAGCGGCACATCTTTGTCATCGATGCGTTTGTAGCTGCCGCCTTGAGCGCCCCGCTCTATGACATAACAAGGCTTGCTCGACGGGTCGAGCTCCTCAATCGTGATGACCAGAACCACGGTGCCCTGGAGCTCCACGCG
>CABRGB010000095.1 GCA_902470345.1 uncultured Collinsella sp.
TCCTCCAGGTGGAAGTCGATCTTGGGGCCGTAGAAGGCGCCGTCGCCCTCGTTGACCTCGTAGTCCATGTGCAGCTGCTCCAGAGCGGTGCGCAGACCCTCCTCGGCGCGAGCCCAGTCCTCGTCCGAACCCATGGAGTCCTCGGGACGGGTGGAAAGCTCAACGTGGTACTTAAAGCCAAACTTCTGGTACACGGAGTCGATGAGGTTGACCACGCCCACGATTTCGTCGGTCAGCTGGTCGGGACGCACAAACAGGTGGGCGTCGTCCTGGTTAAAGCAGCGCACGCGGAACAGGCCGTGCAGGGCGCCGCGCAGCTCGTGGCGGTGCACCAGGCCAATCTCGCCGGCGCGGATGGGCAGCTCGCGATAGGAGTGCGGCTTGGAGGCGTACACCAGCACGCCGCCCGGGCAGTTCATAGGCTTAATGCAGTACTCTTCGTCGTCGATGACGGTGGAGTACATGTTGTCCTTGTAGTGGTCCCAGTGGCCCGAGGTCTTCCACAGCTGCTTGTTCATGATGAGCGGCGTGGAAATCTCCACGTAGCCAGCCTTGTGGTGGATCTCGCGCCAGTAGTCCAGCAGCGTGTTCTTAAGGATCATGCCGTTGGGCAGGAAGAACGGGAAGCCGGGGGCCTCGTCGCGCATCATAAAGAGGTCCATCTCGCGGCCGATCTTGCGGTGGTCGCGCTTCTTGGCCTCCTCCAGCATGTGCATGTGCTCGTCGAGCTCTTCCTTGGTGGCAAAGGCGACGCCGTTGATGCGGGTGAGCATCTTGTTGTCCTTGTCGCCCTTCCAGTAGGCGCCCGAGACGCCGGTGAGCTTAAAGGCCTTCAGCGCCTTGGTGTAGCAGATGTGGGGGCCAACGCACATGTCGATGTAGTCGCCCTGCTGGTAGAAGGTGATGCGGGCGTCGTCGTCCAGGTCGCCGATGTGCTCAACCTTGTACTTCTCGCCGCGCTCCTCCATAAGGGCGATGGCCTCGGCGCGGGGCTTCTCATACACGGTGAACTTGAGGTTCTCCTTGACGATCTTCTTCATCTCGGCCTCGATCGCGGGGAAGTCGTCCTCGCTGATCTTGACGCCCTCGGGCAGGTCGACGTCGTAGTAAAAACCATTGTCGGTCGCAGGACCGTAGGCAAAGTCGGCCTCGGGATAGAGACGCTTGATGGCCTGCGCCATGATGTGCGCGGCGGAGTGGCGGATGACGTGCGTGACCTCGTCCTGCGGGAGCTCGGCCACCGAACCGTCATTGTAGAGTGCCTTCATGGGTATGTTTTCTCCTCTCGGATGCCTGGTGCAAGTGCGTGCGATGCGCTCGGCATTTTTGACTTGCATCATTATAGGCAGGTTGCCTTGGTATACAAGCGCCCGCCGCACCTTAATGGCACGGCGGGCGATTTTCTACGCATGCTTCATCGTGTGGGGCGGGGCCGCGGGGCGCGTGTGTGGCTTACGCGTGACGCGCGGGGCCCGCGGCTTACGGCCGGCCCGGCGATGGATGCGTTACTGGATGCGAGTTCGGCAGTAGGGGCAGACCTTCCAGTGCGCGTCGAGCGGGCGATGGCAGCTGGGGCACACGTTGCGAACCTGGGTGTCGCAAACGGGGCAGACGACAAAGTCCTTCTCGATGGGGGCGCCGCACTGCGGGCAGGTGCCGTACTGGGCAAGCTGACGCTCGCGCAGGGCCATGTCCAGCTCCTGCTCCTCGCGGTCGGCCGCGTAGGAGTGCGGGCGCAGGACCAGGTAGGCGATGAGGCCCACAAACGGGATAAGGGCGATGATGCCCCATGCCACGTAGGCGCTGGCGCCGCGGCGGCGAGCGTCGATGAACACATAGACGACCGACAGCACGTACAGGGCGATGATAAAGCCCACGAAGGCATAGATGACGCCCATAAGCTGCGGTGACATGAGCTCGTTGATGTATTTGGACATTGAGGTGTACCTTTCGGGATATTTACATTTCGGTCAAGTTTACCACGGGGTTTGTTTATATGGGACCACGGCTGGGTACGGGGTTGGCGCGGACACAAACATCTCAATCTGTAACAGGTGGGAGCGGAATCCGGGTCTAGATGTTACAGATCGAGCCACAGGGGTCCCTCCCCGACTTCAATCTCGATCTGTAACATCTTGACTCCAAAATCAGTTCTTACTGTTACAGATCGAGACGAACGGTGAGCCCTCCGTTAAATATCTCAATCTGTAACAACTAGGGGTCAGAAACCCTTCTATCTGTTACAGATCAAGACAAACGGAGGCCCGTCTGGCAAACGTCTCGATCTGTAACATCTAGAACCCAAATCATCAGCTAACTGTTACAGATCGAGACAAAGAAAACCGTCCACACCGAATATCTCATTCTGTAACAGTTACTCGGCAAATACAGTCCCAGATGTTACAGATTTAGACAAACCATTCTCTCCCCGACTTAAATCTCAATCTGTAACAACTAGAACCCAAAAACAGTTCTTACTGTTACAGATCGAGACGAGCGCGCGTCTGTTGACGCAACACCTCAATCTGTAACAGGTAACGGCGCAGCCCGCGAGGTTGGGCGGGAGAATCTCGCGGCCTAACGTGGCCTGCATCCGTGCTGGGTCGGCCCTCCCCTGCCGTTGGCGGGTGTTGCGGGGCTGTTCGCCGCATTGCCGTCGCGCAGGTGGTGCACACACCGTAGGATAATCTTATTGACATCCTGTCAACCTGTCTTGGAGGCACCGTGGCAGAAACGTTTGATATCGCGATTGTGGGCGCGGGCATCACCGGGTGTGCCATCGCGCGGCAGCTCGCGCGCTATGACTTGTCCATTTGCGTGGTCGAAGCGGCCAACGACATCGCCCTAGGCGCATCGAAGGCCAACGGCGGCCTGGTGCACGCCGGCTACGATCCGGCACCGGGCACCGTAAAGGCACAGGTCAACGCCCACGGCTGCGAGCTGTATGGCACCTGGGCCCAGGAGCTGGGTTTTTTGTTTTGCCGAACCGGCTCGATGGTGCTGGGCTTTAGCGACGAGGACCGTGCGCACCTGGAGAAGCTACGCCAGAATGGCCTGGCCAACGGCGTGCCCGAGCTGGCGATCATTGGCCCCGACCGTATCCACGAGCTGGAACCGCGTGCCAGCTCCGACGCAACATGCGCGCTGTGGTGCCCTTCGACCGGTTACGTCGACCCGTTTGAAGTGGCCATCGCCGCGCTGGAGAACGCCATGGCCAACGGCGTGACGTTTATGCGGTCCGCCCCGGTGGAGGCCATTGAAGTTGACGGCTCGGATGACGGAGCCGCGCGCTTTGCGCTGGCAACGCCCGCCGGCGACGTGCGCTGCCGCTATCTGATCAACGCCGCGGGCAACGGCGCCGCCAACATCTCGCATATGGCCGGCGCCGAGGAGTTCCAGATGGTCTGGCGCCAGGGAAACATTGTGGTACTGGACAAGGAGCCGCGCGCGCTCATGCCGCTCTACCCCGTTCCCACGCCGGTGTCCAAGGGCGTTATCGTTACGGGCACCGTGCACGGCAACACCGTGATCACCGCGACCGCTGCCGTGCGCGAGCCGGGCGACACACAGACCTATGCAAGCGATGTGAACGCGCTGCTGACGGGAGCGCGCAAGCTGGTGCCCGACCTGGACACGCGTCGCGTGTTGCGCGCGTTTGCCGGCGGGCGTCCGGTCATTCAGGGGACCAACGACTTCTTTATTGGGCAGTCGGCCGTGGTGCCAGGCCTGTTCCAGGCAGCGGGAATTCAGTCGCCAGGCGTAGCGAGCGCGCCGGCCATTGCCGAGCGCATGGAGCAGATCTTGCGCGATGCCGGCGTGACCCTGCGCGAGCGGGCCGATTGGGATCCGATTCGCCGCGCGCCGGACGACTTCGACCGTGCGCCGCTTACGCGCAAGGAAGAGCTCATTGAGTCCGACCCCGCGTGGGGACAGATCGTCTGCCGATGCGAAACGGTGCCCGAGGCCGAGATCGTGGCCGCGATTCGACGCCGCCCGGGCGCGGTTT
>CABRGB010000096.1 GCA_902470345.1 uncultured Collinsella sp.
GAACGGTATTTTTTCTCCGATAAACGGTATTTATGCGGTACTTCGGGACGTTCCTTTTCTGCCGGCACTCGGGGACACTCCTCACTCTGGTGCATTGGGGACAGGTTTGTTTGCACCAGGTCGGCGCAGATCAACCTGGCCCCATTGCACCAATTTCGTATGCGCTAGATAAAGAGCTCGCATTCCTTCCGCGCGACGCAAACCTTGCTCAGCATCTGGGAAACAGCGGATAGCTTGTTGGGATCAAGCTTACGAGCGCCTCGCGGACATACGGCAATGCAGCGCATGCAGGAGATGCACGCCTCGCCAGCTGCTCGTTTGGGGTCACCCTTGTCGATAGCACAAACGGGGCACGCCGCGGCGCATGCACCGCAGGAGACACAATCCCCTGTTGCCTCGGGTGCCATGCGGTGACCTCCGGCTTGTTTATAAGGACGATTGCCGGGAATAGAGGGCTCGGATGTATCCTCAGCCAACAGCTTTTGCTGAATTTGCTGCGCAAACTCTGCGAGCTGCGCCGCATCCTGCGCATCCGGTCGCCCAGCAGCAAACTGACGAGCAACAGAATGCTCAGCAATAGCAGAAACCGCTGCAACCACCCTAAATCCGGCGCGCTTCGCAACGTCCTCCAGCTCTACGAGCGTGTCCTCAAACGCGCGGTTTCCGTAGACGCACACCAGAACGGTCCGCGCTCCGTTGCCGCGCACCATGCCCAACCGGTCAGCCACCACAGCCGGTATTCTACCGGCATACGCCGGCACAGAGATTACGGCCACGTCGTCCTCAGTCATCGAGACAGCGCTGAAATCTAGCCCGCTATCGGTCAGATCGACGGTAACGGTATTCTTGCCCAGTGCCCCGGCCACAAGGCCAGACACCTTCCGCGTTCCACCCGTCGGACTAAACACAATTTCGAATACGCTCATCGAGGCACCCTCCCCTACGCCTGGCAACGCGTCAAGCCGCTTTCACATCCAGCCAGAGTATACGGCACGTGGGGTCCCCGTTTTGATGCACCAAGCACCCCAATGCACCCACCCTACGCTGTCTGCCTCTTCGTTTTGTATAAATTACGGTACAGATTGTATATATTTACGGGATACCGCTGTGTTCTCCCGAGGTACCCCATCCTGGCCCGTGCAAAAAACGGAGTATTCTGCAACGTGACCACGCCAGCACCGCCGCGGGTGGGCAAAACTGTAGGGCGCCGTATCATTCTAAGTCACGACATGGCGAGAATGACGCGCCCCTGCTCCGGAAAACGGCGAAATTTAACTCAAAACGCTCATAAGGGATATCTGAAGGCCACCGTTGGCAATACCGAATCGTATGCAGCCAACTAGAGCTGCTGAATACTCCAAAAAATGCACGGAGCACCCCATGGGACCCATTGCCGCATGGCAGGAAACAGGCCCACGGCATCCTCTAGATGCATTCCCGAGGAAATCACATTTGAACTAGCGATCGGATACGGCAAACAAAAAGGGCCCCGAGCGTAGTTGCTCGGGGCCCTTGGTTCACCTCACGCTAGCGTGCGATGCGTATGTTACTTGCGTTTGCCGCCGCCGTCACCGGGACGGCGGGAGCTGCTGCCGCGCTTGCCACCACGACTATTGCCATAGCTGCCACGATTATCGCGACCGCCGGCACGGCCGCCGCGGGAGCCGGCCTGGTTGCCGCCACGCCCGCCACGATAGCTGCCACGACGCTCCTCGCGGGTATCGTCGTAGTTGCGCCAATCATCGCGACGATCGCGGCTGGCACGCGGGTCACGACGATCGCGCGACTCGTTAGAACGACCAGCGCCGCCGCGGCCGCCATTGCCGCGAGCACCCTCGCGACGCTCGCCGCCGCGGCTACCGCGCTCTTCAAAGCGCTTGCCGCCACGGGACTCACCGCCACGGGCACCTCGCTCACCGCGGCTCTCGCCGCCGCGATGCTCATCACGGCCACCGCGCTCGTCATCACGACCGGAACGATGGCGGTCGCCCGAACCGCGCTTGCCACCGCGCGAACCGCGGCCCTCGTCCTCGCGCTCGACACGACGACGGCCACCGCGATCCTCATCCTCGCGACGGCGGCGATGCGCCTCGCCCTGGAACTGCTTGGCACGGCGCTCGGCACGGTTACCGCGCGCAGGCTGCTCAGCGGCACCAGCACCGCCGCGCTCCTCGGCAGCCACCTCGCGGGCCACGCTCTCCACAGCCTCGTCCACGCGAGCCTGAACGCCCTCGCGCACGCGGGTCTTGCCACCGCGCTTGGGACGGCTCGGACGCTCGCCGTCGCCACGGCGCTCGTCGCGACCGCGGTTGGAACGACCAGCCACGTCGCCGTAATCGTCGCCGTTGCGCTTGCCGTCGCGACGCGCCTGCTCAAGCTTCTTCTTGCTCTTGGACTTGCCGCGCTTGGTCTTCTTCTTCACCTTAAAGGCGGCAGGATCGCGCTCGGGGTCAACGGCGGGCGGGTTGGGACCCACGTGCAGGTCGCCGGCTTCGTAAATATCGGCCGTCTTGTCCATGAGCTTCTCGATCTCGTAGAACTCGTCGACGTCCTGCTCGGTCACAAACGTGATGGCCCAGCCTAGCTCGCCGGCGCGGCCCGTACGGCCAATACGGTGGATGTAGTCGGTCGGCTCGGCCGGCACGTCAAAGTTCACGACGTAGCGCACGTCGCTAATATCGATGCCGCGGGCGAGCACGTCGGTTGCCACCAGCACGTCGACGGTGCCGTCGCGGAAGGCAGAAAGCGCGCGCTCGCGCTGGGCCTGGCTGCGGTTGCCGTGAATCGCGACGGCCCTGATGCCCTTGCGCTCCAGACGACGGCAGCAGCTGTCGGCGCGGTGCTTGGTGCGCATAAAGACGATAGTGCGCTCCGGACCCTCCTTCTTGAGGAACTCGGGCAGCAGGTTGTTCTTGGCCTCGATAGACACCGGGAACACAAACTGGTCGACGGTGTCGGCGGTCGACGTGGCGGGCGCGATCTCCACGCGAGCCGGGTCGCTCACCAGGTCGGTGATCTCGCCCACGGCCTCCTCGTCGAGCGTCGCCGAGAACAGCAGCGTCTGGCGCTCGGCCGGCGTCTCGCGCACAATACGACGGACGGCGGGCAAAAAGCCCATGTCGAGCATGCGGTCGGCCTCGTCGAGTACCAGCACTTTTACCTCGCCCAGGTGGCAGGCACCCTGCTCGATCAGATCGACCAGACGGCCCGGCGTTGCAACCAGGATATCGCAGCCGTACTTGAGTGCCGCGGTCTGCGGCTTGTAGCTCACGCCGCCCACGACGGTCACGGCAACATGGCCGGTGACGTCGGCGATCTTGCTCGCGACCTCGTCGATTTGCTGGGCAAGCTCGCGCGTAGGGGTGATGACGAGCATCACGGGGCCGCGGCCGTTGCCCTCGGGCTTTTTAGCACCGCGACGACGGTTGCGGCCGCCGCGCTCGCGCACGGGTTTGGGAGGAGCGATGTGCTCCAGATTGTTCATGGTCGGCAGCAAAAAGGCGGCCGTCTTGCCGGTGCCGGTCTGAGCGGCGGCAAGCAAGTCGCGGCCCTCGAGCACCACGGGAATCGAGCCGGCCTGCACGGGCGTCGGCGCCGTGTAGCCCAGGTTCTCAATAGCACGAAGCATCTCGTCGGAAAGTCCCAGCTCGTCAAAGGCGGGCAGGCTCTCGGTAGCGGACTCGACGGCCTGGGCAGCATTGGCCTCGTCGGCGGCATCGAAGGCAGCCTGGGTCATGGCCTCGCGGGTCTCGTCCAGAATCTCGGCGTCCGTGACGTCAGATACAGAATTACGCATATGTTGTTGTTCCTTATCTGCACGCGCAATGGGCACGGCATGCGACCGCGCGGGCGTGCTTGGTAGTGCGCTAATACATACAAAAACAGGTGCGCACAGAGAGGACGTTGCTCAGCACGCTGGCGATCGCTTTGGCAGCCCTATCACGCGCCGTCCAGACGCAGCAGCTCTAAGCGATGGAGCAGATTCGCCGCGGGTTAGTATACCCGT
>CABRGB010000097.1 GCA_902470345.1 uncultured Collinsella sp.
GCACGGGCACCGGCAACGCAGGCAACATACACGTCGCGCACGTGCGCCACCAGGTCGCGCGTCAGTTCCAGCAGATCGTTACCTTCCTCGACCTGCGCGCGAATAAGCCCATAGAGCTCGGCGACATCACGATCGGCAATGGCGCGCGTAAACTCTCCCAGAATCTGGTCCGAAACTTCGCCCAAAAGTGAGCGGGCATCGTCCGCATGCACGGTGCCGTTGCCGAAGACGCTCAGCTGCTCCAGCGTGGAGAGCGCATCGCGCATGCCGCCCTTGGCATGGCGCGCCACGATGGCAAGCGCCTCGTCGTCGTAGTCGAAGCCCTCCTGCTCGCACACGTATGCCAGGCGGCGCTCGATATCCTCGTTACCGATGCGGTGGAAATCGAAGCGCTGACAGCGCGAAAGGATGGTCTCCAGAATCTTTTGCGGGTCGGTGGTGCACAGCACAAAGATCACGTGCGCCGGCGGCTCCTCGAGCGTCTTGAGCAGCGCGTTAAACGCCGCCGTCGTGAGCATGTGGACCTCGTCGATGATATAGATCTTGTACTTGCCACGCACCGGGGCAAAGTTGACGGAGTTGATGATCTCCTCGCGCACGTTGTCTACGCCGGTACGGCTTGCGGCATCGAGCTCGTAGACATCGGGGTGGTTGCCTTCGGCGATGAGCTCGCACTCCTCGCAGGTGCCATCGGGCATGCAGCCGCTCGCACCCTCGGCGCGCGCCGCCTCGGCATTGCGGCACAGCAGCGCCTTGGCCAAAATGCGCGCCATGGTGGTCTTGCCCGTGCCGCGCGGTCCGCAGAACAGGTACGCGTGGGACAGGCGCCCCTCGGTAATGGCGTGCTCGAGCGTCGAGACGATATGCTGCTGGCCCACCACGGAGTCGAAGGTGAGCGGGCGATACTTTCGGTACAACGATTCCATGGGTGCTCCCCCGGGTATACTGAGTCTTGTTGCCGCGGCGGCCATGCGGTCGCACGGCATACTGCATTCATAATAACCCGTACGGCGAGCCCGCCGCGATAGGAGTCCAAAGAGCATGGCAGACGCAGAGAGCAACCTCGTTCCCTCCGAAGCAGCCGACCAGGTCGAGGTCGCGCTCGAGACGCAGGCAGCAGCCGATGACGGCATCCTGTACCTCAACGAGTATCAGTACGAAAACGACCTCGTCACCGATTTCGCCCGCTTGGTTGCCTCGCCCAGGCGCCGCGGCTCCCTGTACGTCGCCGCTGCGATTGCCGCGCTCATCGGCATCGGCATGCTGGTGGCCGGCGGCAACTGGATCAAGTTCGGCGTCGTCCTGATTGTATTCGGCGCCTTTTTGGCCTGGTGGAGCAAAAATCTGCACCATACGCTCGCGCGCGACTTTATCGAAGCCGTCGAGGCAGACGAGTCCATGGGCGGCCGCTACCGCCGCGTCGCCGCCAACGAGGACGGCCTGATGGTCTGGGGCAAGAGCGGCAAGTCGCAGTTCTTCCCGTTTGAGAAGCTCGACCACGTACTCGACGGCGAGCGCATCTTTGTGGCCATGTTCGCCGACCAGGGCGTGACGATCCCTAAGGACACCTTTGTGCGTGGCGATGCCGAGCAGTTTGGCTCCTTCCTCAAGGCGCGCATCAACAAAAAGCTGCACATCGAGACCAAACGCAAGAAGATGAAGGCCGAAAAGGCCGCTGCCAAGGCCAAGCAGGAAAGCGAGCCCAAGAATGCAAAGGCCAAACAGCGCAAGCAGAAGAAGAACAAGAAAAAGCGCTAAGGCCAAGTCAGATAGGCCACCTCGCCCCGCTACCTTCACCATGCGCGCGAGCGTGCTAAACTAGCAGCATCTATGCCACCGCGAACGGCTTGACCCCGGCCCGCCGCTCGCAAACGAACTTTAAACGCACGAGGGTTGGCCATGCCGCTTTTCTCGCAACATACCGCCCGGTTCTCGCCGGACGTTCCCTTGGAGGGCACCAGCTCTCGCGAGCTGCTCAAGCGGTTTCAGCCGCTCGAGACGCTCGCGACCGGCGGTTTTGGCTCCATCGAGATTTGCCGCGACACGCACCTGCGCCGTCGCGTCGCCATTAAGCGCATCCCCCTCACAGGCGGTGCCGGCATGCCCGCCAGCGACATCATGGATGTCCTGCGCGAGGCACACACCGCTGCCATGCTTCAACATCCCAATATCGTGCAGGTTATCGACTTTACGCACGATACCGCCTATGCCTACCTCGTCATGGAATATGTCGACGGCATGTCGCTCGCCGACTTTTTGCATCGCGTGGACGGCCATTCGCTCACCTTTGACGAGGCCGCGGCAATTGCCGACGCGCTGGGCCAGGCGCTCACCTTCGCCCATAGCAACGGCGTGCTCCACCTGGATATCAAGCCCGCCAACGTGCTCATCGACCACTCGGGCAATGTAAAGCTCACCGACTTTGGCATGGCGCGGCTGTCGTCTGCCGGCGGCTTTGGCGGCTCGCGTGGCGGCACCATCGGCTACATGCCGCCCGAGCAGCTCGACATCGAGACTGGCACGGTCGACGAGCGCGCCGACGTCTTTGCCCTTGCCTGCGTTATCTATGAGGGCTTGTGCGGCAGCGCTCCCTTTATGGCGGCCACGCCCGCCGACTCGCTCGGTCGCATCATCGGCGGTGCCACCTACCCTAGCGAGCTCATCCCGCACTTTCCCCCGGGAGCCGAGGCTGCGCTCATGAGCGCCCTCTCCCCCATGCCGCAAGACCGCCCCAACAGCATCGAGGCATTTTGCGACCAGCTGCTCGCCGGCTTGGGCAGCGTGCGCGAGGGCCGTCGCAGCCTGGAGCAGATGGTGGGCGAGCTGTCGGATGACGAGCGCACGGCAGACGATATCGAATCGTTGCCCTATGAGGACGACGCCATCGAGGTCGACCCCGCGCTCGGCTGGGCCGGCACGCGATGGAGCCGCGCGCGCGATTACACCATGCGCGCCATCTCGGCGCTAACGTGTGGTGCCTTTAGCTTTCTGATCATGCAGACGGCAGGCGTCGCGGCGCTTCCCGGACTTATTGCCGCGGCCATCGCGATTGGGGCGGCCGCCGGCCTGGCCCCGCAGATTGGCTCGGCTATCTCGGCCGTGGGCTTTTTGGTACTTATGTCCAACGCCACCATGCAAGCGCAGGGCATCCTGTCGATGCTGCCCGTCGCGGTGCTCTTTGCCGCCAGCATGTCCGGTTGGTGGATCGCCTGGGGCCGCACCGAGGCCGCCGCGAGCGCCGCGCTCACCTGCGCGGTGGCACTTGGCTGTCTAACGGGCGACGTCCTCCTTGCCGCCGGGGTCGCCGCCGGCATCGCGGCCTTTTGGCTCGGCCCGGCAAGCGCCGCGGCCGCCACGGGGATGGGCGCGCTTTTTGGCCGCCTGGCTACGGTTGCGCTTTCCACCGGAGGCGTGCTGGGGCTCGGCAATGTTGCCGCGGCACTGGGAGACATGCTCTTCTGGGCTGCCGTCGTGCTTGTCGCGGCGACAGCTGCACTGACATCTCTGCTGCTCAACGTCCATGCCAAGCGTGCCGAGCAGGGTTCGAACCTGGCTGCAATCGCTGCCATCGCCGGCTGCGGAATAGGCTCCGCGGCGTCGCTCTGTCTTGCACACCATATGGAAATTGCCAGCCTTGCGGCCGCGGTCGTCGTCAAGGCGGCGGTTGCGGGAACCCTATCCTCTATAATCGTTGGGATATGCCTATATTTGCTCGGATACCAAAGAACCTATACGGAGAGTGATCTTTCGTGAACTTCCTGAACATCTTCGAGGACCACGTGGCCGGCATCTTCGGTGCCACCCGTGCCCCGTTCTCCTTTAAGAAGCTTGCCAAGCAGGCCGCTCGCGACATGGAGGATCAGACTCTGGTGATCAACGGCGTCAACACCGCGCCGGCACTCTATACCATCCTGATCGCCGCCGACGACGATCCCATGCTCGCCCCGTTCTACCCCGAGCTTTCGCGCGA
>CABRGB010000098.1 GCA_902470345.1 uncultured Collinsella sp.
AGGAAAGCACTTAATGTGCTTTCCGTCTTGCGCAGGACTGTAGAGCAGCAAACTTAACCCCCGCCCTCAGCCCCGGAGACCCTCCCGGAGGGGCCCAAAAATTTTTTCAAAAAAGTTGTTGCGCACCGGACAGACTTCTGTGTATACTAATCCCCGCAGCGCACGCGAGCGGAAACAAACGCGAACGACTGCCTGGGGAGTTAGCTCAGTTTGGTTAGAGCGCCGGCCTGTCACGTCGGAGGTCGCGGGTTCGAGCCCCGTACTTCCCGCCAACGCAATTAAAGCCACGTCTTCGGACGTGGCTTTTTGCGTTTGATAGGACTTTGATTCTATCGGCCCCTTTCACCCAAAACAAAATCCTTCCAATTCCCGGACAAGCTCCGTTTGAGACATGTGTTCAAACAAAGCGTTTGTTGCGCAACACCTGTTCAACGAAGCAGGGGGTTAGGTTATACTGATTTGCACTATGGGCCGTTTTTGATGCAAGAGGCTTCAAACGCGGCATTCAGTGGGCACCCGTTTTGCTATTTGGGCGTCCATACGGTCATTGGTGTCTCGACGCAAGCTCGGCTCCGGAGCTCGTTCGAGCTGTTCCTATTCCTTGAAAGGGGAAAAATGGACATATCGAGGAAGACTGATTACGCCCTTCGCATGCTCGCGATGCTTGCCGAGGACCCGGAGCGTCTGCTTTCTGTTCGCACCGCCGCCGAAGAGGTCAATGTCCCGTATTCGTTTGCCCGTTCGATTCAGCATGGTTTGGTTCAGGCCGGTATTGTGGAGAGCCTGCGTGGCGTCCATGGCGGCATGCGTCTTAAGGTCAGCCCCGACGATGTCACCATCCGCCAGGTCGTTGAGGCCGTTCAGGGCCCCATGGTCATGAACGATTGCACCGCGCCCGATGGCGACTGTGCACGCATGGGCACGTGCTGTTATCATCCCCTGTGGGCCGGAGCTCAAGCGCTGATGCGCGACTACCTCGATTCCGTTTCGCTGGGCGATATCGTCGCTCACCGCCAGTTCCCGGCCGTAGATTCCAAGTTCGCCGACCGCGATGCGTTTCCCGAGTACGCCACCTGTGCGTGCGCTTGCCGGGAGGAATAGCGCCGCATAAGGAGCATAGCCATGATTCAGGACCCCTTTCGTTCGATGATTCGTTCGGAAGGGGTCCTGCGTTATCGCGACCTTCCGTGGCGCCGCACGCGCGACCCGTACATTATTTGGCTTTCCGAGGTTATGCTGCAGCAAACGCAGGTGCCGCGCGTGGAGACGCGTATGCCCGCGTGGCTCGACCGCTTTCCAACCGTACAGGCGCTCGCTCAGGCCGCGCCTTCCGATGTCTTGGATGCCTGGCAGGGGATGGGCTACAACCGACGCGCTCTGGCGCTCCATAGAGCCGCTCAGTGCGTTATGGAAGACTGGGGTGGGGAGTTTCCACGTGAGACGCGCGACCTGGTCGCCCTGCCCGGTATTGGCCCGGCGACGGCGCAGGGCATCCGGTCGTTTGCGTTCGATCTACCGGGTGTGTATCTGGAGACCAACGTGCGCACGGTCTTTCTGCATCATTTCTTTCCCGATGTGCCGGCCGTTCCCGATCGCGAGCTGGTGCCGCTGATTCAGGCCGCCTGTCCGGCGGCTCCCGGTGCGACGGCGGATGAGATCGCTCCCTTTGCCGTGCCGCTCGACGATGCCGACACACCGCGCGCATGGTATTACGCGCTGCTGGATTATGGCGCGTATCTTAAGAAGACGCTGCCCAATCCGTCCAGGCGCTCGGCGAGCTATAGCCGTCAGTCCAAGTTTGAGGGCTCGCGCCGTCAAAAGCGCGCCCATATTGTGCGCATGCTGCTGGCTGCGCGCGATGGGCGGCCGGCGGGCATCACACTCGCCGAGGCCGTGACGGGTGTCAACGAAATGGAGGCGGCGGCAGGCCGCGAGCCGGTCGATCACGATCTTGTCGCAGGCATTTTGGCCGACTTGGAGCGTGAGGGCTTTTGTCGCGTGGAGGGCGACCGCTGGCTAAGCGTGTAGCCCGCCCGAATCTGAAAAACAGGATTGTAAGGTTTAGATTTTCGACATGAGGGCATCCTAAAGACAAGGCCGCTCGAAGCCTGCGGGCGGCATGTGTTGAAGGGAAGTACACCTATGGATTTTGAGAACTCCCAAACCAAGAAGAACCTCGAGACCGCTTTTGCTGGTGAGTCCCAGGCGCACACCAAGTATCGCTACTACGCATCTAAGGCCAAGAAGGATGGCTACGTTCAGATCTCGAATATCTTTGCCGAGACGGCGGGCAACGAGTCCGAGCACGCCAAGCTGTGGTTTAAGTATCTGCACGACGGCGCCGTTCCCGACACTCTGGACAACTTGCGTGATGCCGCTGCGGGCGAGAACTACGAGTGGACCACGATGTACGACGAGTTCGCCAAGACCGCCGAGGAGGAGGGCTTTACCGAGATTGCCGCAAAGTTCCGTGGCGTCGGTGCTGTCGAGAAGGCTCACGAGGAGCGCTACAACAAGCTTGTCGAGCGTATTGAGTCGGGCGAGGTGTTTGAGCGCGAGGGCGTGAAGGTATGGAAGTGCCTGAACTGTGGGCACCTGCATGTGGGCGCCGAGGCGCCCGAGGTGTGCCCGGTGTGCAACCATCCGAAGGCGTACTTTGAGGAGCAGGTGGTGAACTACTAGCGCCGATGCGAACGTGGACTGCGGGGCGCAGGGCGGGGAAATACCTTTCCCTCTCGCTCACGGCTCCGCAGGGTCGCGCGAGGCAAAGGTATTTCCCCGCCCTGCGCCCCGGCGTTGGGTCGTCGCTTGCTCGTTACTGAAAAGCTGATATTAAAGTTTGTGTGCCGCCCCTTTTGGGGCGGCACGTTTTTATGTGGGGACTGGTTGGGACGGCACCGTTCATGGGTGGGGTACACTGGGTAGCGACTTTTAGTTTATCTACTACCTGATGGGGTGTTTTTATGGGTAAGAAGTCTCGGGCTCGGGTTGCTGCGGCGGGGACTCGCAGGGATCCTGGTCGTCGGGTTGCCGAGGGCAAAAAGGCCGATCGTGCCGAGAAAGACAAGAAGGTTGGTGCGCATGCTCATTCTGAGTGGGCGCCTCATTTGAATACGGCAAGCGAAGACCTGACTGCCAAACTGTTTACGATGGTCGAGGTCATCTTGGGCGTGGTGCCCGTGGTGGTCATTGGTCTGTTCCTGGCCTCTAAGGATGCCACGAGTGTGGATAAGCTCACCGATGTCTTTTCTCAAGACCCCTCGATGGTGGTTGCGTTTATCTCTGCGTGCCTACAGCCGTTTGTGGCGTACATGCTGTACACGATTTATCGCAAATACTGCGAGGGCGATGCGGGCTTTGCCGCCGGCAACCTGATCGGCCTCTTGTGCTCCGAGATTTTGTTGCTTAATATTCCCGGCGTTATCGGCATGGGCATCTTGTTGTGGCGTGTTTGGCGTAACGTTGCCCCGCACTTCGAGAGTTGGCTGTTTGAGCGCCGCGCAATGGGCGTGCTGGTCGACATCGCGGGCTCGCTCGTGATTCTGGCCTTGGCGTTTTTGTGCGCCACCGCCGCCCGAGGTCTCGCGGGCATGTAGTCTGTCCTCACCGACCACGGAGCGCAGGGCGGGGAAACCTTTCCCTCTCGCTCACGG
>CABRGB010000099.1 GCA_902470345.1 uncultured Collinsella sp.
GCGCGCTCACCCATCATCAAAAGTGACACACGCTACCTGTTGATGGGAGGCAGCCATGGGCTTCTTTGACAAGATGTTCGAGAAGAAAGAGTGCGCGGTTTGCGGTACCGAGCTGGGACTTTTGGGAAAGACCAAGATCAACGAAGGCTACCTGTGCAAAGAGTGCGCCGGCAAGCTCTCCCCCTTCTTTAGTGGTTGGCGTTCCAGCACCGCGGACGATATCCGCGAGCAACTCGCCTACCGCGAGGCCAATGCCGAGCGTCTGGCGTCGTTCAACCCCACACGCACGCTCTCTGCCGGGCGCACCAACATCATGCTCGACGAAGACGCGGGCCTGCTGATCATTACCTCGCAGAGCCGCTGGCGCGACGCCAATCCCGACATCATCGAGTTCTCACAGGTACTCGGCTGCGATATGGATATCGACGAGCATCGCACCGAAATCTATCGCGAGACCAAGGACGGCGAGCGCGAGAGCTACAACCCACCGCGCTACGACCTGGATTACGACTTCAATCTGACCATCCACGTCAACACGCCGTACTTTACCGAGATCAACCTGCGCGTGAACGACTCCACCATCGATCAGCGCGGTTCCATCGAATACCGCGAGGCCAAGCGGCAGGCAACCGAGGTCCGCGACGCGCTGGTGCAGCTGCGCCAGGAGACGCGCGACAGCGTCGTGGCCGCCAAGGCCCCCAAGACCGCAGTGACCTGCCCCTTCTGCGGAGCCACCACCATTCCCGATGCCAGCGGGCGCTGCGAATACTGCGGCGGCGCCATCGGCGCATAGCCTCCGGCACGGAAAGGACCGATCATGGCCTTCGAGAGCGTCAACTATCAGTGCCCCGCGTGTGGCGGCCCCCTTCACTTTGCCAGTGCCGAGCAAAAGCTCGTCTGCGACTACTGCGATTCGCGTTTTGAAGTCGAAGAAGTCGAGGCCCTCTATCGCGAGCGCCAGGACAAGGCCGATGCCAAAGCTGATGCCGCAGCCGCGGTTCCCAAACCTGCTGCCGACGATGCCGTGCAGGAGCTGGCTCAAAACGCCGGCTACATCTGCTCGTCGTGCGGTGCCGAGCTGGTCTCGGACGGCACCGTCGCCGTTACCACCTGCCCATACTGCGGCAACTCCGCCGTGGCACCCGGCCAGCTCTCGGGCGACTTCTCACCCGACCTGGTGATTCCGTTTAAGCTCGGGCGCGATGACGTTATGGCCGCGCTCAAAGACCACTACAAGGGCAAAATCCTGCTGCCCAAGAGCTTTGTCACCGGCAACCACATCGACGAGGTCCAAGGTGTCTACGTGCCGTTTTGGCTCTACGGCGCCCGCGTTGACGGCGAAGTGTACTTTGACGCGACCAACGAGACCGTGACCGAGGAATCCGACCGCACCGTCACGACCACCGACCACTACGATGCCTACCGCAAGGGAAATATCTCGTTTAAGCGCGTGCCCGTCGACGGATCGTCCAAGATGCCCGACGGCCACATGGACGCCATCGAGCCGTTTGACTACGAGGCGCTGCGTCCGTTCTCGGTCGCGTATATGCCCGGCTACATCGCCAACCGCTATGACGAGGATTGCGAAACCTGCAAGGCGCGCGCCGAGCGTCGTATGGAAGAAAGTACGATCTCGGCCCTGCGCGAGACCGTCGTCGACGAATATGACGATGCCACGGTCGAAAGCAAGCAGCTCGACTACACCTGGGAAGACAGCGACTACGCCCTGTTCCCCGTGTGGATGCTTTCCACCTCGTGGAACGGCAAGAGTTATCTGTTTGCCATGAACGGCCAAACCGGCCGTATGGTCGGCGAGCTTCCCTGCTCCAAGCCCAAGCTCGCTATCGCCTCGGTGCTGTTCTTTGTGATCGGATTTGTCCTCTCCCAGATTCTCTTTATGGGTGAGAACGCCTTCGATCCGGATTACCTCGCCTTCGATGTCGAGGGTATCCTCATCAACATCGTCGCGCCGCTGATCATCGTGATCATCGCAGACGTGCTGCTGGTGGGCCAGCTCAAGACGGCCAACGAGGCCACCCACGCCGATTGCTACTGCGGCGAGCTCGACCTGACCGAGAAGCACGACACCTTCAGCCACACCGAGACCACCGTTGTCATGAAGGACAACAAGGACGATTAGCCATTCTGACCAATACCACCCGGCCTTTGACGAGAAAGGAAGATCACCATGGGACTCTTGAAAGCTGGATTGGGAGCCGCCGGCGGCGTCATGGCCGACCAGTGGAAGGAATTTATCTATTGCGAATCGATGCCCGCTGACGTCTTGGCCTGCAAGGGCAGCAAGCGCACCGGCGGCCGCAGCTCCAACACACGCGGCGAGGACAACGTTATCTCCAACGGATCCGTCATCGCCGTCAACGACGGCCAGGGCATGCTCGTGGTGCAAAACGGCAAGATCATCGAGGTCGCACTGGAGCCCGGCGAGTTTGTCTTTGACACCGGCAGCGAGCCGAGCGTCTTCAGCGGCAACCTGGGTGACTCCATCAAGGAAACCTTTGCCAATATCGGCAGCCGCTTTACCTTTGGCGGCGACGCGGGCAAAGACCAGCGCGTCTACTTCATCAACACCAAGGAGATCATCGGCAACAAGTACGGCACCGCCTCTCCCGTACCTTTCCGCGTGGTCGATAGCAACATTGGCCTGGACGTCGACATCTCCGTTCGCTGCAACGGCGAGTATTCGTACCGCATCACCAACCCGCTGCTGTTCTACACCAACGTGTGCGGCAACGTAACCGATAGCTACACGCGCGATAAGATCGACAGCCAGCTTAAGTCCGAGCTGCTCACCGCCCTGCAGCCCGCCTTTGCCAAGATCTCGGAGATGGGCATTCGCTACAGCGCCATCCCCGGCCACACCACCGAGCTCGCCCGCGCGCTCAACGAGGTCCTCTCGGCCGACTGGCGCGACCTACGCGGCGTCGAGATCGTGAGCTTTGGCGTCAACTCCATCGCCGCCTCGCAAGAAGACGAGCAGATGATCAAAGACCTGCAGAAGGCCGCAGTCATGCGCGATCCCACCATGGCAGCCGCCAACATCGCCAGCGCCCAGAGCGATGCGATGCGCGCGGCAGCCGCCAACCCCAACGGCGCGATGGCCGGCTTTATGGGCATGGGCATGGCGGGCGGCATGGGCGGCGTGAACGCCAGCCAGCTGTTCGCCGCCGGTCAGGCACAGCAGCAGGCTGCCCCGCAGCCGGCTCCGGCTCCCGCCCCCGCACCGGCACCCGCTGTCACACCTGCGGCCGGCACATGGACCTGCAGCTGCGGCGCCACCAACACCGGCAAGTTCTGCCCCGAGTGCGGCAGCCCCGCACCCGCCCCGGCACCGGCCAAGTGGTTCTGCCCCAACTGCGGCAGCGAAAACGGCGGCAAGTTCTGCAGCAACTGCGGAACGCCCAGGCCCTAGCCCCTCTATCTGGTAATTGGCGGGGAGGTCCGCCACCCCCGCATTTGCTTCTATGGGTTTCGTTCGATAAAGGAGGACACCATGAAGACAACGTTCAAAAAATCCGTACTCGCATTCCTGACATGCGTCCTGGCGCTCGCCTTTGCCCTGACGGGCTGCAGCGGCGGCGGCAAAGACCCCAAGGCCAACTTCGTCGGCAGCTGG
>CABRGB010000100.1 GCA_902470345.1 uncultured Collinsella sp.
GGAATGAACATGAGCCAGCTTGCCATGAGCGTCAAGCAGGTCGACGACACCATCGAGCTCGCCCACGAGTGGAGCCATCAGCTGCTGCATGCGACCGAGAATTTTGACATGGAGCGCATTGGCGCCAAGCTCGAAGCTGCCATGGCCGCACTGCACGAGGCGCATGACGCGCTCGAGGGCTACGAGGAAGCCATCGAGGCTGACCACAACTCCGTCGGCTCCGTAAAGCTGGTGTAGGGTGTCCGAACACGAACACGAGCACGGCTACGGGCACGACCACCGCAACGGCACGGGCGACGAGGCGAGCTGCCGTTGCGGCGGCGGCTCCGAGCTGGTCCGTTTTTCGGTCACCGCGCCCGATGACCTGCTGCGCCGCTTTGACGAGCAGATTGCACGCCGCGGCGACGTGGCCAACCGCTCCGAGGCAGTGCGCGATTTGATTCGCGCCTCGATCGCCAAAGAGCAGATGCGCACGCCCGATGAGCACGTTATCGGGTCGCTCACCATGATCTACGACCACCATACCGGCGACCTGACGCGCCGCCTGGACGAAGTGCAGCACGACTACACCGACGAGATCGTATCGACCATGCACGTGCATCTTGATCACCACAACTGTCTGGAGATCCTGGCGCTCAAGGGTCGCGGCGAGCGCGTCTACGAACTAGCCGATCGCCTGCTGGGCCTGCGCGGCGTTAAGCACGGCGAGCTCACCTGCGCCGCCACCAGGCAAAGTCTGGGGCTATAGCGGGATTTCCCGCAGCGCACCTGCCAAAAAGGGACAGGTTTGTTTTGGCAGGTTTAGAAGTTTTACCTACAAAATAAACCTGTCCCTTTTTGGTCGGTTTTGATGAGGGGTGTCGCATGCGGCATGTGCATATTCATGTGACGGGCATTGTGCAGGGCGTTGGCATGCGACCGTTTGTGTATCGCGAGGCCATGGCGCATGGCATTTGCGGCTGGGTGCTCAATGCAGGCGACGGCGTGCACATCGAGGCGCATGCTCCGGCCGATGCGCTCGATGCTTTTGTCACCGCGCTTTCTGAGCATGCGCCTGCGGCAGCCCGCGTAGAGCATGTCGAGCTTATGGACCTAGCATCCGGCGACTGGGACGCCACCAACGAGCAGGGTTTTCGCATCGTAGCATCGCAGGACCAGACCGCACACACGACGCTTGTCTCGCCCGATATCGCCACCTGCGACGACTGTCTGCGCGAGTTGTTCGATCCCGCCGACCGACGCTATCACTACCCCTTTATCAACTGTACTAACTGCGGCCCACGCTTTACCATCATCCGATCGCTGCCTTATGACCGAGTGGCCACGTCGATGGATTGTTTTCCCATGTGCCCCAAGTGCGCCGCGGAGTATGCCGACCCACTCGACCGGCGGTTTCACGCACAGCCCGATGCCTGCTTTGATTGCGGGCCGCATATTACGTGGCGCGAGGCGGGCGTGGGCAATGAGCTAGGCGAAGCCGCCGCGTCGCCGGCCGTCGGCACCACACGCGAGACCAGCGACGCCATTATCGACCGCTGTGTTGAGCTGCTGGCCGACGGCGGTATCGTCGCCATCAAGGGTCTGGGCGGATTCCACTTGGCATGCGACGCCTCCAACGAGCAGGCGGTAGCCGAGCTTCGCCGCCGCAAACGCCGCAGCAACAAACCGCTTGCCGTTATGGTACGCGACCTTGCCGATGTTGAACGCCTGTGCCATGTCAACGACGTCGAACGCGACCTGCTGACCGGGAGCATTCGCCCCATTGTGCTGCTGCGCCGACGTGCCGTTTGCGGGAGCGGCGGCTCCCCCAACGCCCTCGCGCTCGCGCTGTCCGTCGCACACGACCTTCCCGAGCTCGGTGTTATGCTCCCCTACACCCCGCTTCAGCATCTGTTGCTTGCCGCGGCAGAAGCCCGCGGTATGCACGCGTTCGTCATGACCAGCGGAAACCTGAGCGAAGAACCCATCGAGACCGACGACAACCTTGCCTGGGAGCACCTCGTTGCCGCCGGCATCGCCGACGCGTTGCTCGGTAACGACCGCGCAATCCTCTCGCGCTACGACGACTCTGTGGTACGCGTGGTCGATGGCGCCGTTATGCCCGTTCGCCGCGCTCGCGGATATGCACCCCAGCCGCTGCCGTTGCCGGCGCTCGACGGCGCTCCGTCCTGCGTGCTCGCCTGCGGGCCACAACAAAAGGCCACGATTGCGCTCACGCGTGAAGGGACGAACGGCGAGGCAACCTGTTTTGTGTCGCAGCATATCGGCGATGTTGAAAACGGCGGGACCTTCGATGCCTGGAACGCCGCGTGCACGCGCTTGGAAGATCTCTTTGACTTGACGCCCGCCGCCTTGGCATGCGATCTACACCCCAGCTATCTATCGAGCCAGTGGGCGCGCGAGCAGGCGCGAAAATGCAATCTGCCGCTCGTCGAGGTGCAGCACCATCATGCGCATATCGCGAGCGTAATGGCCGAGGCTATCGCCGCGGGCCAGCTTACAACCGACGCGCGCGTCCTGGGCATCGTCTTTGACGGCACCGGCGCCGGCACCGACGGCACCATATGGGGCGGTGAGTTTCTTATCGCCGGCCTTGGCGGCTTTGCGCGCGCCGCGCATTTGCGCACTTGGGCGCTCCCCGGCGGGGCGGCCTCCGTGCGTGACGCCCGCCGCAACGCCTTTGCCCTGCTCAGTGAGCTCGGCCTGCTTGAACACTCGGGCGCCGAGCAGCTCTTGGACGGCCTAGACGAGCAAACACGCAGCGTGACGGCAACGATGATCGAACGTGGCATCAACAGCCCGCGCACCAGCAGCATGGGTCGCTTGTTTGATGCCGCAGCCGCGATTCTGGGCATTTGCGGCCAGGCGACCTACGAGGGTGAACCCGCCATCGAGCTCGAGGCCGCCGCCTGGCGCGCACTCAGCAGCGAAAGTACCTGCCCCACCGGCAATATGGCCAGCTTTTCCGTAACCGAATCATCCCGTCCGGACGACTGCCATGTTCTGAACTCCAAATCGCTTATTGAGGAGCTTTTGGAGGGAATCGGGGCCGACGTGCCCGCCGGCCAACTCGCGCTCGACTTCCATGTCGCCGTCGCACGCTCCTCGGCACACATCGCCAGCGAGATCTGCGCGCGCGAGGACATCGATGCCGTCGCGCTCTCGGGCGGTGTGTTCATGAACCGACTTTTGCTCCAGCTCCTCACCCGCGAGCTCAAAAGCATGGGTCTCACTGTCTTGGTTCCCCACTCCGTGCCCGTCAACGACGGCTGCATCTCCTACGGTCAGGCGGCGATCGCGCGCGCCCACCTCGCGCAGATCGCATCGCAGTAGCCCGATCTCGCTCGTCGCCGCGCCATCTGTCTCACGGGCGTAACGCGTTTGCCCGCGAACCCCGCGAGCGCTACCATCAAGCAATGGATTATCAAGCGCCTATCCAGCGCAAAGCGTATAAAAGGGGAACAATATGTGCCTTGCCGTTCCCGGTAAAGTAGTCAAACGCGACGACGACCTCAAGGCCACCGTCGACATGATGGGCATCGAGCGCCC
>CABRGB010000101.1 GCA_902470345.1 uncultured Collinsella sp.
GACGAGACCGCGGTCACATGACCACCCCCGGACGCCATGGATCGACCGTCACCGCGCGTTCATGCGTGAGCACGGCCGGAGCCCCCAGGGAAACGCCGGCGATGCTCAGCGAACTCGGCCACGGCTCGTAGTGCATGGTGCAGGTATAGGTCCTAAACGTGCCAGAAAGAGAGAGCAGACCACCATCCGATGACGCCGTGCCCTGCTCGCTCGAGACCTCGACCTGTAGGTCATATCCCTCCATGGCATCCTGAATCTGAGCTTGAACGGTCGCGGAAGCGTCAATGGAGCTCTCGTCACCCTCCCCGCCCGGCGCCACAGCGTGCGCAAGCACGATGTCGGGCACCACGCGGTCGAAGCGCGCGACCGCGCCGGCAAAGATCATGATGTTGTACGCGACGAGAGCCAGCACGAGCAGGACAGGCGTGACCACGGCCATCTCGACCGTCGCCTGGGCACGCTCCTCGCGCAAGCCCGCGAGAATGCCCATTACGACCCACCGCCAAAAGCTCCCACCAGCGTGGCAACATTGACAGTGAGCGGGATGGAGCCACCGCCGGGCAGCGGGATCTCCGCAAGCGTGAACACCGCGCCGCTGATGGTGCGCTCGACGTGATATTCCAAGACCTCGCAAAGTGCCTTGGGGTCAGTCACGCCCAAGGGGATTTTTCGCAGGGTATCTTGAGTTTTGGAGATGCCCGCGATATCGGACCCCGGACTTTTGATGACATTGGCGGTATCGGTCAGCACCGGTTTTCGCAGACGTAAATCGCACGGTTCGAGTCCCAGCGCCGCCACGGAAGACGAGACGGTGTCACCGAGCCAGGACGCGATGGAGCCCAACGCGCCGCTACCCCCTCCCAAGCCACCGATCAGCTCTCCCATAAGCTCGTCGGCCGCGCCCTGGATGTCTCCGTACCCCACAAGCAGGCGGCCCCAAACATCCATAACGCCGTCGAGCACGCCGGCAACGCCGCCCGAACGCTCCTCCAGCGTCGAGAAAAACCGCGAGAGAACGTTATTTTGTGCCGTCGCGTCATCGGGTGCGAGTACTGCAGCAGAAATTGCACCACGATCGCCAAGCTCGACTGCCGTGTTAAACGAAGAGTTGAGCTCGTCGGGACTCGTGACACCGCCCGAGACCGCAAAGGCGACCACGCCGTTGCGACCGGGCGGAGCGATGCGCGGGCGCTCACCGGAAAGTTCTTTGATGGCGGTATCGAACGCATCGCCCGCACGGTCGGCTTCGTCCTCGGTCTGACGCTCGAGCTCAAGCTCCTTGTTGCGACAGTCAACGTAGTCCTCCAGGGCGTCTTTAAACTTGTCAAAGTGATACTCGAAGCCGTTTTCGATAGAGGTTGAAGGCGCCGCAACAGCACCAAGCGACGAAACGCCAAAATGGCATTTGCTGCATTTATCCTGCCCATCGTAATCGGCAACCGAAGCAAATCCGCTCGGCGTTCCTTTCTTATAGTTAGGGCAGGTCGTTCCGTAATGCAGATACGCCTTGCCGTCGTTCACGCTAGTCGGCCACACCGCATCGGTATAGAGTTCCGTCGCCCGAACCTCATCAGAGTTGCGCGGCAGCAGCGGAATATAGGAGGAGACCCTGTCTCCGTTCTCGGTTATATATGCCCGATCGACCTCCGCGCTCGCATGGGTATAGAACGCCTTACGCGCCGCAGACTCTGCCTTCATCTCGACACTCGAGCCTTGGGGCCTCTCGTTTGTCAGACGCCAATGGTAGTAGTCCTTCGCGCGATCAAGGGCAACTTGAGGCTCCCACGTAACGCTCGAAGCGTAATGCGGATTTTGAACACCGGAGAGATCCGTTAGGCTTTTCGCACGCTCCCACATACACGAACAGCTGCCGACCGAACCTTTATCCGATCCACCGCAATCCGCTAGCCAGGCGCGCTCTTTGGCCTTCACCGTCTCCTCCGATGCTTTTTGTAGCTCCTCGGCCGCGCGCTCCAGATCTTCCGACGCATCTTTAATGGCATCGGTCGAGATCTCGGATCCTTCGAGCGCAACAAAATCCGACTCGGATGTCCTAGGCACGGCAAGCGCCGTACCGGTATAGGTCACGCCGTCGGTATCCTGCGCCGATACTGCCTGCATGGCGCGCGCGGCAACCAGGTACGGCAAGGCGGTCTCAATCTTTTGCAGGCCCTTTGCCGCGCTTTTGGCAAACTTGTTGCGTGTTTTAATGATCTGGGTTCCCGTATCGATGATATCGCTGCCAACGACCTCGGCGCCCGGAATGAGGATGGCGACCAAGCCGGTGCCGATCGTGGCAAACCCCGCCAGGCCCAAACTCAAAATGCTCGCATCCACCACCGTGGCGGCCGTGTGATAGGACGACACCACGTTGGCGCCCGCCAGTGCACCGCTATCGGCCGCCACCTGGGTGTCTCCGGCGCGCGACATGCTCCATATCGCCGCGGTCGACGAAAACAGCAGCGTAAGCACCACCAGAATGACAACCGCAGAGGAGAGCGTGGTATAGGCGCCGTCTTCGATAAACAAGTCGATACCGGCACGGCCCATAAAGCCGCCCCGCTTGCGGCGAGCGCCTGGTCGACGGCGGGCCGCAAACCCTTGCGTCGCCCGCAACAGGCAGCGCCTAATCCCATGCAGCAATCCATGAATCATAATCTCCCTCCAGCCATTCGGGACGCGATCGATACGAGACGTCGACCTTGAGCTCGACATAGCCGCCCTCACCCGCACTGCCCATGGCCTGCACAAATGCACCGATCACGGGCAGCGGCTTAACCTCGCCGGTAACGGACACGGACGAAACGCCGCCGGCACCGGCCCGCCCCAACTCGATATCCCACGACAGCGGCCCACCGGCATGAAAAATCGAGACGTTGGGCACCGCGGCAAGTCTGCGGCGAGTGAACTCCTTAAGGTCATCGTCGTCCTCAACCGTCGTCGTGGTCATAAGCCGCGCGGTCTCGGCGGCGGCAGACTCCATGACCGCACGCGTATAGAGCAGGCACACCGGCTGCAACGCGAGCAAGATAAGTGTCAAAAACGTCGGCAGCAAAAAGGCGGCCTCGACCGTAGATTGCGCCCGATCCTCGCACGCGATATCAATACAGAGCGATGTCCTTGGCACCCGTCGCGGCATCGATAACCGACGATGGGGCGACGCCATGAGACGCCGCCCGCTCGACCAGTGCCGCCAAGCGCCCATCGGCGCCAGCGCGCCAAAGCCCCGCAATCGCCAGCACAATCGATAACAGCGCCACGGTGACGATGGCGTATTCGACGGTCGACTGAGCAGATTCCTCACGCAGGACATCATGCATTTCACGACCCCTCCTTTGACTCCGTTGCTTGCGGAACCAGACGCACGGCACGCAGGCGGCACGAGGCATCGCCGGCATCCGCAGCAACCGTCACCATATCGACCCAGCCTCGCCCATCGCGCACGATGGCGCCCCATACGTTGCCCTTAATATCGAGATAGCCGCTCAGGGCGAGCTGGGCCGTGGGCACCTCGCGGTAGGCGCGCA
>CABRGB010000102.1 GCA_902470345.1 uncultured Collinsella sp.
GGCTGCCTCCCATCAACAGGTAGCGTGTGTCACTTTTGATGATGGGTGAGCGCGCAATCTTTCACGATACCCAGACGGCTCAACGAGTCTCCACAACTGGGACACATGGCCCATTTTTGACTAGTCGCTGGGGACGTTCTTCGGCCACTCATTGGGGACGTACGCTACTGGGGCAGTTGGGGCGACGAGCCGATGATGTCGTGATGTGGGATGGACTGGCGCTTGCCACCGACGATCTTGGTGGGGATCTTGCACCCGTATGTTCCGATTTCGCGCCCAACGCTCTACCGTCACATTTCCTCGATCAACAAAAAGACCGGTGCCGCCTCGCATGTGTCCCTAATCAACTTCTTCTGGTCCTGGACGCCCAAGGACTAGCTAATCCTCCAATAAGTTGCGGTGGAATAGTCCCTAAATTAAAGTCAGGGGGCTTTAAACAGGAACTATTTCACCGCAACTGCTGAGGGGATAGACTGCGGCGGCGGCAGAGGCAACGGCAACGGCGTCGGCAGCTGGCGGGGTGTTTTCCGTCTGCTCGCTACAGTAGCTCGCCGTGGCGTGCAATGTAGCGGCGCTTTGCCAGCTGAGTGAGCGCGATGTAGGCGGTGACGATGCCGATGAGCAGCGCGAAAAAGCCCGCGGGCAGTGTCATGAGGCCGAGTGCATCGGCGATGGGGCTTGCCGGCAGCCAGGTGACGAGCGCCAGGCCCAGCACGGTGAGAGCGCACAGCGCGGGCGCGGCGTGGTCACGCGGGCTCGGCAGGCGCGGGGAGCGCAGCATGTGGATCACGAGCGTCTGCGACCACATGGACTCGACAAACCAGCCGCTCTGGAAGAGCGCCGCAAAGGCCGCCATGCCCGCAGCGTCGCCCGCTGCGGCAAGCTCGGACCAGCTCGCGCCCACGGCGGCGGGGCACACCACAAAGTAGAGCGCGGCGAAGGTCACGATATCAAACAGCGAGCTCACGGGGCCCAGTTCGAGCATAAGGCCCTTGATGGACGCAGCGTCCCAAGCGCGCGGGCGTGCGGTCCAGGCGTCGTCGACGGTGTCCCACGGCAGCGCGATGCATACGATCTCGTAGACCAGCGACAGCAGCACCAGCTGCAGGGCGCTCATGGGCAAAAACGGCAAGAACAGGCTCGCGACGGTCACGGACAGCACGTTGCCAAAGTTGGAGCTCACTGTGGTCTTGAGGTACTTGAGCAGGTTGCCGTAGGTGCGGCGGCCTTCGATGATGCCGCGCTCGAGCACGCCCAGGTCCTTCTGAAGCAAGATGATATCGGCGGATTCCTTGGCAATGTCGACGGCCGAATCGACCGAGATGCCGCAATCGCTCGCACGCATGGCGGCGGCGTCGTTGATGCCGTCGCCCATAAAGCCCACGGTGTGGCCGAGCAGCTCGCGCATGACGCGCACCAGGCGCGCCTTCTGCAGCGGCGAGAGCTTGGCGAAGAGGTGGGTTTTCTCGGCACGCTCGGCAAGCTCGGTGTCGTCGAGTGCATCGATCTCGGAGCCCAGCAAGACGTTGCTCGCGTCGATGCCAATCTGCTCACAGACGGTGGCGGCGACGCGGTCGTTGTCGCCGGTCAGGACCTTGACCGCCACGCCTTTGGCCTCGAGCGTGGCGACGGCGCCCGCGGCACTTGCTTTGGGCGGATCGAGGAAGGCCAAAAAGCCCATCAGCACCATGTCGCACTCGTCGGCGATGCCAAACTCGCTCACGCAGCGCGGATCGGTCTTCTGCGCCACGGCAATCACGCGCAGGCCCTCGGCGTTAAGATCGGCGACCTGCTTGCGAATCTGGGCGAGCTTGTCTTCGGCGAGTGGCCGGGCGATACCGTTGACCTCGACAAAGGAGCAGATCTCAAGCATTTCCTCGGCAGCTCCCTTGGTAACCATCTGGGTTTTGCCCTGGGCGTCGGCGACAACTACGCTCAGGCGACGGCGCGAGAAATCGAAGGGCACCTCGTCGACCTTGGTATAGCGGTCGCGCAGGCTCTGGCCCAGCATGGAATCGGACGCGACGGTCGAGGGCGTCACATCGGCACGGTCGATAACGGCCAGGTCGATAAGATTTTTGAGGCCGGTCTGGAAGAAGCTGTTCAAAAACGCATGGCGCAGCACGCGCGCGTCCTCGTTGCCATCGGTGTTGAGGTAGCGCTCGAGCACGATGCGGTCTTCGGTGAGGGTGCCGGTCTTGTCGCAGCACAGGACGTCCATCGCTCCGAGGTTTTGAATCGCCGGCAGCTCCTTGACGATAACCTGGCGACGGGCGAGGTCCTTGGCCCCCTGCGACAGGCTCGTGGTCACGATGACGGGAAGCATCTGCGGCGTGATGCCCACGGCCACGCTCGTGGCGAACAGCAGCGCGTCGATGGCGTTGCCCTTGGTGGCGGCGTTGATGGCAAAGACGGCCGGTGCCATAACGAGCATGAGGCGTACGAGCAACATGGAGACGCTCGAGACGCCGCGGTCAAACGCGCTCTTCTCGCCACGCCCGTTGAGCATTTTGGCGATGCTGCCCAGGTAGGTGTCCGAGCCGGTGGCAACGACAAGCGCCATGGCGGTGCCGTTTTGCACGGAGGTGCCGGTAAAGACGATGTTCTTGCAGGCAGAGAGCGGCAGCGCAGAGCCGCCGGCACCATCGACGACGGTGATGGCAGCGGTCTTCTCGACGGCCTCGCTCTCGCCGGTGAGCGCGGACTCGATCACAAACAGGTCGCGCGCGGTGATGATGCGGGCGTCGGCCGGCACCATATCGCCGGCAGAGAGGCGGATTACATCGCCGGGAACGAGCTCGTCGAAGGGGATCTCGAGGCGCTCACCGTCACGCAGGGCGGTGCAAGTGTTGGACACCAGGTCCTTGAGAGCCTCTGCCGCATTGCCGCTGCGGGCTTCCTGGATAAACTTCATGCCGCCCGATACCAGCAGCATGATGCCGATGACGATGACCGTGGAGGGGTCGCGCTGCGGCTCGGGCACGGCGAGCACGTCGATGTAGAGCGAGACCAGCGCGAGCGCGGCGAGGATACCGGCGAAGGGATCGATGAACGCGTCGGCGACGCGGCGGGCGAGCGTTTTGGTCGTTGCCTCGATGGTGTTGGGGCCGGAGGCGTCCAGGCGCTCGGCTGCCTGCTCGGCGGTGAGGCCGTTTGCCGTGGCGTCAAGCAGTACGAGAGCGTCATCGGCACTATGGGTGGTGGCGAATATGGTGTTCTTGGACAGGCCGGTATGAGCGGCAGGGCGCGCCGTGCGGCGGCGCTTGGAGAT
>CABRGB010000103.1 GCA_902470345.1 uncultured Collinsella sp.
CGCTCGACGACCGGCACGTCCACCGAGATGAACAGGTCCGGATTGCCGGTATACGCAGATGCCGGCACCAGACGGTCTGCGCCCTCCATAAAGCGGTAGATGCGCGGAACCGGGTCATCGTCTGCCAGCAGCAAGGCAATGTCCTTGTTGGGGAAAAACTTCATAAGCGATAAGCCCAGACCCAGCACGGAGCCCAGGGCGTCACCATCGGGAGACGTATGTCCCGAAATCGCAATGGAGGACGCACCCTCGATGAGCTCGAGGATGCGTCGCTGAATATCTGCAGACTCGCACGATGCGAGATCGGCGGAATTACTCATCAAAAGCTGCCTCCTGGGCGGCATCCGCTATTGGATAGCCGTCCTCGTCCTTTTCGATCGCAAGCGTGGCGGGAACGTTTTCCAGCGCACGCGTGATGCGCTCGGCCTCATCGGTCGAGCGATCGATGCGGAAATCGAGCTCGGGCGTGACGCGCCAATCGAGCGAGCGGGCCAACAGGCTACGGATGCGGCCCTTGGCGCTGGCGAGCGCCTCCATGACCTCGTCGTAGCGGCTCGCGTCGCACGACACGTACACGCGCGCGAACGAACGGTCCACCGCGACCTCGACCGCGGTCAGGGTGACCAGGTCGAGACGCGGATCGGAAACCTCAAAGAGCAGGATATAACCGAGCTTCTCGCGAAGCTGCTCGCCCAGACGGCGGGTTGCCTGCGTTTGCTTCATAGCGCTACCCCCTACTCGGTACGGGCAACCTGGTCGATGCGGTAACCCTCGATCTGGTCGCCGGGCTTGATGTCCTGGAAGTTCTCCAGGCCAATGCCGCCCTCGGAACCGCTCTTGAGGCTCTTGGCCTCGTCCTTGTAGTGACGCATCGAGGCGATTTTACCGTTGAAGACCACGATGCCGTCGCGCACCAGGCGTACGGAATCGGTCGCGGCGATCTCGCCCTCTTCGACGCGGACACCGGCGGCGATGCCGACTTTGGGCACCTTGAAGGTGTCCAGGACGGTCGCAGTGCCCGTGGAGACCTCAACCTCGGTGGGCTTGAGCATGCCGATACGGGCAGCGTCGAGGTCCTCGAGGCACTTGTAGATGACGTCGTAGCAACGGATCTCGACGCCCTCGCGCTCGGCGGCGGAGCGGGCCTTGCCGTCGGGACGAACGCCAAAGCCGATGATGATGGCGTTGGAGGCGTCGGCCAGGACCACGTCGGTCTCGTTGATGGCACCAACGGCGGAGTGGATCGTGTTGATGCGCACCTCGGACTGATCCATCTTGTCGAGGGAGTCCTGAAGGGCCTCGATGGAGCCCTGGACGTCGGCCTTGATGATCAGGTTGAGCTCCTTGACCTCGGCGTCGGCGATGGTCTCGAAGAGGTTCTCGAGCGTCACGTGCTTCACGCGGCTCTGCTCCTCGATACGGGCCTTGAGCGAACGCTCGTCGGCCAGTGCACGTGCCTCACGCTCGTCCTCGAACACGCGGAACTCATCGCCGGCGTTGGGCACGGACTGCAGGCCCAAGATCTCGACGGCGTCGGAGGGACCGGCCTCGGTGACGGCGTTGCCCTTGGGGTCGAGCATGGCACGGACGCGGCCATAGGTGAGGCCGGCGACCAGCGTGTCGCCCACGTGCAGGGTACCGCGGGTCACGAGCACGGTGGCAACCGAGCCGCGGCCCTTGTCGAGCTTAGCCTCGAGGACGTTGCCCGAAGCGAAGGTGTCAGGGTTGGCCTTGAGCTCGAGCACGTCGGCCTGGAGCAGGACGGTCTCGAGCAGATCGTCGATACCGATCTTCTGCTTGGCCGAGATGTTGACGAACATGTTCTGTCCGCCCCACTCCTCGGGGATGATGCCGTACTCGGTGAGCTCCTGGCGCACACGGTCGGGGTTGGCACCCGGCTTATCGATCTTGTTGACGGCGACGACGATGGGAACACCGGCGGCCTTGGCGTGGTTGATCGACTCGATGGTCTGGGGCATGACGCCGTCGTCGGCAGCCACGATCAGGATGACGATATCGGTCACCTTGGCGCCGCGGGCACGCATGGCCGTAAAGGTGGCGTGACCCGGGGTATCGATGAAGGTGATCTTGCGGTCGTTGATCATGACCTGCGAAGCGCCGATGGCCTGCGTAATGCCGCCCGCCTCGCCGGCTGCGACGCCGGTGTGGCGGATGGCGTCGAGGAGGCTCGTCTTGCCGTGGTCGACGTGGCCCATGACGGTGACGACCGGGGCACGCGGCTTAAGGTCGGCGGGATCGTCGTAGAACGAGAAGGTGTTCTCCTCCTCGGGGGTGATGATCTTGATCTGGCGACCCAGGTCGTCGGCAACGAGCTCGACGAGGTCGTCGGACATGGACTGCGTCATGGTAAGCGGCGTGCCCAGCAGGAACAGGCGCTTGATGATGTCGTTGGCCGGAACGTCGAGCGCCTCGGCGAGCTCCTGGACGGTAACGCCCTGGGAGACCTTGATGGCGTCGAGCTCCTCGGGGTTCACGCCCTGGGCCAGCGCCTCCTCAATCTTGCGCTCCTCCTGAGCCTTTGCGGCCTCGCGCTCGCGCTTCTCCTTGCGCTTTTTGCGGCGACCAGTGGACTCGCGAGAGGCCTCCTCGACGGCGGCACGAGCCTCCTCGAGCACCATCTCGCGGCTGTACTCCTCAGCCTCGCGAGCCATGCGGCTGTAGTGGTCCTCTTCGTTGTTGTGACCGCCCTTGCGCTTCTTGCCCTTGCCCTGCTTGTCGGGGTTGGGGAAGTCCATGCCGGCAGCGACGTTGTTGCTGGCATTGGTGCGATGGCTGTGGGGACGGTTCTCGGAGGCATTGCGCTCGGAGTTGTTGTCGGAGGCGTTGCGATCGTTACGACGGCCACCGCGACGATCGTTGTTACCGCCACGACGGTTGCCGCGCTCGGCAGCGCGCTCGGCCTTGGCCTTCTCCTCGGCGTCCTTCTTCTCCTTGAGCACGGTCTCCTGTGCGGCGATCTGGTCGAGCAGCGAACGGAAGCGCGAACCGGAGTCGGAAGCGGGAACGGCGCGGCGCTGGGCCTCGCGGGCAGCCTCCTCCTTCTCGCGGGCAAGGCGCTCCTGCTCGGCCTTCTTCTTGGCCTCGGCCTCGGCGCGGGCGGCCTCCTCGGCAGCCTGGGCAGCGGCGAACTGGCGGCGCTCCTCCTCGCGCGCCTTCTCGGCGGCGATGCGC
>CABRGB010000104.1 GCA_902470345.1 uncultured Collinsella sp.
ACCGAATACGGGGCAAGGCGGTAATGCTGCGTCTTGTTGAGCCACACGAGCGCGCAGGTCACAAGCGCGGCGGCGCCCAACCAAAACGGATTGGGGCTCTGACCGTAGAAGATGGCGATGGCGGCGATGGAGATGAGGTCGTCGGCGATGGCGAGCGTCGAGAAGAACACGCGCACGCCGTTGGGAACGCGATTGCCCAAAAGCGATAGCACGCCCAGCGCAAAGGCAATATCGGTTGCCATGGGAATGGCCCAACCGTTGCGGGCGCCGGCATGGTTAAAGATCAGGTAGATGCAGGCGGGAACGACGACGCCGCCCACGGCCGCCAGCATGGGAAGCATGGCCTGACGCGGATTCTTGAGCTCGCCGACCGTCATCTCGTACTTAAGCTCAATGCCCACCAGCAAAAAGAAAATCGCCATGAGGAAGTCGTTGACGAAAAGCTCAACGGTAAGACCGGCCGTCAGGTTGCCCAGACCCACATACAGCGGGGTCTCCAAAAAATGATGGATGGCCTCGTAGGCATCGGTATTGGCGCAAATGACGGCGGCGATGGCGGCGAAGACCATGACGGCGGCGGAAATCGTGCCGTTCTCGGCGATGCGCTCCCAAATGTCATGGCGCTCAAAACGCTTGCGCTCACGGACGTTGAACAGCTGCTCGGGTGCTGCCATGGGCGGCTCCTTTCACGGGAAAGCTCCCGTCTTAAAAAAGCACGGCCCGCCCAAGTGGCGGCGCCGCGCTCTAACGTATTACGCTTGCATCTAGCCTACCCTGCACGACAAGCACGCAGGCGTGGCCGAAAAGCGGAACCACAGGTTGAACATTATTTGCTCAACGGCGCGGGCACGCCTGTCCAAGAGACGACACGGCGCCGCGCACAAAAAACGACCGGAGCGCGGGGCGTCCGCGATCCGGTCGTGGCATTTGGTCAACTAAACCTAGCAGGCGGCCATGATGGGGGCAGCGACCTGCTTCTTACGGGAGAGGACGCCCGGCATCCAGACGCCGTCGTGCTCGTCGGCAATGCCCAGGCCCTTCTGAGCAGCCTCGGTCTCGCCCTCGAGCAGGACCTGCGAGCCCTCCTCCATGATGTCGGTAATGCACAGGACAATGCCGTCGGCACCCTTCTCGGCGGCGTAGGCGCGCATGGCCTCGCGGATCTCGTCGATCATGCCAAGCGCACGGCTCTTGTCGACGGTCTCGTACTGGCCGATGAGCAGCTTCTTGCCGGCGGGCTCGAACATCTTGATGTCGTTGCCGACCATCTCGGCTGCAGTGAAGGAGCCGGACGGACGGGTGAGGAAGACCTCCATGCCAAACTTGACCGGGTCGACGCCCACCTGCTCGCCGAGCTTGGCGGCGACGGCGCGGTCGACATCGGTGGTGGTGGGGCTCTTGAGCATGAGCGTGTCGGTCATCATGGCCGAGAGCAGCAGCTTGGCCTGGACGTCGGAAAGCTCAACGCCGAGCACGCCGACAAGCTTGGTGACGATGGTGCAGCTGGAGCCCCAGGGCAGACAGATGTAGTGCAGCGGACCGGCGGTCTCGAAGTCGCCGATGCGGTGATGGTCGACGACGCCAAAGACCGTGGCGTCCTTAAGGCCGGCGACGGACTGGGCAGACTCGTTGTGGTCGGTGAGGACGACGAGCTGACCGGCCTCGACGGAATCGATCACGCGGGGCTCGGCAATGCCGGCGTCGGCGAGCAGCTTGGCGGACTCGGCCGGAAGCTGGCCCAGAGCGCAAGCCTCGTAGGTGTTGCCGGCATACTCAATCTGGTTGAGCAGCTGGGACAGGACGACGGCGCTCATGATGGCGTCGTTATCGGGGTTCTGGTGACCAAAGACAAGAACGTTTGCCATGGATATCCTCCACTTGATATGTGTACTTGGACGTAGCTATGGTAGCACGCCGATGCCGAGCCTTCGCAGACGGAAGGGCCACGGCGCAATTTGGGGCGAGCCTGGGGGCGAAGTCTGCCCCCTTGTACCACCCGCCCTCCTGCACCGACTATTTACCGGCGGCGCGCAGAGCTACGTAGGCGGCACCGATGATACCGGCGTCGTTTCCGAGCGAAGCAACCTTAATGGGCGTCTCGCGCGAGGCGGAGAGCGCGTACCGCTTAAAGTGCTCGCGAACCTTGTCGAGGTAAACATCGGCCGAGGCGGAGGCGCCGCCGCCGATGAGGAACATCTCGGGGTCGACCACGTTGGCGATAAGTGCCAGGGCGCGACCGAGATAGTCGGCCATGGTATCGGCCGCGGCCAGCGCGAGCTTGTCGCCCTCGCGGCAGGCCTGGAACACGTCCTTGGAATCTGAGGGGCCGGTGAGTTCGATGGGCTCGACGCCAGCCTTCTTGCACTCGGCAAGGTAGTTGCTCACCACACCGGTGGCGCTGGAATACTGCTCCAGGTGGCCATGGCCGCCGCAGCCGCAGGTGCGCTCCTCAGCCGGATTCAGGCACATGTGGCCGATCTCGCCGCCGGCACCCACAACGCCCGACACCACGTCGCCGTTGACGATAACGCCGCCGCCCACGCCGGTACCGATGGTGACCATCACCACGTTCTGTACACCCTTGGCAGAGCCGAGCCAGGCCTCGCCCATGGCAGCGGCGTTGGCATCGTTCTCGTACTTAACGACCGCATCGGGACAGTGCTCCTGAATGGCGACCCTCAGCTCGGGAAGGTTAATGGCAATGTTGGCCTTGACCTTGGCATCGCCCGACGCCGGGATGGGACACGGAACGGCCAGGCCAATACCCGCCACAAAGGCGCGCGGAATCTGGGCCTTGGCGACCACCTGGTCGATAGCCTCGGTCACCGCGGCAAAGCCCGCAGCGTCAACGATGGGAGGCGTAGGCACGCTGGCCTTGGCCAGCAGGTTGCCGTCCTCGTCGAACAGACCCTCCTTAACCGAAGTGCCGCCGACGTCAATGCCGATGTAGTACTGCTTAGGTTCCATGGGAGCCCACCTTTCTCGTTTAAACATTGCCTGTATGGTACCGCTCCCAAGGCAAAAACCTACCAAAAAGGGACAGGTTTGTTTTGGCAGGTTTTATCTGGGGAAACGCGGATGGCCGTTCAATAGGTCGCACACGACCTTCCCCAAATATCAGAACCACCCTTAAAAAGGGTGGTTTGCTCTTAGGGTATAACCCACGGGCCC
>CABRGB010000105.1 GCA_902470345.1 uncultured Collinsella sp.
CTAATCAAGAAACGGCCGTCATTAAGGCGCGCATGGACCGTATTCCCTCGGCGTTGTCGCCCGAACTTGTCGAGCGCATTTCCGCCGATCGTGCTTCGGGTGCCGTCAACCCGTATCGTTGCAAAGACGACCAGGTCATTCGTCGTATTGATCGCGCTGCCGACAAAGGCACGCTCATGCGTCCGGCATTTATGCGCGATACCGAAAAAATTCTGCATTTGCCTGCATACACCCGTTATGCAGGCAAAACGCAGGTCTTTAGCTTCCGTAGTAACGACGACCTGTCTCGTCGCGGCCTGCACGTGCAGCTTGTCTCGCGCATTGCGCGCGATATCGGTCGCGCCCTTGGGCTCAACTGCGATCTGATCGAGGCAATTGGCTTAGGCCACGACTTGGGCCACACGCCCTTCGGCCATGCTGGTGAGCGATTCCTCAACGATATTTACCACGAGCGTACCGGCCGCTTCTTTTTCCATAACGTGCAGTCGGTCCGCGTGCTCGATGCGCTGTATGGTCGCAACGTGTCGCTCCAGACGCTCGATGGCGTGTTGTGCCATAACGGCGAGTACGAGCAGCGTGTTTTTGAGCTTTCGGACATGGGCTCCTTTGACCAGTTCGACCGAACCGTCGAGGAATGCATTGCCAAGGGATATGGCGCAATTGAGCACCTACGCCCCATGACGCTCGAGGGCTGTGTGGTCCGCATCTCGGATATCCTTGCCTATGTTGGACGCGATCGCCAAGACGCCATTGCGGCGGGTCTGCTGTCGCCCGACGCGTTTGACGATGGTCGTGGCGGTGCCTACAACAGCTGGATCCTCACGCATGCGTCCATCGATATCGTTGAGCACAGCTATGGCAAGCCGCGCATCGAGATGAGCGAGGACCTGTTTGAGGAAATCCGCCGAGCCAAGCGCGAGAACTACGAGAAGATCTATAGCAAGGGCGGCATTGAAGGCGACTCCGAAGCGGAGCTGCGCGAGGCGTTCGAAAAGCTCTACGACCGTTGCCTGCAGGATATAAACGAAGGCGACGAGTCTTCGTACATCTTTAAGCATCATATTTCGCGCATTGAGCAACAGCTTTCCTATTACGATCGCACCTATACCTGGCAGGACGACAAAGATCAAGCGGTGGTGGATTACATCGCGAGCATGACGGACGGCTATTTCTGCGAGCTGACGAGTAAGTTATTCCCTGGTCTGGAGTTTCCGCACCGTACCTATATTAACGAACGGTAGTTCGTATCTTTTCGGTATACTGTTGACGAACAAATCTTTTGATTGATGCATGGGATGGCTATGGACGACCTTTTTTCTGCCTCGACGCGCGAGCGTTCCTTTAAAAATGCGCCGCTCGCGGTGCGCATGCGCCCCAATTCGCTCGACGAGTACGTGGGTCAGCAAAAGGCCGTCGGTAAGGGCTCGTGGCTACGTGCCGCGATTGAGCATGACGTTCTGTCGAGTGTGATTCTGTATGGGCCGGCCGGTACGGGCAAGACGACGCTGGCCCACATTATCGCTAACCATACCAAGAGCGAGTTTGTCGAGGTCAGCGCCGTGACGGGTACCGTGAAGGATCTGCGTCGCGTGATTGACGAGGCCAAGACGCGCCTGAATACCTACGACCGCCGCACCATCTTGTTCATCGATGAGATTCATCGCTTCTCTAAGTCGCAGCAGGATGCCCTGCTACATGCAGTTGAGAACCGCACCGTCATTATGATTGGCGCCACGACGGAGAACCCGTATTTCGAGGTCAACTCGGCGTTGCTCTCGCGTGGTCGCGTGGTGGAGCTTGAACACTTAAAGGACGAGGACATCGCGACGCTCATCGAGCGTGCGCTCGAGGCACCGCAGGGTCTGAACGGCAAGTTCTCGGCCGATGAGGATACGGTTAAGACCATCTGCGCGCTGGCCGCGGGTGACGCTCGTTCGGCGCTCACGACGCTCGAGCTTGCGAGCGAGATTGCCGTCACGCGTCCCGATACCGAGGGGACGCCAGCGCCGGCGGCGGGGGAGCGCTATCCCATCACCGTGGATGACGTTAAGATTGCCAACCCGCGTCGTGGCTTTTCGTATGACAAAAACGGCGACATGCACTACGACATTATCAGTGCGTTTATTAAGTCTATGCGCGGCAGTGACCCCGATGCCACGATCTATTGGCTTGCACGCATGATTGATGCGGGAGAGGATCCCAAGTTTATTGCGCGCCGTATTATGATTCATGCTTCCGAGGACGTCGGCAACGCCGATCCGCAGGCGCTTTTGGTGGCGCATGCCGCGTTTAAGTCTGCCGAGGTCATTGGCTATCCCGAATGTCGCATTAACCTGGCTCAGGCTGCGCTCTATGTGTGCTTGGCGCCAAAATCCAACGCGTGCGAGGCTTCGATCGATGCGGCGCTGGCCGATATTCATAGCAGCGGCTTGCGCGAGGTACCGAGTTATCTTCGCGATCGTCATCGTCCGGGTAGCGACGGGTACGGTGTGTATAAGTATCCGCATGATTATCCCGAAGGCTGGGTCGATCAGCGCTATTTGCCCGAGGGACTGGAGCGCGGCGCGTTCTGGCAGCCTGCGGGCCGCGGTTGGGAAGAGTGGCGTGTGGAGCAAAGCGAGCGCGACCGTAGCGGCAACGCTCCCAAGTAGGTCATTGGCGCCTCGCGCATTCCCTTTGGGTAACTTTCCCCTTCTTTGGGGTACCATAAACAGCGTCTGTATTTCGATTCCTTTGGGAGGCTTGTATGGGTCCCATTCAAATTGTCCTGCTGCTACTTGCCATTGTCGGCGTGTGGGCTGTTATCGAGCTCGCGCTCACGCTGCGCAAGACCCGCACCGTCGTCGACTCGCTCGACAAGACGGTGAGCGACCTCAACAACACACTCGCCGAGGCACAGCCCGTGGTGGCAAAGCTCGATGGCGCCGTAGACGAGCTTACGCCGGCACTTGCCCAGGTGGAGCCGCTTCTCAAGTCGAGCAAGACCGCGGTTGACGCCCTTACCTCCAATCTTGTAGAGGTCGAAGCCGTGGTTCGCGACATTTCCGAGGTCACGGGTAGCGTAGCCGAGGCAAGCAACGCCGTGTCGAGCGTGACCGACTCTGCGGC
>CABRGB010000106.1 GCA_902470345.1 uncultured Collinsella sp.
TTTTGCCCGCTTGTTACTCGCTGTAGCGGGTGGCTATGGCGGCTCGCACCATGCCGGTGCTCATGAGATAGGTCACAAGGAAGTAGCCACCGTATGCTGCCAGGAAGATTGCACAGGTAAGGCCCACGGTGCCACCGATGCTCATATTTCCGAAAATGCTCACCAGCTCAATGATCACCTTAAGTGCCACAAAGGAGTGCGCCAGGCCCACTGCCAGCGGGAACAGGAAGAATACCGCCTGCTGCGCCATCACCGAATGGCGAATCTGGCGGTCGTCGCAGCCGATCTGTGCCAGCACACGATAGCTGCGGCTGCCGTCGGCCACGTTAGAGAGTTGCTGGATCGACAGAATCGCCGCGCATGCAGCGACCAATACAAAGCCGATGTAGATGGCTAGGTAGCTAATAAGACCGTTCATTTGCGCTGCCTGCGTGTACATCTCGGAGCGTGTGATGAAGGTTCCCCACGACCCCGGCTCCTTGCCGTCAACGAGCAGATTGTCGAGCAGAGTGTATTTAATGCTCTCGTCTGCCTCGGTCGTATCCATCCCCTGTTTGTAGTTAACGAGCAGGCTACTGGAATACGGCTGCAGATTAAGTTGGGACAACAGCTCGTCGGCAACGACGACGGTGCCCGGATTACTACCCATCGCTGAGTTGGCGATGGCCGCAGTGTCCTCGTCCGACTTATCGGTTGCGGGCTTGAGCGTATGCCCGCCCAAGGTAAGGGCATGGCCGCCAGCCATATACTTGGTGTACAGGTCGACCAGCTCGCCGCCCATATCACACGTGAGCAGATACTGGTCGTGACCGATATGCACCGGCTCCTCGCCCATCATCTGGCGCAGTTTGTTGTACTGACTCGCCGGCGTCACATACAGACCCATCGCATCGGCATTGCTACCCCCGAACGCCTTGGGAAGCTTTTCGCCCATGATCTTGCACATCTCACTTGGGGTCACCGAAGGATTCGAGCCGCCAAACGGGTAACTCAGATACGAATCGATTTGCACATGCTCACCGGCAACATCGGCGATATCGACCTTCTTGCCGGTCTCGTCGTTGTTGCCCGCCGACTTGTCCTTACCGTGCCATGCGGAGTACAAATCGACCGTACTATCGGCCAGCACCATGCGATCGGCTTCAGACGGATTGACATACTCTTTGTAGTAGTCGAGCGTATCGGGCGTGTAATAGGCATACGTCTGAGACACGTCAACAGGGTTATAGCGCTCCAGGTTTTCGTTCATCACATTGGCAATCGACATACCGCACGTCACCGAGGTGATGGCCAAAAACAGGAGCATCGCGATGACGCCCATCGAAAAGCACACCGTGTTGACCTTGGCCGCAAGCTGGCGCACGGTAAACATGTTGAGGCCGCGCCAATACACGCCGCGCAGGCTCTGCAGCAGCTTGATGAGCATGCCCGAGAGTCCCCAGAACAGGGCAAAGGTGCCCACGGTAACCATAGCGGTCGTAATGCCAAACTGGTTCATGGCCTCTTGCAGCTTGCTGTCCGTCGCGGTTAGCGGGAACCCATCACGTAGCAGACGGTAATAGGCCACGCCCACAAGCACCACGCCCACGGCAAAGATGGCAATCGCAATCCAGGGGTTGCGCGTCTTGATGCTCTCGTTGCGACGCTCGGCACCCATAAGCTCGATGAGTTTGGTACGACGCACGGCGTGAAGGTTCAGCAGTAGCGTGAGCACAAACATTACGAGCATGCAGGCAAGGGTCAGATTGAACGCATGCACCGAGAAAAAGAAGTGGAAATTGGCAATCTGTGTCTTAAAAAGCGAGGCCGTAAAGAACGTCATGAGCTGGGAGAGTCCCACACCCAGCACAATGCCGGCGACAAAGGCCACGACCGAGACAATCACCGTCTCGAGCGCCATGATCGTGGCGACGCGTCCGCGCCCCATGCCGAGCACCTGATACAGGCCAAACTCCTTCTTGCGGCGTTTCATGATGAAGTTATTGGCATACACCATTAAAAAGGCCATGACACCGGCCAAAAAGTACGTCAGGTTGCCGAGCATGCTGCCCATAACCTGCGCCAAGCCCTTTTCATCGATGCCGGCGATGTCGACCTGCATCGAGATGGTGTTAAAGGCATAGAAGACCGTGACGCCCAGGGTGAGCGTCAAAAGGTAGACGAGGTAGTCGCGGCCGGCGCGGCGGACGTTGCCCCAAGCGAGTTTACAGAGCATCGGAGCCCTCACCGCCCATCATGGCAACGACCTCCATAATGCGGTCGAAGAACTCTCGGCGGTCGGTGTCGCCGCGGCGCAGCTCGGTGAAGATCTTGCCGTCGCGGATAAACAAGACGCGGCTCGTGTAGCTGGCGGCAAAGCTGTCGTGCGTGACCATGAGCACGGTGGCGCGCAGGCGGCGGTTAAGGGCCTCCAGGCTCTCGAGCAGCAGGCGGGCACTCTTGGAATCGAGGGCACCGGTGGGCTCGTCGGCCATGATCATGGTGGGGTCGGTGACGAGCGCGCGAGCTGCGGCAACGCGCTGCTGCTGACCGCCGGACATCTGGTAGGGATACTTGTCGAGCACCTGACTGATGGACAGGCGCGCTGACACATCCTGCACGCGGGTCGAGATCTCTGCCGAGTTTGTGCGGGCGATGGTGAGCGGCAGGGCGATGTTCTCGCGCGCCGTAAGGGTATCGAGCAGGTTAGAGTCCTGGAAGATAAAGCCGAGCTCCTCGCGGCGGAACTGCGAAAGCTTAGCCTGCTTCATGCGTGTTACGTCCTGCCCATTGATGCGAATCGCGCCGCTCGTGGCGCTATCGATGGTCGACACGCAGTTGAGCAACGTCGACTTGCCCGAGCCCGAGGCGCCCATGATGCCAACGAATTCGCCGCGGTTGACGGTAAAGCTGACGTCGCTGAGCGCGCGGGTCACATTGCCCAGCGCTCCATATACCTTTTCGAGATGCGCGACCTCCAGTACCGGAGTCGCCATGTGCGTGGTTTGCATACCGAGTCCTTTCTTGCAATTAGTCTACGGCATCTATAGTCGCAAGAAGACGAGTCAGCTACCATCGATATGGCTTACGCTTGCCTTACCGTTGTGTAAGGTA
>CABRGB010000107.1 GCA_902470345.1 uncultured Collinsella sp.
GCCTGCCGTTCTTTAGCGGCTCGGATGCCTCTCAGCAAAAGGGGAGTGGCACCGATACGCTTAAGCAGTTCGCGACCAACCTCACGCAGAAGGCGCGCGACGGCGAGCTCGACCCTGTAATCGGTCGCGAAAAGGAAGTCCAGCGTATGATGGAAATTCTTTCGCGCCGCACCAAGAACAACCCGCTCATTCTGGGCGACCCCGGCGTGGGCAAGACGGCCATCGTCGAGGGCCTGGCTCAGCAGATTGCAGCCGGCAACGTGCCCGAGAACCTCATGAACCAGAATATCTGGACGCTCGACCTGCCGGGCCTCGTGGCGGGTGCCAAGTATCGCGGCGAGTTTGAGGAGCGCCTCAAGAACGTGATCCAGGAGGCCACCGAAGCCGACGATGTCATCCTGTTTATCGACGAGATGCACACCATCATCGGTGCCGGTTCTGCCGAGGGCTCCATCGACGCGAGCTCCATGCTCAAGCCCGTGCTCGCGCGCGGTGCCTTCCAGATTATCGGCGCCACCACGGCCGAGGAATTCCGCAAGTACCTCACCAAGGACCCGGCCTTCGAGCGTCGCTTCCAGACCATCGATGTCGAGGAGCCGAGCGTCGAGGACACGGTCAAGATCCTGACCGCGCTCAAGCCGCGCTACGAGGAGCACCACCATGTGCGCTATACGCAGGGTGCTATCGAGGCCGCCGCGAACCTTTCCAACCGCTACATCCAGGATCGCTTCCTGCCCGATAAGGCTATCGACCTCATTGACGAGGCCGGTGCCCGCGCTCGCATCGCCGCGAATCGCGCGCCCGAGCCGGTGCGTGAGGCCGAGCATCGCGTGGAGGAGCTTAAGGCCGCCGCGCAGGAGGCCACCGAGAGCGACGACATGAACAAGGCCGCCGAGATCACTGAGCAGCAGAAGGCCGCCGAGATTGAGCTCGCCGAGGCCAAGGCCGCCTGGACCGCCGAGCTCGACGCCAGCCCGCTCACCATCGATGTCTCCCAGATCGCCGACATCGTGTCCGTGACTTCGGGCGTGCCGGTGTCTTCGCTTACCGAGAGCGAGAGCCGTCGCCTGCTGCAAGCCGAAAGCGTGCTCAGGACGCGCATCATCGGTCAGGATGAGGCTGTCGAGGCAGTTGCCAAGGCCGTGCGCCGCAGCCGCTCGCCGCTCAAGGATCCGCGTCGCCCCGGCGGCAGCTTTATCTTCCTGGGTCCCACCGGCACGGGCAAGACCGAGCTCGCCAAGACGCTCGCCGAGTACCTCTTTGGCAACAAGGATGCGCTCATCAGCTTCGACATGTCCGAGTTCGGTAGCGAGTTCGAGGTCTCCAAGCTCATCGGTAGCCCTCCGGGTTACGTCGGTCACGACGAGGGTGGCCAGCTCACCAAGGCCGTTCGTCGCCATCCGTACTCGGTCGTGCTGTTCGACGAGATCGAGAAGGCGCACCCCGATATCTTCAACATCTTGCTGCAGGTGCTGGAGGAGGGTCGTCTGACCGATAGCCAGGGCAAGACGGTCGACTTCCGCAATACCGTGATTATCATGACGTCCAACGTGGGCGCCCGCGAGATCGCGCAGGATGCGAGCGTTGGCTTTGGCACCACCGGCGAGCAGGGCCTCACCTCGAGTGAGATCCGCGGCCGCGCGATGGGCGAGCTCAAGCGCCTGTTCCGCCCCGAGCTGCTCAACCGTATCGACGATATTGTGGTGTTCCAGAAGCTCTCGGGCGAGAACCTGACCAAGATCGCGCACCTGCTGGTGGACGATTTGCGCCAGCGCCTGATCGCAAACGGCATGAACATCAAGCTTACCGATGCGGCCTACGACAAGATTGTGGCGGAGGGTACCGACCTCACCAACGGCGCGCGTCCGCTGCGCCGTGCCATCCAAAAGCTCATCGAGGATCCGCTGTCCGAGGAACTGCTGGCTGGCGAGTGGGGCGAGGGCGATACCGTCCTGTGCGACGTGGCCGACGGCAAGTTTGTCTTTAGCCACGGCACGGGCGAGATCCCGGCGCCGCGTCCGGCAGGTGCGCTCGGGGGCGATACCGCCCCGGCGGCACCGCACACCGGCAACGCCGCGCCCGTGAGCGGCGGCGTGACCTCGGGCCCCGGCGGCATGATGCAAGCCGGTTCCGGCGCGCTGTAGGGTGTGGCGACAATTTGATCTGTGCAATCGAGGCGCTCTGGCAAGGGCGCCTCGATTTGTAGAGCTGCGAAGTTGTGACCGTTACGCTATGCGGTCCGCCGTTAGCCGATGATGCGAGGGCGCTCGGCGTTTTCGACTGGTTTATGCACGCAAAGTCTGGGAATATACAAGTCGCATGTCTTACTGTCTAACCAGTTGCGCCAAGGAGGCACCATGGACTACAAGATTACCGGCTACGAGCCCGCCCAGCTGTTCCATTTCTTTGAGGAGATCAGCGCGATCCCCCGTGGGTCTGGCAACGAGAAGGGCATCAGCGATTTCCTGGTCGCGTTTGCCAAGGAGCGCGGCCTCGACGTGTATCAGGACGAGGTCTACAACGTCATCATTCGCAAGCCCGCATCTGCCGGCGCCGAGAATGCCCCGACCGTGATGCTGCAGGGCCACATCGACATGGTGTGCGACAAGCTGGGCTCCGTTGAGCACGATTTTACGACCGATGGTATCGACCTGGTCGTCAAGGATGGCGTCCTCACCGCTAACGGTACCACGCTGGGCGCCGACAACGGTATCGCCGTCGCTCTGATGCTCACCGTGCTCAACGACGATTCGATTGCTCATCCGGCCCTCGAGTGCGTGTTCACCACCGACGAGGAGACTGGCCTGGTTGGCGCCGAGACGCTCGACAAGTCCCAGATTAGCGCCCGCACCATGATCAACCTCGATTCCGAGGAGGAGGGCGTGGCCACCGTCAGCTGCGCCGGCGGTGTCGTCGTTACCTACACCTGCCCGATCGTGCGCGAGCACAAGACCGGCAGCACCCTTACGCTCGAGATCTCCGGCCTGCTGGGTGGTCACTCCGGTGCCGACATCCACCTGGAGCGCGGCAACGGCAACCTCATCATGGCCCGCATCATCGACCGCCTGAT
>CABRGB010000108.1 GCA_902470345.1 uncultured Collinsella sp.
GGCCCTTGCGGCGTAGTCGCTATTTATTCAGTCCAAGTTTCGGGGCGCAGTTCACAGGCACCTTTGTGGTGGTTTCACATCGTGGTACCATGGTTCATATCGTTGTTTAAACGACTAAGGGAGTAGACACCATGGAAGAGGCCTATCGTCAAGCACGCAAGCGCGGCGAGCAGGGACGTCGTCGCGCCATCAGCCAAAGCGAGCACCCGTACCTTACGGACCTCGACGGCCTCGTTTCCCAGCTCCCCTTAGGCCAGCGAGAGAGCGTCGGTCTGAGGGACATTCCTCTCGAAATGGTCGTCGGCACGGTTACCAAGGGCCGTCAGTCCGCCTTTTCGTGCAACTTTATGCCCCTGCTGCCGTTTAGCACCGAATTCGCCCGCAAGTGGTCCAACCTCTACGACATCCAGGTGACCGAGGGCTATCGCGACCCCATCATCGTCACCGAGTTCATGCATCGGTTCTATGTCCAAGAGGGCAACAAGCGCGTCAGCGTCCTCAAATTCCTGGACGCCCCAACGGTTTCGGCCAAGGTCACCCGTCTCTACCCCGGCAAATGGGACTCTGTCGAAAGCCGCCTGTACGGTGAATTCTGCGCGTTTTGGCGCGTCTGCCCCCTATACGAGATCGAGTTCTCGCGCGAGGGAAGCTACGAGACACTCGCCAAGATGCTCGGTCAGAACCTTATCGAAAAATGGCCGCAGAAAAAGGTCGACTACCTGCGCCACACCTTCTTGCTCTTTAAGCGTGCCTACCTTCGCGCGGGCGGCGACCACCTGGACATTACGCCCGCCGACGCCATGCTCGTCTACCTCAATGTGTACAACCAGGACCGCCTGCTGGATACGCCGACGGATATCGTCGTAAACCGCCTGTGCAAGATTTGGCGCGAGTTGGTCATTGCCGGCAAAAATGACGAGGACAAGGTCGATCTTGTCGAGGCACCGAGCGTCGATGAGGAAGAGGCGCCCGCCAAGTCCACCTCCGGCGTGTTCAACTTCTTTATGGGCAAGACCGTTTATTCGGCGGCCAACCCTCTGCGCATCGCCTTTATCCATGAATTCCCCTGTGCATCGTCGAGCTGGGACAGCCTGCACGACCAAGGGCGTCAGTATCTCGACCAGCACTTTGGCGGCATCGTGCGCACCGAGGCGTTCGAGGACTGCCACGACCCGGACGCGTTCTACGCCGCCGTGGAAACCGCCGTCAAGCACGGGGCGAAGGCCATCTTCTCGACTTCACACCGCCTGATGGAATATACGCTCAGGGCCGCCGTCGAGTATCCCCAGGTGCGATTCCTCAACTGCTCCATCGGCCTTCCCCACCAAAGCGTCCGTTCGTACTTTGGCAAGATGTACGAGGCCAAGTTCCTCCTGGGCGCCCTTGCGGCTAGCATGGCGGACAACCATCGCATCGGTTACCACGCGTCGGTCTTCGCCTCGGGCGCACTCAGCGAGATCAACGCCTTTGCTATTGGCGCCTCGCTACTCGACCCCCGCGCGCAGGTAATCCTCACCTGGGGCGATGTGCCCGCCGGCGGTCTTGCCGAGGCCATGTGCCGCGAAGGCGTGAGTGTTATGACCGGCGCTGACATGTCCAAGTCGCTCGAAGACCCTACGGCCTACGGACTCCACCGCCTGGTCGATGGCAAAGTCACCGGCATCGCCATGCCGGTATGGAACTGGGGCCGTTACTACGAGCTTATCGTGCGAAGCCTGCTGCATGGCACCTGGGATGAGACCAGTGACGACAGCCAGGTTCGCGCCGTTAATTACTGGTATGGCATGAGCTCGGGCGTCATCGACATTCGCTACGCTCCGGGCCTGCCCTATCAGACGCGCAAGCTCGTTCAGCTACTGCGCAATGGCATCGTCGAGGGTTCCATCAATCCATTTGGCGGCGAGCTCCATAGCCAAGACGGCGTGGTGCAGATCGAGGGCTTTCCCCCGCTGCCGAGCACGCAAATCGTCGAGATGGACTGGCTGGCCGACAACGTGATAGGCGCCATTCCGCAGCTCAACGATGAGCCGAAAGTCAACGTCCTATGAAAATCCTTGCCGTAGCCGATACCGAAGAACGATGCCTTTGGGAGTGTTTTCGCAAGGAACGCTTTGAAGGTGTTGACCTGATTTTGTCAGCTGGCGATCTGGACCCGGACTATCTTGAGTTTTTGGTCACCGTCATCAACAAACCGCTCATCTACGTACGAGGCAACCACGATGACCGCTATGCACGTCATGCACCGGGTGGCTGCATCTGTGTCGAAGACGCCGTCTACGTGTACCGCGGCGTCCGCATTGCGGGGCTTGGCGGCTCTATGCGCTACCGAGATGGCGCCAACATGTACACCGAGCGCGAGATGGCCAAGCGCGTGCGCAAGCTCTCCCGCAAAGTGAGGATGGTCGGCGGCTGCGACATCCTGCTCACCCATGCGCCCGCCGCCGGCGTGGGCGATCTGGACGATCTGCCGCATCGAGGATTCGAGTGCTTTAACACAGCACTCGAATCCTGGAATCCCGACTACATGGTGCACGGGCATGTGCATCAGAGCTACGGTCCCGATTTTCAGCGCGAGCGGCAACACGCGTGCGGGACGACGGTTATCAACGCCTGCGGCTATACGCAGTTTGAGCTAGACGAAGCGCGCTACCCCATCCGTGGCTGGCAGGCAGCTTGGCTCAATTCCCAAACCATGCGCCGCGAGCTCAAGCGCCACGAGGCCATCGAGTCCTCGACCGCCAAAACACCCTGGTAACCACCTTTAAGGCTTGACGCTGCGCCGGCCCCAAGCACCCCATCTCGCCCCTCAAGCCGTCGCTCGCGTACCAAAGTACGCATCGCTCCTCTTTCGGGGCGACCTGGGGCACTTGGAACCGGCTCGCTGCGATGCCATAACATTGACGCCAAAGTGCCCAAGCCACCACAAAGGTGCCTGTCCCCTTTGCAATGGAATTAAAGGCGCGGTAACAAGAAACCCGGTCCTGCACGAGGCAGAACCGGGTTTCTTTAGCAAT
>CABRGB010000109.1 GCA_902470345.1 uncultured Collinsella sp.
TATGACAGACGAGCTGGACCCCCAGACTCAACAGCATATTGATGATTCCGCAGACACCATTAACGACTGCGATACTTCTACCAGCAGCGATGGAGGCATTGATGCCTCTGTCGAGAAGGCTCCTGCCGCCGTAGACGAGACCACAGACGCAAATGTTGCCGCAGAGCAAGACAAAGAAGAGCAGCTAGAGCAGCCGGACCCGAACGATACTGAGCCCAAGGCCGAGAACGCTCCGCAAGCAGCAGGCCCCATCGAGGTGTCTTCGGAAGAAGAGCTCGACGCCGTCATGGACTCCATGATGGATGCCGTCAAAGCGATGAAGGACGCCGTCGCCGATGCCGATGTCGACGCCGAGGAAGAGGAAGCCGCCGAAGCTGCCTCGACGTTTGTGCCCGGCGAGACCCCGGTTGCCGACCAAGGCAGCACCATGCCCTCGTTCCTGCAACTCGAGCACCCCACGATCGGCGCCGACGCGGTCGACCCGCATGCAGCGGGCTTTTCCGTGATTGAAGGCGGCACCGGCAATATCGCCGCGCCGCAGACTGCCGATACGAATGCCGCCGAGCCCGCGCACCCGGCCACCTCGCATGCTTCCGCCACGAGTCGCGACCTGGGGAGCGCCGTCTCAAACACCGCTAACGCCGTGGGCACTTTTATCGCCCAGGGCGCGTCGGCCATGCGCGAGATGAACGCCGCCAAGAAGGCACTCGCCGATGCCCACGCCCATTTAGCCGAGCTTGAGCAGCGCATCGCCGACCAGGCAGAGGAGCTCGAGACGCGCCAGGACATCGCAGGCCGCTACGATCAGATCATCGCCGATCAACGCCAGGCGATTGCCGCGGCACAAAAGACCGCTGCGGCAGCTGAAATTAACCGTGATGCCCATGCCGCCAAAGCGACGGAGCTCAAGGGCCAGCTCGAGCAAATGAAGGCAGAGGACGATGCGACCGAGCTCCGCCTGAAGGCTGCACTCGACGCCGTGGAAGCCCGCGAGGCGAGCTCGCGCGAGACCGGCAACCGCCTCGTTCGTCGCCTTGAGGATTCCAAGCGTATCCGCGACAAAGTGAAGGCTGAGCGCGATGCCGGTGTCGCCGCCGCACGACAAACTGCCGATGCTACGCGCGCACAGCTCGAGACCTTGCGTCGCGAGTATGCCGAGCTGCAGCGCAACCCTTCGGCAAATCCCGCCAATTACACCGTACGCACCAACGAGTTGTCTATGCAAATCTCCGACGCTGCAGACGCCCTCCGCAAGGCCGAGGAAGATATTCCGCAAGTGACTGCCGATCTTGAGCATTCACTTGCCGCCGCCGAGCAGGCCGTCGAGCAGGCACAGGCCCCCATCGCCGACGCTAAACGCGCGCACCAGGCCGTAACGGCTGAGGCAGATGCCGCGCGCGACGAGCTGCAGTCCGCAAAAACTGCCGCCGCGACGCGCCAGCGCGAGCTGCGCGAAAAGATCGCCACGCAGGACAAGGCACGCCGCGAGCAAGAGCAGGCCATCGCAAACGCCCGGGCAGATGCCGCGCATGCGCAGTCGATTATCGAGCAGGCGACCGAGGTGCACGACCATCCCGAGATCACCGAATCGCTCGCCGGGTCCTTGGCACGCGACAAGGCCGAGCATACCGAGACCGAGCGCGAAGTTGCCCAACTCGAGGCCGCCGAAGACGACGTGCGCAAGCGAACCCGCGACTCACGCGTCAAATTCACCGGAGCCATCGCCTGCATCATCGCCGTGATTCTGGTGATCATCCTGATCTGGCTGTTCGCGAGCAAGTAAACCCGCTGCCAAAAACACCCAACGCAGTTGCGGTGAGATAGTTCCTATCTAGCCCTCAAAAAGGCCAATTCAAGAACTATCTCACCGCAACTTATTAGATTGCCCCAATGACTACAGCAACAACCACGGCAACGCCGATGTTTTGGCGCGGACAGCGAAAACGCCCCTAAGCGAGCAAGGTGACGTGAAAGAGGAGGGCATTGACCTTCTGGTCATGCCCGACGATTGAACGTCAGATTGCCGCTTAGGGGCGTTTGCAGCGTCGGGCCGTTACGCGGTTCGTAGAACCGCGTAACTAACAAATGAGCATTGCGTCGCCAAAGCTGAAGAAGCGGTAGCGCTCCTCGATGGCGGCGGCGTAGGCATCCATGATCTGGTCGCGGGAGGCAAGCGCGCTCACGAGCATCATGAGCGTAGAGCGCGGCACGTGGAAGTTCGTGATCAGCGCGTCGACCACGTGATAGGTCGAGCCGGGCATGAGGTAGAGCTGCGTCGTAGCGTTCTCGCGTACCACGATGTCGCCGCGGCCGAGCGTATCGGCCCCGTCCTCGCGGCCCTCAAAATAGCGCGCCGTCACAGCCGGATCGGACACCGGCGCGTCCGCGTCAAACGCGCTCTCGAGCGAGCGCACCGCCGTGGTACCGACGGCGATCACGCGATGCCCCTCGGCCTTAGCCTTATGCACGGCGTCGACCACCTCCTGCGATACGTGGTAGCGCTCGGTGTGCATGACGTGCTGCGTAGGGTCGTCCTCCTCCACCAGACGGAAGGTATCGATGCCGACCTCGAGCTCGACAGCGGCAAACTTCGCACCCTTGGCCTCGATAGCGGCCATGAGCTCGGGAGTAAAGTGCAGGCCCGCCGTAGGAGCGGCAGCCGAGTGCTCCTCCTTCATGGCGTAAACGGTCTGGTACTTCTCGGGGTCGCCCTCGTAGTCGGTAATGTAGGGCGGCAGCGGCACGTGACCGGCGGCGTGGATGGCCTCGTCGAGCGTGCGCGGCTCGCCGGCAGCATTGCAACCGGCCGGCTCAAAGCGCACCAGACGGCCGCCACGGCTATCGGTGACAAAGTCGATGACCTCGGCCGTCAGCACCACGGGCGCGCCCTCGGGCGCATGGGCGCCACCGGCGCGATACTCAATCTGAGCACCGGGCTTCA
>CABRGB010000110.1 GCA_902470345.1 uncultured Collinsella sp.
TACTGGCGCAGCTGCTCGTCGGTAATACCGCCGTTGCCGGTGTCGGTCGAACTGTCGTCCTGCTGCTGGTTCTGCAGCTCCTCATCGGAGCCCAGCTCGACGGTGACCTTCTTCTCTTCCTTGCCGCGCATGAGCGTGATCTCGACCTTCTCGCCCACCTCGTGGCTGCGCAGCGCGATGATCAGGCCATCGGCACTCGTAATCTCGTCGTCGCCCAGCTTGGTAATGACATCACCCTCCTGGATGCCGGCCTTGGCTGCAGGACCGTCCTCGACAACGCTCGCCACATACGCGCCGCTATCGGTGCTCAGCTTGTTGGTGCGGGCGTTGAGCGCATTGACGCTCGAAAGCGTAGCGCCCATGTACGGATGCACCGGCGTCTTGCCGTCGATAATCTGGTCGGCAATGTTCTTGGCATAGTTGACCGGAATGGCAAAGCCCACGCCCGAGCTGGAGCCCGAGTAGCTCTCGATGAGCGAGTTAATACCCACGAGCTCGCCGTTGTCGTTGACGAGCGCGCCGCCGGAGTTGCCCGGGTTGATGGCGGCATCGGTCTGGATCATGTTGGCGTAGATGGTGTTGCCGCTGGTAGAGCTCATGGCCGTGGAGCGATAGAGCGCCGAGACAATACCCGTGGAGACAGACTGCTCGTTGCCGAACGGCGAACCGATCGCCATGACCCACTCGCCCACGTTGAGCTTGGAGGAGTCACCGATCTCGATCGGCGTGAGCTTGGAGGCGTCGGCGTCCTTGAGCTTGATGACGGCCAGGTCGCTCGAGGCGTCGTTGCCCACGAACTCGGCCTCATAGGTGGTGCCGTCGTCCATGGTCACCACGTACTGGTCGTAACCATCGACCACGTGGTTGTTGGTGAGGATGTGGCCCTCGGTATCGAGCACCACGCCCGAACCGACGCTGCCCGAGCTATCCGACTCATCAGCAGACTGCGAAAGCGAGCCATTCTGGCTGCCGCTCGAAGTGGCGGTAATGGAAACCACGGAGGGCAGGGCCTTGGCAGAAACGGCCTCGGCCAGCGTGGTGTCCTCGGAGTCGATCGTGATCTTTTGCGTCGACGAACCCGAAGCACCCGCCGTCACGGCATTCTTGCCGCCACCGATATCGAGCGTGCCGCTCATAATGAGCGCAATGACCAGCAGGGCTCCGCAGGCACAGCCGGCGAGTGCCGTAATAAAGATCGGCAGCTTTTTGGTCTTGGTCTTGACCACCGTGTGCTTGTTTACAACCTGCTGGCTGCCCAGCGGCTGGCCGGTCTGTGTATCGTAAGCCTGCACGTAGGGAATGTTACTGCCGGCAGGCGTCGACTCCACCTGCACACGCGGCTGCTGCTGGGTCTCGCCAGCGTTGCCCGCATCCTGAGGACGCTGGGAATCGTTCTCGCTCATGGCTGCGATCCTTTCGTCTAATAACCAAAGGCCCGCCAAACATGTGGCGGGCCATCATTGTTCACGTTGAGTTGTACCCCAATATGCGGGCGCAAGTGTATGAGAACGCAATCTTTTAGGAAGGCTTAAGTTCTGCCGCAGGCCCGAAAGGACCCGGCCTGCGCCAAAACCACCACAAAGGTGCCTGTCCCCTTTGTGGTGGAAATCTAGTCCTTAAACAGATAGCCCACACCGCGGACGGTGGTGATGTGCGCCGCGATCTGCGGGCCCACCTTGGAGCGGATGCGTCGAATGTGCACGTCGACGGTGCGCGTACCGCCGCAGTACTCAAAGCCCCACACGCGGTGCAGCAGCACCTCGCGGCTGTAGGCACGGTTGGGATGCGTCGCCAAAAAGCTCAGCAGCGAGTACTCCATCAGCGTCAGGTCGATGGGCTCATCATCGAGCGTCACCTGGTAGGTGGCCAGGTTAATCTCGAGGTTATCGATGTTGAGTACATCGTCGGCGGTGACGGTCTCCTCCTCGCCCATCAGGCGCTGCGCACGAGCCTTGAGCTCGTTGGGCGTCGCCGTGGGGCACACAAAGTCGGCATGCGCGTGATTCGGCAGGCGCAGGGTGCCAAGGGCCTCATCGTCGACGATCACCAGCATGGGGACGCCGCCACGATCGTCAAGCCACTTGGCAATCTGATCGATGCGGTCGCTGCGGATGCCATCGGAGTCGAGGATCAGCAGGTCAAAGTCGTGCGCCGCAGTCGGCGAATCGGGGGTTGCCAGGCTCACCTCGACACCCAGGGTGGTCGTCAAGCTGCGGGCAAACTCGTGGAAGCGCGTCGTGCGCGCCATGAACAGGGCACTCTTTTCGGACATATCGGCCTCCAAGGAAATGAGCTCAATCGTACTGGAACAAGCCAACGCGATTAGGAGTTCGCCAGGTAGTGCTTGATCTCCCACTCGGTGATCGTGGACTCAAACTTATGCCACTCGTCGCGCTTCTTTTTGAGGAAGAAGCTGTGGATGTGCTCGCCGAGGGCATCCTTCATAAACTGCGAGTCCTCAAACACGTCGAGCGCCTCTTTGAGCGAACGCGGCAGCGGCGTGTAGCCGGCCTCGACCATCTGGCGGTCGGTAAGCTTGAGCGTCTCGGCCGTGGCCTCGGGCGGGAGCTCCAGCTTGCGCTCGATGCCGTCCAGACCAGCCGCCAGCGTGACGGCGTTGACCAGATACGGATTGGCCATGGGGTCGGGGCTGCGAAGCTCGATGCGCGTGGACAGCTGTTTGCCGGGCTTGTAGACCGGGATGCGGACCATGCTCGCGCGGTTGCGCAGGCCCCACGTGGCGTACTGCGGTACGGAGTCGCCACCCGTGGTGATGCGCTTGTACGAGTTGACCGTGGGGTTGGTGATGGCGCTGATCTCGCGCGCGTGCGCCAGAATGCCGGCCATGTAG
>CABRGB010000111.1 GCA_902470345.1 uncultured Collinsella sp.
TCAAAGATCACATGGGAAAAAGCTGCTGCCATGAAAGCTCCCGTCATTGGGTTTCAAAACGCACCTCATAATACTGGGCTTCCGCGTTGGGCGCGCTTGGAATCTGAACATCTCCAGGGATATCAAGCCACATCGCGCCGACCGCGCGATACCGCCCTAGCAAATTCTCGGTAACTGCTCTCCCACGAGCATGTCGAGGATGCGGGTCGATCCCCAGCCGGTGCGTGCGCGCACGGCGGGTCGAGCGCCCTCGGCAAGCGGCAGCACGCGACCGATGATGGCGGCGTTCTCGCCGTAGCGGGCGGCGCGCATGGCCGCCAGTGCGGCATCGGCCTGCTCGGCCGGCACCACGGCGACCATCTTGCCCTCGTTTGCCACCTGCAGAACGTCGTAGCCGAGCATCTCGCAGGCGGCCTGCACGTCGGAACGCACGGGCACGGCATCCTCGTCGACCTCCATGGCAACACCGCTGGCCTGGGCAAACTCGTTGAGCGTGGACGCCAGGCCACCGCGCGTGGGGTCGCGGAAGCAGCGGGTGTCGGGGGCGGCGGCGAGCACGTCGGCAATCAGGTGGTTGAGCGGCGCGGCGTCGCTTTCGATGTTGCTCGAAAACGCCAAGCCCTCGCGCTGGCTCATGATGGCGATGCCGTGGTCGCCGAGTGTGCCCGATACCAGGATGGCGTCGCCGGGCCGACAGTTTGCACCGCTGAGCGCTACGCCCGCGGGCACTTCGCCCACGCCGGCGGTATTGATGTAGACGCCGTCGGCACCGCCGCGCTCGACCACCTTGGTGTCGCCGGTGATGATCGCCACGCCCGCCTCGCGCGCCGTCTCGGCCATGGTCTGCACAATCTGACGCAGCTTGTCCATGGGATAGCCCTCCTCGAGGATAAAGCCGCACGACAGGTAGCGCACATTGGCGCCCGAGGTCGCGACGTCGTTGACGGTTCCGCATACGGCGAGGCGGCCGATATTGCCGCCGGGGAAGAACTGCGGCGTTACCACAAAGCTGTCAGTCGACATGGCGATTCGCCCGCTCGCGGGCAGTGCGGCGACGCCGGAGTCGTTGCCCTCGAGCAGCTCGGGCGACCCAAAGGCATCCAAAAAGACCTCGTCGATGATGCGTTTCATCATCTGGCCGCCGGAGCCGTGACCCAGCAGGACGGTGCTGTCGGTAACGCTATGGGACATATCGAAAACTCCAATCGTGGGTGGAATTATATGGGTGAGGCGTAGCATCGACCGGTCCGCCGTTCGTTAGAACAGCGGAACCCATTAGCCTCGGTAGCGGAAATATGCTGCGCAGCTGCCCTCGGAGCTCACCATGCAGGGGCCGACGGGATGCTCGGGTGTACAAGCGTGGCCGAACAGAGGGCAGTCGCTCGGCGTAATGGCTCCGCGCAACACGTCGCCGCAGCGGCATCCGCGTGGCTCGACCGTCGGCTCGATGGGCACGTCAAAGCGCATGCGGGCATCAAAGTGCGAAAACTCGGGACGAATGGCGAGTCCCGAAGCCGCAATCGATCCCAATCCGCGCCATGTGGTATCGCACGGCTCAAATACCTGCTCGACCAGCTGGCGCGCCACGGGATTGCCGTCGGCATTGACGCCGCGACGGTAGGCGTTGTCGATTGCGGGCTGCCCCTCAACAACCATCTGGACCAGCATGCAGATGCCCTGCAAGATGTCGACCGGTTCAAATCCCGTAACCACGCCCGGGGTCTTAAACTCGTCGACCAAAAAGCCAAAGGGGGCTAAGCCCGTGATGGTGGCGACGTGTCCCGGAAGGATAAAGCCGTCGATAGTGGTCTCGGGATCGTTGGCGATGGCGCGCAACGCCGGCGGCGTGGTCTTATGGGCGCAGTAGACCGAGAAGTTCTGCAGCCCGCGTGCGTCTGCCTCCAGGATGGCGGCGGCGATGGTGGGCGTTGTGGTCTCAAAGCCCACACCCATAAAGATGACTTGGCGGTCGTGGTTTTGCTCAGCGATGTCGAGTGCGTCGAGCGGGGAGTAGACGATGCGAATGTCGCGCCCTGCCGCCTTTTGCGCGGCGAGCGAGGTGGACGATCCGGGCACGCGCATCATGTCGCCAAAGGTGGTGATGATGGCGCCGTCTATGTTGGCGAGCGCGATTGCATGGTCGATGTCGCGGTTGGCGGTAACGCAGACGGGGCAACCCGGGCCGCTCAGCAGCTTGAGTCCCGCCGGCATAATGGAGCGAAAGCCATAGCGACCGATGCTCACGGTGTGCGTGCCGCAGACTTCCATAAGGTTGATGGTGCGGTCGCCGACAAGTTCACGGATGCGTTCGATGAGCTCGCGGGCCAGCTTGGAATCGCGAAATGCCGAAAAGTCGATACCGGAGCGAGCCGGCTGTCCGGCCACCACTAGTACGCCTCGGCCGGGTTGCTGGCCAGTTGGTCCTCTTCGACCAGTTCGGTCATGGTGTTGACCAGGTCGAGCGTATCCTGCGCCTCCTGCTCGTCGACGATCTGGATGCCAAATCCAGCGTGCACCAGAATATAGTCGCCTACTTGTGCCGTCGGCACGAGTCGCAGCGACACCGGGCGCTCGATGCCCATCATGTCGACGGTGGCCTTGAGGTCGTCGTCGCGTTTGA
>CABRGB010000112.1 GCA_902470345.1 uncultured Collinsella sp.
TACATGACCATAACGTAGCGCGATCCCACGTAGTACTGCTTACCCATCAGGACCGGCTCTCCATTGGGACCGGTAAAGCTGGCACGCAGGTTGAGCAGGGGATCGTGCGGAGCAATGCCCAACTCGGCCGCCTGCTCGGTATTGGCACGAACGGCCTCGACCGTGCGGTAGCCAACCGAGACAATCGGCGTTCCGCCAACACGCTCGACCTCGGCAAAAATCGACTTGTCCTCAAGATCGGCCGTCAACAGCTCACGGTAGGCGTCAAGCGGCACAAAGATGTTCTCCTCAAAGATGGGCTCGCCGTCGGCTGTACGCACGCGCTTAATATGCAGCAGCAGCGCGTCCTTCTGCAGGCCAAAGAACTCCATCTCGTTTTGACGTGCCGGCACAATCTGGCGATCGACCACATGTGCGCCCGCCTTCATGCCGTTGTCGGCACACAGCGCGGTAAACGTCTGCAGCGTCGAGGCGTGGAACTGGCGGTTGATGTGCGGCGTGGAAACAAAGGTGCCGCGACCCTGCTGCTTAACCAAGTAGCCATCGGAACACAGCTCCTCGACGGCGCGGCGCACCGTAATGCGGCTCACGTCGAACTGCTCGGCTAGCTCAAGCTCGGACGGAATACGCTCCTTGGGTGCATAAACACCTTTCTCGATCGCATCCTTGATTTCGTCGTAAATCTGCTGGTAAAGCGGTGCATTTTTGGGCGCAGGCATATCTAATCACTCTTATCGAAATATTGAAATAACTAATACGTATATAACGTCTAGTTTCATGTTACCTCATATTGATAAAACGATACACCCCACCTACCAAAAAGCGACAGCTTCATTTTGGTAGGTTTTATCTGGGCAAACGAAAGCCCCTCGAAAGCAGCGAGGCTTTCGAGGGGCTCATACGGAAGGGTTGCGCCGGGCCGGCAAAATACCAATACCCTACTTGCCGTCGTCCTGCTGCAGACTGTCCTGCTCGATGAGGCGCGCCTGCCTGCTGGCCATGCGCGCGGGCTTGTCGGGATCGGGTACGGCCGTGGGCATGGGCTCGTCGACATGACCGCCCCACCAGCCGCCCACAAAGTTGAGCGTGTGGAACACATTGATCACGGCGCCGGGATCAATGTCGCACACCAGCTTGATAATGTCCTGGCTCTCGTAGGTCGAGACAACGGCGTGCAGCAGATACATCTTTTCGCGGCTGTATCCGCCGATGACCTCGGCGCAGCTAATGCCATGCTGAAAATGGTCAACATAGGCGGTCATGACCTCGTCTGCCTTGCGCGTCGTGATTTGCAGCGTCACGCGGTCGTAGCGACGATAGAAACTGTCGATGGTCTTGGTCGAAATAAACTGGAACACGATGGAATACGCCGCCTTGTCCCAGCCAAACATAAAACCAAAGATCGCCAGGATAAAGCAGTTAAAACCAAAGATGACGCCCCAGATGGTCTTGCCCGTGTGGTTGGAGACCCACAGCGCGATAAAGTCGGTGCCGCCGGTGGATGCGCCGGACTTAAGCGCGATGGCAGCGCCCAGACCCGAGACCACGCCGCCAAAAATGATGAGCATGATCTTGTCGCCCAAAAACGGAGCGAAGTGAAAGACGTTGAGGAACAGCGACGAGAGCACGACCTGCATCATCGAGAAGATGACGAAGCGCTTGCTAATGCCGCTCCAGCATAGGAGCGCCACGGGGATGTTGAGCGCGAGCATACCGAGCGAGATGTCGATGTGAACGCCGCCGAGCGAGGTAACGCGATCGAGCAGGACCGCGACGCCGGTGAGACCGCTCGGAAGCAGGTCGGCGGGCTGAATGAACGCCTGGATCAGAAATGTCTGGAGAACGGCGGAAATTGTGACCGCCACGGCGGTAATAGCGCGGCGAACGATGGTGAGACGGCCGAGCATGAGCACGCGGTCCGTGAGCTGATCGATGGCGTTCGCCACGTAGGCTCCTTTCGAAGGCAGATGTAGTTGTGGGGCATGCTCGCGATTGTAGCATGGAGCGTGCGGGGGCGCTTCAATTCACCCTCCCTCGACAACCAAAGCGGGACCAGCAACCCCCACGACCAAAGGCCCAAATTACAAGTGAGTAGACTTATTACGATCTGCCGAGCACACCCAAAACCGCCACCCCTGTGACCTGCGGTTTTACAAAGGAAGATATGCATTGTGCTCGGCCTGCGCCAAAAAGTCTACTCACTTAGCCCGAATCGAAGCCAAACGGATCAAAATAGATGACAAATTAAGCCAATCCGCCGCAAAAAACGTTTGAACCCGTGCTTCTCGCGGCGGATTGACACTACAAAGCGGTCAAAATGTCGGTCAGATTATCGATAACGGCATCGGCTCGCGATTGATCGAGGTTGACGCCCTCGTGCGGACGCAGTGCCAGGACGCGGGCGCCGGAACGTTTGCCAGCCTCGATCCCCAAAGGCGAATCCTCGATAACCAGGCACTCGGCAGGCTCCACCCCCAGCGCCTCCATGGCACGCAGGTAGATCTCGGGGTCGGGCTTAAACGCACTGCACTCGTGACCGCTGATGGTGTA
>CABRGB010000113.1 GCA_902470345.1 uncultured Collinsella sp.
CCGCCGCGCACGACGCGATGTATCTGCACCTGGTGTATAACCGCAACATGATTGCGGAGGGAGCAGAAGCAAAAGGCATTTAGGGCCCGACAATAATCTTTCTTTGGCAAAACGCAGGCGGCGGCTGCCCAACACACAGGGCAGCCGCCGCTTTTTGCAATCGATTGGTGCAAAGGGGTTGACTAGAGCTCGCAGGCAACCTTGTAGCCGTCGCCGATGGCATCGCGGATGTTGCCGCACTTGTTGGCGTCGCCCAGCACGTGGGTGGTAACGCCGGCAGCGGCAAGGTCGTCGGCCAACTTGGTATTGGGACGATAGCCCATGGCAAGCACCAGCGTATCGGCACCGGTGATGGTGTGGACCTCGCCGTCCTTTTCGTAGCTGATAGTGTCCTCGGTAATCTCGGTCACCTTGGCCTCTGTCAGCACATGAACGCCCTTGGAGAGCATGCGCGTGATAAGCACCGCGCGACCGGCACCACCCTCGTTGGCGGCGAGTGTCTTGGTCATCTCGATGACGGTGACATCGCGATTGGCCGGCGACAGGTCGTTGACCAGCGGGGCCAGGTAATCTGCCGTCTCGCAACCGACGGTGCCGCCGCCCACGATGACGATCTTCTTGCCCGGGAAAGCCTTGCCACCCAGCAGGTCGTCAGCCGTCATAACCTGCTTAAAGCCCTGCATGAAGGCCGGAGCGATGGGCTCGGCGCCATAAGCCAGGACGACCTCGTAGCCCGCGTAGTCACGCTGAATGTCCTCGGCCGAAAGCTCGGTACCAAAGACGCACTTCACGCCCGCCTCAGCAAGACGGCGATACTGGTATTTGATCACGCGGGTGAGTTCCTGCTTTGCCGGCGGAACGGCTGCGATGCGCATCTCGCCGCCCGGCTCATCCTGCTTATCCACGAGCACCACGTTGTGTCCGCGCTTGGCGGCAATATAGGCAGCCTCCATACCCGCAGGACCAGCGCCCACAACGAGCACGCTCTTAGCCTCGGCGGCAGGCTCGTAACCAGCCTCGTCGCGCTCCACGTCCGGGTTGACGGTGCAGGAGATGCGCTTGCCGAACATAATGCCGTTCAGGCAGCGCAGGCAACCGATGCAGGGACGGATGTCGTCGGCGTTGCCGGCAGCGGCCTTGTTGCAGAACTCGGCATCGCACAGATTGGCGCGGCCCATCATGCAGATGTCGGCAGCGCCGTCCTCGATCAGCTCCTCGGCGATCCAGGCCTCGTTAATGCGTCCGACCGTGGCGACGGGAATGTTGACGTGCTTTTTGATCTCGCGCGAGCAGGCGGCATGCGAGGCCTGCTGGGTACCGGCGGCGGGAATCGCGGAGCCGCGCTTGATGGTGGTACCGCCCGACACGTGAATCATGTCGACGCCGGCCTTCTCCAGACGACGCGAGACGTAGATCATGTCGTTGAGGGTCAGGCCGCCATCGGTGTACTCATCGCCCGAGATGCGGACGTCGATGATAAAGTCCTTGCCGCAGCGCTCGCGAATCTCGGCGATGACCTCGAGCAAGAAGCGCATGCGGGCGTCGAGCGAGCCGCCGTACTCGTCGGTGCGCTTGTTGTAGAGCGGAGTCAAAAAGCCGCCGAGCATACCGTGGGCGTGCGCCGCATGGACCTCGACGCCATCGACGCCAGCCTTCTGCATACGCACGGCAGCGTCGCCAAACTGATGCGTGAGCTCGTGAATCTCATCGACCGTGATGGGGCGCGGCGCCTCGCGGGCATAGGACGGGCCCACAAAGGACGGAGCGATCAAGCGCGGCGTGCCCGGAACGTTAAAAGCCATGTAGGCAGGGTGGAAGAGCTGCGGCATAATCTTGCAGCCGTACTCATGCACGGCGGCGGCGAGCTTTTCCCAGCCGGGGATAAACGTGTCGTCGTAGCAGCACATGTCGCCCGGCAGATAGGTATAGGTGGGCTCGACCGTCACGACCTCGGTGATGATGAGGCCCACGCCGCCCTTGGCGCGGGCACGGTAATGATCGACCAAATCGTCGGTCACATAGCCATGATCGGCCAGGTTGGTGGACACCGGCGGCATAAAGACGCGGTTCTTGACCTCGGTCGTACCGACCTTGATCGGGCTAAAGAGCATCGGATAGGCAGAGGACTCCATACAGGGTTCCTTTCGTTTGAGCCGCTCGGCGGCAGTTGCTAACGTACTTATCGTATCAGCAACTGCCGCATCCGCAGTCAAACATACCCAAACGCCGGTCGGCTAATGAATACCGCGGCTCAAGTCTTCGGCGATTTTGTCTACGCCCTTAAATGCAGCACACGTCTTTTTGTTGGAGCAATGCCCCGTACAAACGCCACCCTGAGCGCAGTCAGCGCAGGTGCCCTTGCGGTAGATGCGCACGCACACGGCGACAAACGCAATACCGATTACAGCCAGTACAACAATATCGATAGGTGCCATAGCAAGCCTCCTCTAGTTAACCA
>CABRGB010000114.1 GCA_902470345.1 uncultured Collinsella sp.
GGGTCAGCCCGTGGGAGGCCAGGGCGCCGCTGACCGGTGGACGGCACCGAGCCGTACGCTTGAACTGAGAAGGGGGAGGCCTCGCGGCCTCCCCCTTTTTTGCGTTTACGGGCTTTTGTCTCACATAGTAGCTGTGTTTTATAACCCTCGTTTGTCGCATCTTCTGTGAACGGGCTACAATAACTTAGTCTGTGCGATATGGAGGTGAACATGGCTGAAGCTGGTATCGGCGTTGATATCGTCGAGATTTCCCGCATGAAATCAATCCTTGAAAAGACGCCGTCGTTTGCTCGGCGTGTGTTTACCGAAGAAGAGTGCGCATATTGCGATGCTTCATCGCGTCCTGCGGCGCACTATGCGAGCCGTTTTGCTTCTCGTGAAGCGGTTCTCAAGGCTCTTGGTACGGGCTTTAGTCAGGGCGTCGGCCGCAAAGACGTCTCGGTAACGCGTGATAACCTCGGAAAGCCTAAAGCAGTGCTTTCAGGTCGAGCGCTCGAGATTGCTCAAGAGTTGGGTGTCGTTGAAGTTGCGCTTTCCATTACCTTGACGGGTGATTTGGCCGTAGCCAATGCCATTGCGATCACCGAGGATGCTCGACCTAAGCCTAAGGAAGAAAAGGTGAGCACCAAGGAACGCGTTGCACAAACGTATAAAGAGGCTCGCTCGGTTTTAGATGAGCTTGAGCAACTGCAAAATTCGGCTTTAACGGAGCACCTGGGCGATGCTTCGCGAGATACGCTAGGAGCATAGATGAAACCGGTTTTGAGTACCGAGGAAGTCGTTCGTCTCGAGGATATTATCGAACGCGAAGGAACTTCGAAGGCCGAGCTTATGGAGCTGGCGGGTGAGTTTGCTGCTACTGAAATTCTAAAACTCAATCCCGATCGCGTCCTTGTTCTGGTCGGTTTTGGCAACAACGGTGGCGACGGCTGGGTCGCGGCTGATATCTTGAGTCACAAGGGCGTTGACGTAGACATTGTGTCTCCGGTTGAGCCGGATGAGATTCCTGCCGCTCTGGCTCGCCATGTTGCCCGCCGTACCGCCGGTCGTGACGTTCATGTGTGCGTCGGTCCCTCGCGAGATGAGCTTGAGGTTTTGATTGATAAGGCCGACGTTGTTGTTGACGCTATTTTTGGTACCGGTTTCCACGGTGACCTGCGTGCACCGTTTTCCATCTGGATTCCGACAGTTAACGACTGCGCCGACCATGTGGTGTCCATCGATGTTCCTTCGGGTCTGAATGCCGAGACCGGTGTTGTCGACGACGACTGCATCCGTGCCGAGCGTACCGTCACGATGATCACTCCCAAGATTGGCCTCTACAGCGCTGATGGCCCAGAATACGCCGGTGATCTGGTGTGCGGTAGCCTCTATGATCGCCTTGATGAGGTCATCGATGATGTCGACCATGCCGCCGAGATTGTCGAGCCCGGTGACCTGGTGGATTTCTTTGCTCCGCTACCCACGAATATCGATAAGTATTCTCGCGGGTCCGTCCTTATTGTTGCCGGCTCGGCGCAGTATCCTGGCGCTGCCATTATGGCCGCCAAGTCTGCTGCCCGCGCGGGTGCCGGCTATGTGGCTGTCGCGACGCCTGACGCGTGTGCCAATCTTATTCGTATGGCACTTCCCTCGATTCCGGTTTTTGCCATTCCGTCCGATTCCCGCGGCTCTTTTGGTGCCGCTGCCCGTATGACCGTGTGCGAGATTGCAAAGAAGTACAGCTGCGTACTGTGCGGTCCCGGCATGACGACGTCTGCCGGCGCCATGCAGGTGGTTTCGGGCTTGTTGGAGCTTGATGTGCCGCTGATCCTTGATGCCGATGCGCTCAACTGCCTTTCTAAGATTGCTATCGACGGTATCGATAGCAACCCTGAGATGTACCGCCGTGAGCAGCCACTCGTCATGACGCCGCACTATCGAGAGCTTTCGCGCTTGGTTGCCGGTGACGAGGTTAACGATCTGGGGACTGCAATCGCGGCCGCACAGAAGGTTGTCTGGGCTGCTGGCTCCGACAATCTCGTGGTTATTGCCAAGGGGCCGACGACGGCTATCTGTGGCGTTGAGCGCGTGCTTTTGCCGCTCTCGGGTCCGGCGTCGTTGGCGACTGCCGGTTCGGGCGATGTTCTTGCGGGCATTTTGGCTGGCACACTGGCTACCATGCGTGATGAAATGGATCGCTGGGAGCTGCTGTATTCGTATGCCGTTGCGCTTCACAGTTACGCGGGTTTTGCCGCGGCGACGGAGTATGGTGAGAAGAGTGTTATTGCGACCGATCTGATCGACCTGATCGGTCCTGCCATGGAATTGGCGGCAAAGGATGCACTCGATGATCTGGGAATCATGGACGAAGGGTCGGATGACTAATCATGAATAAAGCCGATTTGACGCGCTGGTCCTGGGT
>CABRGB010000115.1 GCA_902470345.1 uncultured Collinsella sp.
ACAGGCACCTTTGTGGTGGTTTTTGTTTAAGCGCCAGCGATGATGAGGGCTGGACGTGCGCTGTCGGTGGCCTCGGCGATTGAGGTGGCGACGGCATGATCGGGGTCACGGTCCATCACGATGGCGTCGACATCGGTCAGCTCGGCAAAACGGTACATGCCACGTCCGTTGGCCTTACTGGCGTCCATGAGGGCGACGCTTTGATGGGCCGCGGCGATCATAGCCGTTTTGGTCTCGGCCATCTGGGGAAAGTCGGTCGTAAAGCCGCAGCTGGAGACAAAGGCGCCGGGGCACATGACGGCCAGATCGGCATGGACCATTTGAAGCGCCTGCATGGTGAGCGGTCCGTACAAATAACGATGGCCTTTGCGCAGCGCCCCGCCCAGCATGACGACATCGACCGAGGGCATGCTCTCGTCGATGTAATCGGCAATGGTAATGTCTGCCGTGATGACGGTGATACCGTCGCGCTGATCGAGGAGCCGGACGAACTCGAGCGCCGTGGTGCCCGAGTCGACGAGCAGCGTGTCGCCGTCATTGACGAGCTCGATGGCGCTTTGTGCGATGGCCTGCTTGGCGGCGACGTTGACATTGATGCGGCGATCCTGCGTGGAGACAGTCAGGCGCTTGTGAAGCGATACGGCACCACCATGTGTGCGGCGCAGTTTGCCTGCTTCGGCGAGCGCGTCCAGGTCGGCGCGGGCGGTGACGGAGGACACGCCAAAGGTCTGGGCGATTTCTGCTACCTGCACCGAGGCATTATGCTCGAGCATTTCCATGATGGCGGTACGGCGTTCGTCGGCAAAAGCACGGTTGGTAGCTTGGGCCATGCTTGCTCCATTCTCGGCTAAATTTGCAGGAATTGTGTTGACCCTATTTTCGTTCATTTTCTTTTTGAGTAAGAAAACACCTTTCGATTACTTATCTTTTCTATAAAAGAAAGACGCTGAACGCCTAAAATTCAATATCGAACACGCCTGCTCGGCTCAAATTCCTTCCGTTTACTTTTCAAAAAGGTCTGTATTGACCTGCATGGGCTCAATATCTCGCACGTGCAAAGCCGCGTAATTTCATACAATGAGCGCAGCAAAACGCAAGGTAAAACGCCTTGTGAACAACTACGCCCGATGTCCAGATGCGGGCGAGGGAGAGGAGCAAACGCTCATGGCACTTGTTACCACCGAAAAGATGCTCAAGGACGCTCAGGCCGGTCACTACGCTGTTGGCGCTTTCAACGTCGAGAACCTCGAGTTTGTTATGGCCGTTCTGGCCGCTGCCGAGGAGACCAAGTCCCCCGTCATCATGCAGACCACCCCGGGCACCATCAAGACCGCTGGTCTGGACTACTTCTACGGCATGGTCAAGGCTGCCGCCGAGCGCGCTTCCGTGCCCGTCGCCCTGCACCTCGATCACGGCGATGGCTATGACCGCTGCATGCAGGCTTTCCGCACTGGCTACACCTCTGTCATGATCGACGGTTCGCACGAGTCCTTCGAGGACAACATCGCCCTGACCAAGTCCGTCGCCGACGCTGGCCGCGCCATGGGCGTGCCCGTCGAGGCTGAGCTCGGTAAGGTTGGCGGCAAGGAGGACGACGGTCCCGCGGTTGAGGGCGAGAGCCCCTACACCGATCCGGCCGAGGCCAAGGAGTTCGTCGAGCGCACCGGCTGCACCTCCCTCGCAATTGGCGTTGGCACCAGCCACGGTGTGTACACGAGCGATCCCCACATCGAGCAGTCCGTGGTCAAGGCCATTCGCGACGCCGTCGACGTGCCGCTGGTTCTGCACGGCACCTCCGGTGTGCCCGATGAGCAGGTTGCCGAGGCTGTGAAGAACGGCATCTGCAAGGTTAACTACGCCACCGAGCTGCGTCAGGCCTACACCAAGGGCTTCATGGCCTACATGGCCGAGAACCCTGCCTGCTTCGATCCCAAGAAGCCGGCCAAGGAGGG
>CABRGB010000116.1 GCA_902470345.1 uncultured Collinsella sp.
GGCCCTTGCGGCGTAGTCGCTATTTATTCAGTCCAAGTTTCGGGGCGCAGTTCACAGGCACCTTTGTGGTGGTTTTGACAATCGGTTGGTGGCGCTTATGCGAATACGGAGTCCTCGCGGCGTGCCGAGGGCGACATGCAGGTTTTTCGACTATGACTGCCTTCCATGGCGCACCTCCTTATGGACGGGCGCGGCGCGCTTTGGGTATCTCGTACCCGTTTCAATCCGCCCGTATTCTTGATGAGGGGGTTTGACATGTCAACCCCCATTGTTCGGAAAACCGTTGCCCCTGACAAAGCCTTTACAGAATGCCGTGGCCTCAAAGCGCGCCCGCATCGACGCTTCGCCTGCGCTAAACTGGAAGGCACGTACGCAATTACGAGAGGAGCCCGCATGGAGGCTTACAAGCAAGAGTTCATCAAGTTCATGGTCGAGTCCGACGTTCTTAAGTTCGGCAGCTTTACGCTCAAGAGCGGCCGTCAGTCCCCGTTCTTTATGAACGCCGGCGCTTATGTGACGGGCTATCAGCTCAAGAAGCTGGGCGAGTATTACGCCCAGGCCATCCACGATAACTTTGGCGACGACTTTGATGTCCTGTTTGGACCGGCCTACAAGGGTATTCCGCTGGCCGTCGTGACCGCGATTGCCTACCACGAGCTGTACGGCAAGGAGGTCAAGTACTGCTGCGACCGCAAGGAGGCCAAGGACCACGGCGCCGACAAGGGCAACCTGCTGGGCTACGAGCCCCAGGACGGCGACCGCGTGGTCATGGTCGAGGACGTCACCACCAGCGGCAAGTCCATCGATGAGACCTATCCCAAGGTCAAGGCTGCCGCCGACGTCGAAATCAAGGGCCTGATCGTGTCCCTCAACCGCATGGAGGTCGGCAAGGGCGGCGTGACCACCGCGCAGAAGGAGATCGAAGCCAAGTACGGTTTTCCCGTCGCGAGCATCGTTTCCATGGCCGAGGTCGTCGAGACTCTCTACAACCACGAGATCGACGGCAAGGTTGTCATCGACGACGAGCTCAAGACCGCTATCGATGCCTACTACGAGCAGTACGGAGCTCAGGAGTAGGTAGTTACGCGGGTTTACCAACCCGCGTAACGGCTCGACGCTGCGCGGGCTGCATTTGGACAATCTGACGTTCAACTTCAAGGGCGCGACCAGAAGGTCAGCGCCCTTTCGTTTCATGTCACCTTGTCTCAAATGCGACCCGCTCGCTGGCGTTGCCAAAACATCGGCGTTGCCGTGGTAGTCATTGGGGGCAAGGCCGCTGTAGGAGATGACGATTGCCACATGGTCGGGGCCCGAGGCGAGCGCCGTTCGCACCTGGGCCTCGACACCGTCGTGGCACGTCGCGCTTTTACCGGCGGAGAGCAGGCGATCGCGGAACATTCCCGCTGGATAGAGGTTGTGCGAGCCTGTGTAGATGTCGACCTGTCGGGCGTTCGCGATAAGCTTGGCGGCGTGGTCAAGCTGCGTGGGGTCGAGCAGCTCCTGCGTTTCGGCCAGCGTGGTCTGGTAGAGCCCCTCCATGCGCTCCATAACCTGCGCAGGCGATACTCAGCTTATCGACCCGCGATGCAAAGGAGATACTCATCCCACGAGTACTACCGGGAAGGGCTCTCGATTCAAGCTCTTACCTTAGCAATTTGATCATTTGGCACTATAATCACCATAGGCATGCGCATAACGTTGCGCTTAATCAAGAGGAGAAAACGTATGGGTCTGTTTGACATGTTTAAGAAGAAGGCTGAGCCTGCCGCTGCTGCAGCTCCCGCTTCCATCTCTGCTTCTGCCGGCGCCGACGTGCTGTGCTCGCCCGTCAAGGGCAAGGTCATCAAGATGGCCGACG
>CABRGB010000117.1 GCA_902470345.1 uncultured Collinsella sp.
GGCACGGACATCTTCTCGAGCGTGAGGACCGTGTTGCGGCGCAGGTCGCGAGCGGCATCGCTCACTGAAAGATCGAAGTAGCCCACGTTGTCGAGCGGCTCGGGGGTGTGCTCGTCGGGGAAGTAGTAATACTCCAGCTCGGCGCCCACGTTGAGCAGGTAGCCAGCTTTCTCGGCCTTATAGAACATGCGGCGCAACGCATCGCGCGGATCGCCGGCGAAGGGCTTGCGGTCGGGGGTGCACACATCGCAGAACACGCGGGCGACGCCGTTGTGGCTCGGGCGCCACGGCAAAATCTGGAAGGTCGAAGCATCGGGAAACGCCAGCATGTCGGCTTCCTCGGGCGTGGCAAAGCCCTCGATGGCGGAGCCGTCAAAGCCAATACCCTCCTCAAAAGCGACCTCGAGGTCCTCGGGGCTAATGGCAAAGTTCTTGAGGCGGCCGAGAATGTCGACAAACCACAGACGCACAAAGCGGATGTCACGCTGCTCTACGGAGCGGAGTACGTAATCGATGTTCTGCTGGTTCATGTCGCTCCCCTTTCTTTCGGGCGGGTTTCGACTGGTCTATATCGCAGATACTATCGCAGAAAAATGTTTCCGCAGGGTTAAAGCGTATCAAGCGCTCAAAAAACGTGTGTGAACAGGCAGTTGCGAACGAGCGGTTAGCGAGAGGTCGATGCGCGGTGTTCGATGCGGCCGGGGATCTCGATGCGTTTGGGCGCCAGCTTTGCGGCCTCGCCCACGGTGGTGGTAACGACGTCGATGCGCTCGGACAGGCGCTCGACCACGCGCTCGGCGATGGTAAGGGTGTCTTGCGCGGCCGTGGTCACACCGCCAAAGAGCACGTGGTTCCAGGGATAATCGTCAAATGTCGCGATCTTAAGACCAGCCGGCAGCGAGGGACCAAGCTGCGCCAGCGCCTCGGTCAGACGCAGGAAGACCAAGCCGTTGACGGCAATGAGGCCGAGCTTTTTGCCTGCATAGCCGCAGATGGTCTCGTCCAAGCGACCGACGCCCGTGGCGCCACCATCGGCCAAGGTGACGACCTCGCCCGCAAGGTCGCGTCGCGAAAGCTCGTCGGCAAAGGCCTCGGCACGCTCGCGACGCACGGGGCTGTCGTCGCTTGCCTCGGTGAGCAGGCACAGGCGCTCGCTGCCAGCGGCGGCCAAGGCGTCTACCAAGCCGGCGACCAGCTCACGGTTGTTAGATGTCACCAGATCGACACCGCCGTCGGCAACGTTGCGGTCGAGCAGCACTACGGGCAGGCGTCCCGCTGCCGCGGCGATTGCCTCGTCATTGCCTCCGCAGGTGTTGACGACCAGACCGTCCACGCCGGCATCGATAAGTCTGGTGAGCGACTCGGCCTCCTTGGCGGGATCGTTGCCGCTAATGGCCGTCATAAGCGAGCAGCCGCGCGCCGCGGCGCTGGCGGAAAGGCCCTCGAGCATGGCGCTCGAGAACGGGTTGGCGATGTCAGCCAGAATCACACCGATGAGGTTCGTACGCGAGCTGCGCAGATTGCGCGCGGCGGCACGTGGGCGATAGCCGGTGCGCTCGATAACTGCCGCGATGCGAGCACGGGTCTCCTCGGTCATTTGCCCGGGGCGGTTGTTGAGATAGCGCGAGACCGTGGCCGGGCTCACGCCCGCCTCGGCGGCAATGTCCTTGATTCTCATCTGCGCCATAGCGCACCCCGTTTCCCA